>NZ_WHOA01000124.1 GCF_013141715.1 Paenibacillus phytorum | reverse complement strand
CTGATGCTGGCAGCCTATTTGTAATTGTGCTATCGTTTCCCGTTAGCGGAACGCTCATGAACGCAAATAAACACCAGCCTAGATTACTGACAACATCTCCTACTTTGTCCTTTCTGTTATTTCATTTAGCTTATCAATAATTATTTCATCATTCTTTAATGCCAAGGCCGATAGATCGAAGATGATCAGCCATAGGAATTTCGCTGAGCAACACTTCTATATCTTTTTCAATTCTCTCTAGTATCTCAACCATCTGCTCGAACTCTTGTAATAGCCATCGTAAATCCTGCTTTGCTTCATTTAGAGCAGTCGTTTCGCCTATACTGTTCTTAGCTTGAGCGATGATCTGCGCTGCCTTCTGCATACCAGTCGAGCCACCAGCTCGCTTCATATGCTCTCTCCATCCCGTGATCACCTCTGATACGGATAGAGACTCTATATCCTGCGAAGAAGGAAATTTCTTAAGAGTAGCTAAGGAACGTTTGCAGGTCCAGTCTTTAAACACCGAGAAATACTCGGGGAACCGAATGTCTAACCAACGAATGATCCGATTCTGGAGTCGTACACTATTCGTCACCCAAAATTCACGGTCACTCATAATCGTTTTCAACTTCTGAAAAACGATAGCCTGTCG
>NZ_WHOA01000123.1 GCF_013141715.1 Paenibacillus phytorum | reverse complement strand
AGCCAGGTCAGCTTCTACTCGGTTGACCAAGCGGGCAACACAGAGAAGGTACAGACCGTAGAGGTGAAGATCGACCGTACGGCACCGGAAATCACAATGAATTTGAGTAACGAGTATAAACTCAACACGATGTTAACATTAAGTTATTCTACACGAGATATATTGTCAGGCGTTATTTCCGATAGTATGACAATTAAACAGCCAGGCGAATCTGTGGGCAAACCAATTGCTAATGAAAGTGCAATTAAATTGGATAAGCCTGGGACCTATACAATCACAGTAAACGCGAGTAATGCTGCAGGCTTAAGTACTACGATTCAAAAACAGTTTGTTGTTTACATTGCGAGTTCCATTGAAGTAACACCAACAGTAATCAAAGGCAATAATGGTGTGTTTACCGTTCGTGTGAATTTACTTGAAGGGTTCAAAAGCGAAGGATTTGACCTTAATACGGTTACACTTAATGGTGTTAAAGCATTAACAAGCAACAATGGTTACTATAACCAAGCAAAGAACGGACAATTCAAATTCGAACGCTCTGATTTTACTTGGACAGGACCAAATGAAAACCTAGAATTCCGAGGCTATGTAAATGGATTTTTGGTAATCGGTCAGACCATCGTGAAAGTACAAAAGTAATGTGTAAAGAGGGCTGGCAGGTGAAAAGAACTGCTGGAGCAGCATGGATATTATAAGAAGAAATAACCAAGCGGCGAAAAATAAGTGCAAAAACCCCAGTTCACTCTAATGTGAGCTTGGGGGTTTTTACGTTTAAACTCCATTTACAGCAACGCCCTAAGCTCACGCTGATACTTGTTCAAATGGGCGGCTGACGGAATAATCTCTTTGGCCAAACGAATACCGCCAATCCTAATGTTCCGGACTACATGATAAGGTGCAGATAGAAGTGCATGAAGAAGACAGAGATCAGAAGAACTCAAGGGACGATATCTCTGATAATAATCGATCCAACGAAGCATCTCCGAACCGTCCCAAAGGCAATTTCGATGAAGAATATGGGACAAATCCTTCATTCTGGTGTGGAGCGAAGTGTTGTCAAAATCGATCAAATGCAGCTTCCGCCGTTTGTCTTTCATTAGGTTGGGATAATTGTAATCGCCATGAACAAATGAGGAAGCTTTTTGTTCCGTATCGATGGCCTCTATCACTTTGGGCTGATGTAAATGGTCTAGTACATCCTCACTAAGTGCTGCTAAATGTGCGGTAATTTTGTATGAACTGAGCAGAGTTTTATATTCGGTAATTTCGTGATCCAGCCCCATATATCGAATTCTTGCTTCTGGAGCTTCGGCTGTAGGAAATCCTTCCGCTATGGAATGGAACCTAGCTAAAGTTCGAATGCCTTTCTTTAAGTCTCTCCTCCTCGTAAAGTCTGGCCTCTGTCCGTCAACCCAATTCGTTAATGTGTAGAAAAGGCTGTCATGAGTCATGTAGGGCGATTGCTCCACCGTAGGAGAAACCTTTTGACTGCGAGTAAAACCACGCTCATCCATATAGGATAGAATCCGGGTAATAAACCTGACCTCCTCTTCCGGGAAAGAGTAACTTTTTAAACAATAAGTCTCGTTCGTGGTCCGAATCTTATAAATATCTTTTATTTGAAGAGTTTCTTTAATTTTTATGCCATATATTTGTTCAACCTGTGACTTCATTGACGACTTCATGGACATCTTCATGCTCATTCTCCTTAGGGATTGATTTTGTCCATTCATCTAATAAATCCATTGCTTTTAATCGGGGATGCCAGGTTTTTTCCAAAATATCAAGCATTTCACGGCTTCTAGAGTGATTAGGGAACCGAGTAGCGTGCCAAGCTTCCCGTGGTAATCCATATAAGGACGAAATTAGTTTGCGCTCTGTCTTGTTTAAAGGACGGCGTTCTTCGTACCCCTTTAACAACGCTAATATGAAATCGGGATTGAATTGTGTTGTGTTCATGAGCGCTTTCGCTAGATCCACATAGATGGAACCCACTTTAACACGGTCCCAATCGATAATGTAGAGCTGGCCGTTTTCAGAAATAATGACATTAGGGGAAGTAATATCGTTGTGTATCAATGCGGGATGCTTCGATTCCTTCTCCAAAAGATGTTTGATTTCTGGGCTGCTTAAGTTAGCCCATGCCCGCTTGGTAAGGCGCTTACAGTATTTTCCGTATTTTTTGTGCCATTTGCGGTTCCATTCATGCCTTTGGATAGCATTTGCCATTCGTCTACGAAAGAGGCGATCTTGGATTTTCCATTTATCGATCTGTTTATGCGTGAAGGGCCCTTTAGTGTCAAGGAGACCACTGGATGTAGTATGTAGAGTGGCTAGGGCCCGGCCAAGCTCTTCAAAATCTTCGTTCGTTTCCAATTTCCTTCCATTTATCCATTCCGTCATATAGAAGGGGCGTTCGTGATTTAAAGTCCATAACTTCCCAGAATGGGTAGTGAGCCATTTGGGCATGTAACTGAAGCCGCTATTCATCAAGAGTTCTATATACGCTGCCGTTGTTTTCATTTGATGAACGGTACTCGTGCGGAGGAGCGTGTTTCGAAAAAAGGGTTTCATGGCATAGATGCCAGTTTCCGTTTGTACTTGAATAATAGCGTTTTCTCTGTAAAAGGAAGCAACCATGCCTGAACTCAACGGCAGCAGGCCGAAGCGGCGAGAAATTTTGCGAATTCGGTGTTTCGTATAGGAATTTGCCATGTAGCAACCTCACTTTATTTAAGATGGGTAAGGAGTAGCTAATACCTAGACTATTCATTAAGGGGGACGTCTGTATGGTCTATTGCCTCGAGTTACAGTAAAAACTTTCCATTCGGATAGCGAGGGAAACGAAAAAAGACCGGAAGGCTGTCAGCCTACTCGGTCAGTTCCTGAATCAAGTGTTTCGTCTTTAATCTTTAATATCCATCTGTTCGCTTTCCTGAGTTCTCAGCAATTTCAGCGCCATCTCTTCCAGAAGCGGAACCGAGGTGTGCCGAATCGACGTTAGCTTGAGCAAGACCTTCAGAAACACGTCGACCGTAATCAGGGTCGGCCTTGGTGAAATGTTCAATCATTTTATTCTGGATAATCGGCTTACATATCTTCAGCGCATCTACCAAATTCGCAATCAATTCATCGCGTTCCCAATCTTCAAATTTGCTGTAGGTATCTCCGGCTTGCTTGAAGTCGTTGGTTCGGCTTATTTTTTCACGGACTAATTTGTCATTATACATAGGTTGATGTTCTTTGCCGGAAGGAACGGCTTCTTTTAACCCGCCAAGCGAGGAAGGCTCGTAATTCACATGCGGATTTTGCCCGGGTGCCCGATCCACCATGATAGTCATTTGCCCATCCCGTTGGTTCGTGGCTACACGCGTTTTGGGGGCATTAATCGGCAGCTGAAGGTAGTTCGTTCCCACGCGGTATCGTTGGGTATCGGAGTAGGAGAATGTTCGCCCCTGTAACAGCTTGTCATCGGAAAAATCAAGACCATCTACCAGAACCCCCGTACCGAAAGCGGCCTGCTCGACTTCGGCAAAGTAATTTTCCGGGTTTTTATTCAGTACCATTTTGCCCACAGGTAAAAAAGGAAATTGTTCATGATCCCAAAGCTTCGTCGGATCAAGCGGGTCGAAGTCGAGCTCAGGATGCTCGTCATCACTCAAGATTTGAACACAGAGCTCCCATTCCGGGTACTCGCCTCGCTCGATGGCTTCATACAAATCCTGCGTGGCATGACTTACGTTTTTACCCTGTATGCCTTCTGCTTCCTTTTGAGTCAGGTTCTTCATCCCTTGCTTCAGCGGTTCCCAATGATACTTGACTAATACTGCTTGTCCGTCTTGGTTGACCCACTTGTAGGTATTCACACCAGACCCTTGCATTTGTCTATAGTTGGCTGGAATCCCCCACGGAGAGAACAGGAATGTGATCATGTGAGTGGCCTCAGGAGAATTCGATACAAAATCGAACATTTTCTCTGGGTTTTGCAGGTTGGTGACGGGGTCTGGTTTGAAGGCATGAACCATGTCCGGGAACTTCAACGGATCGCGAATAAAGAATATCTTCAAGTTGTTGCCGACTAAGTCCCAGTTACCGTCCTCGGTATAAAACTTTGTGGCAAATCCACGGGGATCACGAAATGTTTCTGGAGAGTAATTGCCGTGAACGACTGTAGAAAATCGGACAAATACAGGAGTCTGTTTACCTGCCTCTTGAAAAAGCTTGGCACGTGTATAGGTAGATATAGGATCATTACCTACTTTACCATAGGCCTCAAAATATCCATGGGCACCGGCACCGCGTGCATGTACAACACGTTCTGGAATGCGCTCCCGATCAAAATGGGATATTTTCTCGATGTAGTGGTAGTTTTCGAGCGTTGATGGTCCTCGATTTCCAATTGTTCGTATGTTTTGATTATCTGAAATCGGATGACCTTGTCGATTCGTTAAGGTCATCTCTTGATTTTCTTTGTCCATTGTCTCCATTCATCCTTCCTTAAATTGTCAGTAGTACCTTTTGCCATGTATAGGAAAATTATTCATCACCGAATACTAAACGTGATTTCCGTTTTATCGGCAGGCTCTGTATAATAAATCTATATTTTTTACTAAACTTCGGGGGTGCTCCATGTCAAAGAAAAAGTGGACGGTGGGGCTGATAGGCATATTTCTTGTTTTCTGTTATTTTTTATTCCAGTTTTTATCTTCCACGCTTAAGATCGATCATCTGGTCGGGCAAATGGAACAGAGCATGGTAGAGGATAAACGTATCAAGCACGTTGTGCTTATAGCTCAAGAGATTGATAATCCATTTTGGAGAACGGTGGAACTTGGAGCAAAAGAAGCCGCGGCGCAGCTAGGTATGAAGATTGATTATATGGGGCCGATTCGCATAAATCCTGCTGAACAAATGAATCTTCTAGAGAAATCGATTGCTGCCAAGCCGGATGCCATTATCGTGCAAGGGATAAAAGAGCAGCGCTACGATCTCCTGATTAGCAAGGCAATAGATCAAGGTATTCCAGTGATCACAGTAGATGCGGATGAGCCGGAGAGCCGGAGACTCGCCTACGTGGGAACAGATAATTGGGAAGCAGGCAAACGCATGGGAGAGCTTGTGGTGAAAGATGCTGGCGGGAAAGGCCGTATCGGTGTCATAATCGGAAGCGAACTGGCGGATAATCAACAGCTGCGTCTAGAGGGTTTCCGTTCAATTATTCGAAATACGCCAGGTTTTGAAATCATAGCCGTCCGCTCATCGAATATTTCGCGGATTCAAGCCGCTAAGCAGACTGAAGCTATGTTAAACCAATATGCAAGTATTCAGACGATGGTGGGATTTAGCTCCTTAGATGCGGTTGGTATTATGGAAGGACTGAAGGCAACGAATCGAGCGGATGTAAGCGTGTACGGATTTGATGACTTGGAGGAAACCAAACAGGGTATCGCCCAAGGAGCAATCCAAGCTTCCATCGTTCAGCAGCCCAAAGAGATTGGATTCAAATCCGTTTATTTGCTAGCAGATATTTTCAAAGGGGGCTCTATTCCGGTCCAGCACTACACCGCTACAGACATTATGGATAGTAACCATTTGAAGGCAAGTGTGAGCAGCCCATGAATATACGTAGAATGCTATTTATTGTCATTCCTATGCTATTTATTATGAATAACGCAGTCGCTTATTTCATCTTTGAAAGCGGAAGAACGGTGCAGCAAAGCTATAATGTGATGCTGGATCGGGTATTATTGTACAAGCAAATTGCTGGACAAACGCAGGGAAATCTTCGTGCTCTGAATGTTTACTTAATGGATCGAACGGAGAACAGCCACAAGGCATATATAAGTCAGAGGGATGAGCTCAATCATCTGCGGGAAAGCTTGTCTGCACAAGGGACGACTATTCCAACTACGGATCTTACAGTCCGCAGCTATCGCAACATGATCGATACGTTTATAGGGCAAGAAGCGGGTGTAATAGAAGCTTTAAATAGCCAAGGTTCTTTGGCTTATGCGGCTTTCTACGAAGAGGCTGAGCAGACAGCCGCGTTCATCCAAGCTGAAGGACATCATCTTATTGATTTGGAACTGAGTTATTATCAACCCTTCTACAGACAAATTCTTATCCAAACAGAAGTTATGAACCACTGGGGAGTCGCTATCTTTATCTTGAATACGCTGATAAGCGTCTTGTTTGCTTATTGGATCTCCCTAGGTATTACCCGACCGATCAAGCAGTTGGCCTTAACGGCTCAACAAATTTCAGACGGGAATTTGCAAGCTCCACCTCCGCAGATTAGTGAGCATAATGAGTTTGGTATGTTATCTAAAGCTTTTGGGCGCATGCAAGACAATTTGAAAGAACTGATTATGAAAGAGAAAGAAAGCTTGGAAAAGGACAAGCTGGTCAAAGAATTGGAGCTGGAAGTTTTGCAAAATCAGATAAACCCGCACTTTCTCTTTAATTCCTTGAATGTCATATCCAAGCTTGCTCTGCTAGAGGGCGCTGAGAAAACAAGCGATCTTACGGTATCCATGTCGAATCTTCTTCGGTATAATCTTCGGAAATTGGATCGGCCGGTGACGCTAAGGGATGAGGTTGAGCATGCCAAGGAGTACTTTACCATCCAACAGGCCCGCTTTCGCGACCGGATTCAGTTCGTAACGGATATTGACGAGAGCGGACTGGACGTGTATGTTCCCATGCTAACCCTTCAACCGATACTTGAGAACGTCTTCGTCCACGGTATTGAGGGAATGGAAGAAGGGGCGGAGATTAAGCTGGTCATTGCATGCGGGCCTGATGAGGTAAGGGTTGCCATATCGGATAATGGGATCGGTATGAGCGAGGAGGTTCGTGAGTCTCTGCTTCATTTCGAATCCGAACCGCTGCTTGGCCAAGAAAAGGGACAATCCACTGGCTTAGGGACGCGCAATGTGTTTAGACGTCTTGAATTATTTTATGGAAGAAAGAATCTTGTAGATATTCACAGTGAGCCGGGCCAAGGGACGACTGTCCTCATTCGGATTCCTGCTTCAGGAAAGGAGGATGGAGATGTATCGCCTACTGATCGCAGATGATGAAGCTTTAGAGAGAGAAGGCATTGAATGGATTGTGACCCGAATGATGCCGAATACGTTTGAAATTATTCATGCAGAGAATGGCCGCGTGGCTATTCAAAAGGCAGATGAATTTCGGCCGCATATTGTGCTGATGGATATTCGGATGCCGGGCATTCAAGGCCTTGAAGCGTTAAAGGAAATTAAGGCTCATAGTCCGCAGATCAAGATGGTTCTGGTTACAGCCTATGAACATTTTGAATACGCCAAAGAAGCCCTTTCCTTGGGAGTAAAAGAGTACCTGATCAAACCGGCTAAACGTGATCAAATCGTCGCACTCCTCCAGCGGCTGGTAGCTGAAATTGACCAGGATCAAAGAAAGCGCGACGAGGAGTTCGCAATGCGCGATAAGTACTTCCATCTGCTCCCGTTGGCGGAAACGGAAATGGCTCTGGTCTTTATGTCAGATCAAGTGAATGAAACCGAGGTGGGATATCTGGCTGATATCCTCGAGCTTTCCATAGATAAAGGATGTGCTCTTGTGCTAGCCTTGCCGGAATTCGGGCATACCTCCGAGCAGGAATTAGGCATCGAAAAGAAAAAGCTTTACGAGACGGTAAAAAACCTCGCCAAAGGATTTATCAAGAATAGGGTCGGTTGTGTGGTCAGTTCCATGGTCCATTGGCACATGGTCATCTTTCTTCTCGAGAAGGCGGAAATCAAGGATGAGGTATTGCGAGAAGAGGCTCATTTCCTAGGCAATAAGCTGGTCGAGACACTCCACCAACAGCGTAGTATAGACGCTAATGTAGGCATCGGATCCGTTCAAATGGATATTGAGGGGATAAGAAGATCGTATTTTGAAGCTGTCTTCGCATCCACATATCCTAAAAAGTGGGGTAACCTTTGCTCTTTTGAGGATCTAAAAATGCTCTCCCTAGAAGGAGAGCGGGAAACGGCTGATAAGTTTATTGCAGACAACACTTCTGAACGTACTTACGTGGAATTGGCCATCAAACGAATCCGTGAGGAACGTGAACAGCGAACATGGAGTGTCCTAGACAACGCCATCACGTTCATTCAAGATAAATTCCGTGAGGAGCTTTCCCTTGAAGATGTGGCAGAGCATGTCCACTTGAACCCGTATTATTTCAGTAAAGTATTCAAGCAGCAAACGGGAGAAACCTTCATTGATTATGTGACAAGGCTGCGGATCGAAAGGGCCAAAGAATTCATAAGGGACGGGCAATTCAGCTTAAAGGAAGTCTGCTATATGGTGGGTTATAAAGACCCTAATTATTTCAGCCGAGTATTTAAAAAGGTAACAGGGGTAGCGCCTACTGAATTCCGCAACCAACTTTAATAAAGACTAAGGTTCATGCAGAGATGCATGGACTTTTTTGTTATTCCTGAACAAAAATGTGCTAGTCTGCCGCCCTACATCCGACGGATATTTGCAGGCATCAATATTATGCTTGTAAACAACAAATAAGTGAAGGGAATTGGCCCCTAGCTTGAACAAAACGCATGGTATAATGAGTCTCGCATTAGACGGATTTACGATTTATTCATGATAAAAGACCCGCATGAAGGTGCGGATAAGTCAGAAGGGATAATCGCTTATGAGCTCACATATAAACAATCAAAACCAACAAGTAAGCATGAAGTTTGTAACGCTAGTTTCGATGGTAGCCGCTTTGGGGGGGTTATTATTTGGATTTGATACAGCTGTGGTGTCGGGTGCAATCGGTTTTATGAAAGAACGTTTCGACCTAAGCCAGGTGGAAGTGGGTTGGGCGGTCTCCAGCTTAATCATCGGGTGTATCGTTGGAGCAGCAGGATCCGGTATGCTGGGGGACAAGTTCGGTCGGAAAAAAGTGCTGATTATAGCTGCGATCCTATTCATTATCGGGTCCATCGGATCTGCCATTCCAAATACGTTCACCGCTTATATTATTGCCCGGATTATTGGCGGACTTGGGATTGGTATTACCTCTACGCTATGTCCTCTTTATAACGCGGAAATAGCGCCTGCCAAGTATCGCGGCCGTCTTGTAGCCCTGAATCAGTTCGCGACGGTGACCGGTATCTTCCTCGTATATTTCATTAATATGGGCATTGCGGGGTATGGCGACAACGCGTGGGATATTTCAACAGCTTGGCGATGGATGTTTGGTTTCGGGGTTCTTCCGGGCTTGCTGTTCTTAGTACTGCTTTTCTTTGTACCTGAAAGTCCGAGATGGTTGATCAAGCAGGGGAGAGCAGCAGAATCTCTTCCAATTTTACTTAAGATTCACGGCGACGAATTGGCCAGACAGGAAGTACTGGATATCAAGGAATCGTTCAGTCAGGAAAGCGGATCGATCCGTCAACTGTTCAGCCCAGCTTTGCGGCTTGCTTTAATCGTAGGTGTGGGACTGGCAGTACTCCAGCAAGTTACGGGAATCAATGCGATTATGTACTATGCCCCAGAAATTTTTAAGGAAACGGGTGCTGGCACGAATGCTTCGCTGATTCAGACCATTTTGGTCGGTCTGATTAATTTCCTCTTCACCATTCTTGCTATATGGCTTATCGATAAGGTGGGACGTAAGGCTCTTTTACTTGTAGGATCTGCCTCAATGACAGTGTGCCTAGTCGTTATAGGTGCCGCCTTTCAATCGGGACAACCTTCAGGGCCTTTGGTGCTAATCTTTATTCTACTGTATGTGGCTTCCTTTGCTGTATCGCTTGGGCCTGTCGTGTGGGTGATTATGTCCGAAATTTTCCCGAACCGTATTCGTGGAAAAGCTACGGCGATAGCTTCTATGGCACTTTGGACAGCGGATTATATCGTATCGCAGACCTTCCCTCCGATGCTTGGTTCTGCAGGACCAGCGGTGACATTCTGGATATTCGGTTTCATGGCCTTGCTTACATTCTTTTTCACATGGCGTCTTGTGCCCGAGACAAAGGGGAAATCGCTGGAGGAAATCGAAGCCTTGTGGTCTTCGAGGAAAACTTCTAATTCGAATAAATCCAAAGAAGAAGAGGGCGTCCCATTTAGAACAATTCCTCATACACCCGAATCTTGAGCCCTCGTTGTGATGCGATATGGCGGTTGTTGTGCCCGTTTTGCCATGAAAAGGAACGACGATTCGCTATTTTGAGCAAATGAGTGCTAAACGGGCATGTCACGGAACGAGGATACCTTATTTGTTAAAGAAACACGCTGCAGACGTAAAACTGGCGAAATGACGAATCGTCGTTCCGCATGAATCCGAATTTGAGCAAATCTCAGTGAAATAACGCCTCCTCGTTCCATTTAGATGGGTTTTAATAGGAACGGGTCACATCTATGACAAGAAAAGAACCTCAACTCCACCAAAGGAGCTCGAGGTTCTTTTTTTACACTGCTGCCAGTCACTACGGCTTCTTGGGCGCAGCTTACTTTGGCGAAGCCGTTTATGGGCTCTTCCTTCAGCCAAACTAGGCATTTGTCACGAATTAACTTCCAACGCATATCATGCAGATATATAATCGCGTGCGAAATGGAGTGGATCTAATGACTCCATTCACCTTAAGTGAATCTTTTTTTAATCGATTAAATAGTAAGAAAGAATATAAAATTTTAGAAGGAGCAGGCCATTTTCCGATTGAACAGCCAGGTTTGGAACAAATGAGAATAGCCGTGTTATCTTTTTTAAAAGAGTTAGAGAATGAGAAGCACTGACCAGGGGAGGGCAAACCCCTCATGTCTTGGAGAAGGCGCTATCGTGGCATACGAATTACGCGCAATCCGGGACGATGCTTCAAAGAGTTTTGCAACGAGGGTAGCTGCAGCGAAAGTAGTGGTTTATCCGAAAAAAGTATGGGCTGTCCCATAAGGCGTTCATCTTTAGGCTACCTCTGTTTTCACTGTTGCACTACATGGAAAACCTACCGTTAATTTGGGTATTTTTTCATAAAAAGCTAGTTTACATGGAAAATCTCCCGTTATTTCTGATGTTTTCTCGCGGAATAGCGATTCCTCCTTAAATTAGAGG
>NZ_WHOA01000122.1 GCF_013141715.1 Paenibacillus phytorum | reverse complement strand
ATCTCCTCTCAAATGTAAGCATGTTGTATGTCTGCTTCGTTCTTATGTCTTTATTGTAGCTGCTTCGAACTTCTATGAAAACGGACCGTCGACGGTTATGGAAGCTGTACTAAAGTCGGGGAAGGTCCACTACTTAAGGGGAGTTTAGGCTTCGTCGATAAGGGAGTGAGACACTCCCAAGTTCAAATGGGTTACAAAGTAACCAATCCCTCGGTATCCATTATTTCAAAGCTGTCATTGCCGGACAACGTAAAAAAGAAGGCAAGTATAACCTTGCCACCTCATTTTTTTGTTGATCCCTCATTGATTAATCAGCGTATATTTTTATAGGGGTAGGATACGATATCAGAAGTATTGTCCCCGTGGAGCTTGCCATTAATAAGTAAAACTATACGTCCCTGACCCTAATGTCAGTGATACTCCAGTTTCCGTTTGCCTGATTTCACTAATTCCAGTAGTTTGATTCAGCGCTGCACCATTCTCGCGGAGATGAGTTTCTTTAGCATTCGGAAGAAGGATAGATGCAGTCGTGTTCGGTGGAATACTTATCCTAATTTCCATTATATGCTCACTGGGCTGCCGCCACTCTGCATGAATCCATCCATACATAGACTCCAGTTTCGCTTCTACCCAAGTTAAGCCAGCACCTGGCTGCGGTTTGATATGAATATGCTTATACCCCGGTGCTTCTTCATCGACATCAATACCGGCAACGCAGCGGTACAACCAATCACCAATCGCGCCGTAGGCATAGTGATTAAACGAATTCATATCCTTACTCCAGAAGCTGCCATCTTCCTTGATGCCATCCCAATGCTCCCAAATGGTGGTGGCCCCTTTTGTAACCTGGTACAGCCAAGATGGATAATCTTGTTGAAACAATAGCTGATATGCCGCATCCGTATGGCCGATTTGGCTTAATACTAGATTCAAGTAGGGAGTTCCGACGAAGCCGGTGGTCAAATGGAACTTACTTTCCTCCAAGAGTTCTAAAAGCTTTTTGACCGCTCGCTCCTTTGCGGTTCCATCCAGAAGATCGAACATGAGAGCTAATACGTTGGCAGTCTGTGTAGGGACTGAGAGCCTTCCGGACGAGGTGACAAATTCTTGCTGAAAAGCATGACGTGTTTGAGCATATAAGCGCGTATATAATTCCCAATCGGCTTCGTTCGATAACACTTTTGCTGTTTTCGCGAGCAATGAAACGGAGTAGGCATAAAAAGTCGTTGCGATAAAGTCACGATCAGTGGCGCCAATATAGCTATCCGGCTTCGCATCCAAACCTAACCAATCGCCAAAGTGGAAGCCGGTATTCCAAAGAAATTCATTCTCACCTTGATTTCGAATGTAAGATACCCATGCTTTCATACTCTCATATTGCTGCTCCAGAATACGCTTATCACCATAACATTGATAAATGACCCACGGACATATAATGGCTGCGTCTCCCCAAGCGGCTGACGAATGACTGTTTTCACTCAATACATGAGGAATAACGAAGGGAACACCTCCATTTTCTAACTGGTCGGCCGCTAAGTCATGCAACCATTTGCTGAAAAATGGGGCTACATTCATTAAAAAAGCGGAGGTGCGAATAAACATTTGAGCGTCTCCCGTCCATCCTAATCGTTCATCTCGCTGCGGACAATCGGTGGGCACATCAAGAAAGTTGCCTTTTTGACCCCAGAGTATATTGTGCTGCAGCTGATTGATTAACGGATCCGAGCATTGGAAATAACCAGTGCGTTCCATATCGGAATGAAGAACAATGCCGGTAAAGTCGGCAAGCCGAACAGCCACGCCAAAACCGGTTAGCTTCACATAACGGAATCCTTGAAAGGTGAAGTGAGGCTCGTATATTTCAGGTGCTCCGCCTTTTAACATATAACGGATGGTTTGTTTCGCGTTTCGCAAATTATCCGTATAGAAGTTGCCTTCCTGATCCAGGACTTCAGCATGCTGCAGTGTTACTTCCTGGCCTGATTGACTATGAATCGTAAAACGTACCCATCCAACCATATTTTGTCCCATGTCGATGACCGTTTCTCCTGACGGTGTTGTGATGAGGGCAATGGGGGAGATTTCTTCGATTTTGCGAACAGGCTCGTTTTCTTGTGCCACCACCATATCTTTCGAGTGCTGCAAAGTTTCCACAGGGAACCAACCCTCATCATCATAGGCTGCAGTACTCCAGTTTATTTTCTCCAAACGAGCGTCATAGGTCTCACCATGATAAATTTCGGACATCAAAACGGGACTCTCAGCTGCGCGCCAATTTGGATTGGACGTTATGATCTCTTCGGTTCCATCTTCATATTGAATGTGCAGCTGCATGAGGAAGGCAGTACGATCTCCGTACATATTTTTCTTTTCACGCCCTGTTAATTTCCCTTTATACCACCCATTTCCAAGCATGACACCGATCGCATTGCCGCCGCTTGTCAATAAGTCCGTTACATCATACGTTTGGTACTGGAGACGATGGTTATAGCTGGTCCAGCCAGGAGCGAAAGTCTGTTCGCCCACGCTTAAGCCGTTCAGTTTCATTTCATAAAGCCCTAAGCTAGTCGCATAGATTCGGGCACGCTGTACATGACCATTCACCTGAAAGGTATGTCGGAGCAACGGACATGTCTCTGTTTCCAATGGAAATTGCTCAGTCGGAGCACTTATCCAATCCGCATGCCAATCGCTGGCTTGAAGCAATCCCATTTCCCAAAATGCGATTTCGGACCAATCTGTCTGTTCGCCTTGATCGCTCCAAACTCTAACGTGGTAATAATAGCGATTGCATTTTTCTACAACCAAATTGTGAATATCGACATGAACGGATTGATTCGAGAGGACCTTCTCTGAATCCCAGAGAAAGCTTTTAAATTCGATATCCTGCGAAATTTGTATCTGATAAGCAGCTTGAAGCCATGACCGCGTATCGGACTGAATCTGCCAGCTAATTCTTGGTTGCCTACAATCGATTCCGATCGGATTCTCCTTGTATTCGCATCGCAGTTTTTTAACAATTGACATGATGGGCTCACACCTTTCTGAGAACGATGTCTGATTTACCATAATTTTGATTTCCATTATAATAATAAGAGAAAACTTGTTCCTTTTTATCTTGGCATAAAGGACATTCGATACTGGTAGAATAGACATTTTTCGGAAAATGGAGATCAATGGATGAAGCATTCGAAGCAAACACTCAAAGGGGAACGCTTTTTCCGTCATGATTTGAAGCTTTATGTCAATCGGGAGGCAGAAGCTTTTAGCTTGTCGAAACATGCGCATGAATTTATAGAGCTGGCATACGTTATGGAGGGAAGAGGCTTTCATTATGTTGAAAATGAGGTCGAGCGCATATCTCCAGGTCAGTTATTTGTCATACCTATCGGGGTCTCACATGTATTTCGCCCCGCATCCGCAGACGTAATCAAAGAACCATTAATTATCTACAACTGCATATTTACACCAGAGTTCATAGAGAGCTTAATTTCTTCCGTCACTGAGAAACCGATTCTTACTTTCATGGAAGAGTTAAAAGAAGTGGGGCTCCATTATTATTCGGTTCCGGATGTCGATGCTGCGATGGAAAAACTGTTTCTTTCCCTTTACCGGGAATATTCTCTGCCTCAAAGCGGTTCCTCTACCTATCTAAACAGTCTTTTCCTACAGTTGATTGTCACGTTGTACCGATTTAAACATAATGAAAATAAAGCACTTCCCAGTAAACAAGATCGATTTATGCAAGTTCTTCTATATATCGAACAACATTACGCAATGGAACTCACCTTGTCTCATTTGACCGAAAAATTTCAGTGGAGCGAAAGGCACCTACAGCGCTTATTCAAACAGCATACAAACCAAAGCTTTCATAACTATCTTCAAAGCATGCGAATACGCAAAAGCTGTGAACAATTAAGAAATTCTCAGCTTAAAATCAGCAGAATTGCTGAATCGGTAGGGTACAAAGATATCAATTCTTTTATTGGATTGTTTAAAAGAATGATCGGACAGACGCCTAGCAGCTATCGCCAGCAATTCAAATAAATACTCAGGATACACGGATTCGCGGAATTGTTCAATAAAATCGTGGAAAAGGGAAAGCGTTCACTGAAAGGACCTGCCATAATAGATTATACCGTAATATATACTGCGACCTTACGGGTTGATGGGGCAGATTCTTGTTTACCGTAGGGAGGAAAGGCAATGAACAGGTAACATGAAGGGAGGGCGGTTTACACCATTCAACCTGTTTGTTAAGATATGTATCAACAAGAAGTTATAAAGTGATTGATTAATCATGATAAAAGTGGGGGTTGCATGAAAACTCTTCAACCGATCCTTTTCATTCGAAATAGATCTAATTCGCTTTTTATACGGCTCATTGTGGGATTTCTATGCATCATTCTTCTACTTGCCTCTTTTATCATGTATTCCTTCTCGGTTTCTAAACAGAATGTGAGGCAGGAGATTGTTAAGTACAACACGCTGATGCTCGAAAATACGAGTGAGAGCTATGAAAAACAGTTGGATCTGATTAAAAAACAGATGGTTCTGTTTTTTTTCAGTGAAGAAGTTCAGAGGTTGCAGAATACTCCCAGCTATGTCAATTATCTTCTTATCGTGCGTGAAATATCTGGTTTTGCAGCGAATCCCTCCCTGTTTATTGATAACATCGTTTTTTATTCGAAGAAGGATGAACGCGTGCTGGAGAAAGGTACGAGCACGAATGCTGAAGCGATGTTTAATGTATTTTACTCAAGCGATAAATATCCGTTGGACTTTTGGAGAAAACAGTTCGAAGAACCCTACACAAGCCGAGTTTTCCCATCCACACCTGTCACTAATTCCATTTTTCACAACCAGCCGCAAAGGCTGGGTGAAATGATGCCGATCATCATCAAAAATAAAAATGATTTTTACATGGTCGTTTTTCTCGATGCCATGAAAATGTACCAAGCGTTCCATCGAAGCATTTATAACGATTTTATCATTTACGACGAATTTGGAGAGATCTTATTTAAGAGTGCGGAGCATGAACCCAGCATGTCCATTGACGATCTTCAGAAATATGGTAGCAGAGACTTCATTCGGGATAACAAATATCATTTTGTGATGACAGGAGAGGGTACGGGGTATAAGTATCTCTACCGAGTTCCCGTTGAACGAATTGCGAGCCAGTCCCGTTTGAGCATTACACTGATAATCATTATGGCGGCAGCATTATTGCTCAGCATCATTTTTTCGTTCTTGTTTGCGGCACGTATCAATAACCCGCTGAAGAGAGTGATCGAGTCTTTGCGTCAAAGGAACGACAATGCGCCGTATCGATCGAACATCAAGGAATTTAATATTATTAGTAATGAAATTCACGGCAATCATATGATTAGGAAACAACTCTCTTTTATCAACCATCTCAAAGCTATTCGATATCACGAACATGATGCTTGGAAGCTTGATTTTGCCAACAAGCCATTCGTTTTTGTTCTTTTTCAAATCCAGCCTTACCACAGGAATTCGATTTCAAAATCATCCATCGAGCAATGGCTTTATTATATGAAAACCTACATAGACAGCAGGCTAAAACCGACATATCCAGATTCACAAACGTTTCAAATTGAACGCGATCAGATATTAAGTCTCGTTTTTACGGATCAAATGACAGTTATAGCCGATGTGCTTGGCGAAATGAAATCTGTTTTCAATCATGATCGGGAGTACGGCATCGTTTCCATTGCGATCACTTCGATTTATACGGATTCAGCTCAGTTAACTGCAGCCTACGAAGAAGTTCAGGAACTAGTTGGAGAACGTCTGTTAATTAACGAAACGCAGATTATACGCAAGCGTGCAGTGACGCAAATGGCCGTCGGCTTTTCGCCTGATCAGGATAAAGAGTTTGAAGTTCATTTGCGAGAAGGGAATACTCAGCAGCTGATTGCACTTATGGAACGTCTGTTTGCGAGATGGCATAGTAAGGAATTGACGGCTGCCGTGATGCTTCGATTTGCCGAATCTCTGATCGACAAGATCAAGAATGCAACCATTCCTTATCACCTTGATCCCATTCGATTGGAGCTCATATTGGATAAAGCGGGAGAAAGAATCCTGCAATGCAGCACGTTAATAGAGCTGGAGCTGCTTCTGCTTGATTGGGTTACGCAAACATCGGAAGCTGTTCGAGAAAAAAAGGAAGAGAAGTACCCGGTCACATCCTTCGTGATTGACTATATAAATGAGCACTTAGCAGAAGAAATATATCTGGATATTTTGGCAGAAAAGCTAAAGATGAGCAGCGGATACTTGTCTTCTTATTTCAAGGCGAAGACCGGCAAGAACATCGTTGACTATATCAATGAAACCCGAATCACGAAAGCGACAAGCCTCCTCACCGATAACCAGATCAAAATTCATGATGCCGCCAAGGCTGTTGGATATCAGAATATAACGTCTTTCAACCGGATGTTCAAAAAATATACAGGAACGACGCCGAGCGAATATCGGAAAAGAATGGATTCCTCCACATAGAACATTTGAAACGGATAGGCCATTTTGGGATGGCTTTATCCGTTTTTTTCATTCGCGTAATAAGAAAATCAAGAGCGGAATGAGATTGCAGGCATTCTCGGATTTTCATAAATATTTAAATAAGTGGAGCCATGTCATGTCTAAATCGAAATATAATTAGTCGCCTATGCCATGGATTAATAGATTTACATAACTTTTAGATCGAATTAATATTCATCACACATTTTTCAGATAGATTGGGGGTGTGGTTATTTCAATAGTGGTAGGAGGTATTTGTACAATGAGCCTTGATGAAACAAGTAAAAGCATCAGCAGGAGGGATTTTATTAAAGTCGGAGGGGCGGGTGCGCTGGCGATCACGCTCGGATCGGCGGGTGTTCCCGCCGGATTGTTTGGAGGAGGAAAGGTACAGGCCGCAACCAATGACAATGTGAAGCTGCAATTCAACAACGACGGAAAGTTCAAAATCGTCCAGTTCAACGACATGCAGGACGACGAGCATATCGATCGGCGGACCGTGGAGCTGATGGAGAAAGTGCTCGACGCCGAAAAGCCGGATTTTGTCGTCCTTAATGGCGATTGTATTACCGGGGGCTGCGATACGGCGATAGAGATGAAGCAGGCAATGAACAACATTGCCCAGCCAATGGAGCAACGCGGAATCAAGTGGGCTGTAACCTTCGGGAATCACGACGAAGACTCGACTCCGAGCGCTGGTCTGGGCGAAGAGGAAATGCTGCAATTTTATATGGCGTACAAACATAATGTGAACCAGCCCGGAGTAAGAGGGATTACCGGGACGGGGAATTCCAACCTGTTGATCCAGTCCTCCAAAGGCTCGAAGGCGGCCTTCAACCTTTGGCTGCTGGATAGTGGAAGGTATGCACCTCAAACGATAGCTGGGCAAGACTTCGAAGGCTATCCGGTCTGGGACTGGCTGCGGTTCGATCAGGTAGCGTGGTATTACGAAACCTCCAAAAAGCTGGAGGAGAAACAGGGTTATAAAGTGCCTTCGCTTATGTTCATTCATATCCCTCTCTGGGAGCACCGATTCATGTGGTACGCAAGCGTGGACGGAAGGTCGGAAGCTGACCATGCAAGGGCCGTCGGCAAGCACCAGATTGTGGGGGAACGGAACGAAGATGAGTGCCCTGGTCCGATCAATAGCGGCATGTTCTCAGCAATTCTGGCCCGAGGCGATGTCAAGGGCATCTTTTGCGGTCATGATCATGTCAATACGTATCATGGCAACTACTACGGCGTGTTGCTCGGCTATGCCGGAAGCACGGGCTTCGGCGCTTACGGTTTGCCCGGCGCTGATCGGAATCGTTTGCGAGGCGCCCGGGTATTCCAGCTCGACGAACACGCCGAGAACGTACTTGTCGATACCTTTATGGTGTTCGCCAAGGACTACGGTATCGATCTTACTGCGAACGATCAAAGTTCGGAGCCCGCTCCGATCCCGGCAAACAAGAAGCAGGAGAAGAATTGAGTCAAGTACTTATGAGAGTCTATTGATCACGAAGTGCAACCATTACAAAGAGCTGTCCCGCGGGACAGCTCTTCCGTTTATACCCCATCATCATTCCAATCATTGTTTTATGGGTTTATTAGGCTCTTTTACGGAAGTTGGCATTTTTTTTGGAAAATTGTAAAAAAGTTGAACGATCGGAGGTTTCCGTTGATATACGAGCCGATTCCTTCAGGCTACTATTATTCTATCGAAAGGAGGATGATTGTTTGAAAGCGAATTCACGCAACAGGAAGCAGTAATAACGACTTTTCAATAATGGATGGAGGGGATGATTTGAAAATGAGGGGTTGGATAAAGGCAAGACGATTGGCGATAGGTATGGTTTTTGTGTTGATTGCAGGTTCTATTCATTTTAGTCCATTTTTGAATCCTTCCGTGGCCCTGGCAGCGTCAGCATGGCCGCCTACGGTCTTAACAGGGTTCAATATGCCGTTCGGCCCGGAGGATTCGCTCGTGACGACGCAGAACCCGCCTGATTTCAAATGGCCGGTCGTCTCCGGAGCGGACAAATACGATCTGCAGGTGAGTCGTAGCGCTACGGTTTCGAGCATAGTCTACGAGAATGCTGAGCTGACCGTAAACTATTATAATTTCCCTCATGTGTTTGATAGCGGTACTTGGTATTGGCGAGTGAGGTACCATACTTCGGCGGGCGGCTGGTCGGAATGGAGCGCCATTCGCAAATTTCGTATCGAGGAGAAAAATGTTCCTTTCATCGTACCAGCGGCCCAGCAACTGATGAGCCAGATCGGCGACCAGCATCCGCGAATCTGGACCAAAGCCGATAAGCTGGCTGAGTTTCGCAGCCTGGCCCAGACTTCGGGCAAGGAGTTCTATGATGCGAAATATGCGTGGGCAATGGCGAATTTAAACAAAAATCCGCCACCAGCGCCGACTTCGGTTGACCGCGCCTATTCCGATAAAGTCGTCAATGAAATGATGGATATGGCCTTTGTCTATCTCATCTCGGGGAACATGGAGGTCGGAAATAAGGCGAAACAACGCCTTCTTGATATTGCGGGTTGGGATACGAATGGGGTTACAAGTTACATATCCCATGATCAGATTCATCGCTACATTACGTATAAGTCTGCGATGGCATACGACTGGCTTTATGACATACTTGAGCCTGTAGTAGAGAAGCCGAAGGTTCAAAACATGGTTCAAACCCGAACCGTAACAATGATGCAAGATCTCGTCAATAATCATTCGATTGCGAAGAATCCATTCGACTCACACGGTTGGACGGCATTCGGCTATATCGGCATTATCGCAACGGCGATGCTTCACGATATCCCGGCTGCCGAGGATTGGTTCCGAAGTAGCGTTCCTGCCTACATCAACTTCATGCCGCCTTGGGGTGGGGAGAACGGGGGATGGTCTCAAGGAACGGGGTACTGGCAGTATTCGCACTTGTTCGGCAAGGAGTTTATGGATGTCCTTCTGTCTTCAACCGGATTTAATTTGTATGACAAAGCGTTTTCTCGGAACGAAGGCTTGTATCCGCTCTATGCGTGGCCGAAAGGCAGTCCGAAGGGCATCTTCGGTGATGGCAGCGAAGACTCGCCGGGAGGCTATAGCGTGTCCGCCTATACCCGTCTTGCCCAAATGAACGGAGATCCCCGGTTGAAATGGGCGGCGCAGGCGGTTGGATCGGGCATGTACCCGGATTTGAGCAACTATTTCTACGGGGACAGTAATCTGGCCGTGAGACCGCCGGTCGATATGTCGGATTCTAGATGGTTTCAGGATATCGGGGTCGTGGCGATGCATTCCGAATTATACGATCCGGATGCCGTATCGCTCTACTTTAGATCCAGCCCATACGGCAGCTATAATCATATGCATGCTGATCAGAACAGCTTCATCATCAACGCCTTCGGCGAACCGCTTGCGATCGAGAGCGGGTTTTACGACGACTACGGCACTGACCATCACATGTATTACAATAAGCAAACGTTCTCCTCCAATGCGATTACTTACGACGGGAAGTACGGTCAGCCGATTAACGACATCAATGCCGATGGCAAAGTGGTCGGCTTCGTCACGCATCCTGACTTTGATGCGGTGAGCGGCGATGCGTCCGTCGCCTACGGCGCTGCCTTGTCCAAAGCAGGCCGCAATGTCATCTATGTCAGGCCGAATATGTTCGTTGTCATTGATCAACTGCAATCTAAGAGTACGGAAGGAAACGAGTTCGCGTGGCGCCTGCATGCCGAGGATGAGCTTAATCTTGATGCAGATCATGCCGGAGCGACGATTCTGAAAGGCGCAGCGGCCCTCAAGGTCCGATTCCACGCTCCGCTAAATCTCCGAACAGAGTACGAGGACCTGTTTCTTGGCATCGACGGATCAGAACTAAAGCCTGGCGGGGCGTATGCCGGCGAGCAGCAGAAGCATGCGGCATTCATTACGCCGAAGACGGAGAAGGCGACGTTCGTCTCGACGCTGGAAGCCTATAAACGGGATTCGGCGCCACAGAATGTTGTTTCGGAGAACCATGGGAATTACATGAAGTTGACGTTCGCGGACGGTACTGTCGTGTACATCCGGATGACAACGACAGGGGATGAAATCGATGCGGGCAGCGTTCGCTTTAACGGAACCGCTGTAGCGCTGAAAGGCGATTCCGTGCTGCTTGTCGACGGAACAAAGGTCGTCAAAGACGGCGTGACGTTGATCGAGAGCGACCAACCGTCCACGATCGTGTATGGACGCGATCAACTATCCGTGTCGAGCCAATCGGATTCGCTGGTGGCTTTGTATGCTCCGGGAGTTGAACGCCTGCGTGACGGCGGCAGCGGAGCTGATATTCCGCGTGGCGGATCGGTGACTGACGGCATGGGACTGCGCGGTGTGCATTGGGATACGTCTGGAAGCACGCTGACCGTTCATGTCGAGAAGGGGCAGCGCGAATTCAAACTAAACCATATCGCGATGCCGCAGCCACTCCCTGACTTGATGCTGCAGACCGTCATTGACGGCGTGTCGGGATCGACGACGCTGCATGCTTACAGCGACAAGGAAGGGGCGTCCGTCGCCTGGGGGAACTTGACCAACGAACCCGGATTGTATGAGGTTGAAGAGGTTCCCTCCGGCTTGCTGTTCGAGCGGCATGGGCGGCGGAAGAGCGTTTACCTGGAAGCGAACGCAGCCGTCATTCTACAAGGCGCGACCGGTGTGCTGAAGATGAAGAGGATTGGATCTGGAGCTCCCTCCAATACCGAACTATGGACTAATCCGGATCAGATGAGATCGAACTTGTATTTCAATTGGCAGGAAGCGGAATCGTTCGTCGCCTTCGGCGGCAAGAGCTTTACCAAATATTCGACCCGTCCTTTCCTGTCCGGCGGAGTCGGGTTAGCGGGCTGGGATCAGCCGGGACAGTGGGCGAAGTGGACGATGAATGTTCCGAAAGGCGGCAAATACGATCTCGTCCTGAAATATACGTCAGGTTTGCCGACCGGCACGCTTGTAGGCCGATTGGCGATGATCGGAAATCAGGCGTACTATCTCGAGGCGCCTACGACTACCGACGCGAGTGGGAATCCCAACTGGGGGACGACTCCCGATGTTTGGAAAGGACTCCGAGTCAAGACGGGGCAGCAGCTGGCGGCAGGTCCTGTCGATATTACGCTGTGGAATGCCGGCAGTGCGATGAATCTGGATTGGATCGGATTGATCGAAGAGCAGCCGGACGAGGAACGGCCGTTAGCGCCCACCAATCTGCAGCTGGTTTCGCAAGCGGACTCGACCGCTACCGTCAGTTGGACGGCGTCAACTGACAATGTCAGAGTGAAGGAATATGTTGTCTATGCGAATGGCGTGCAAAAGCTGGTTGTCCCGAGCAGCACGACCACCGCGACGATCACGGGATTGACAGTAGGGAAGACGTATTCCGTTACTATTGTGGCTGTGGATACGAGCGATAATCGCTCCCTGGATAGCGTGCCGCTCAGCTTTGCGGCGATCGATACGACCGCTCCAGTATGGGGGGAGACGGCATCGGTCCGGGCGGGTCATCTATTTCCGACAACCGCAAGATTGACTTGGAGCCCAGCAACGGACAATTCGGGCAATGTAGCCACGTATTCAATCTATCGAAAGGATGGAGCCCAGTTGTCCTTCATGAAAGTAGGAACGGTTGCGGGACATGTGAACTCATACGACGTGAATGACCTGCTGCCGGGAGCAACTTTTACGTTTCGGGTGCTAGCGTCGGATGCGCAAGGCAATGAAACCGGCGATGGACCGAGTTTGTCAGTCACGATGCCGAGTTCGGCCAACGTCGGCGAGTATTATGAATCGTTCGATCGTCTGACGACGGGCAATGTGACCGACAGTAACTGGAAGGTGGATTTGAAAATCGGATCGACGTCGACGGTAACGATCGAGTCGTCCCCGGATGCAAGCGGCAAAGTTCTGCAGGTGAAGGATTCGACCTACGCGTCTGACAGCGACTATACGGAAGACCCGATTGTGACGAGAACGAACGCGGCGCAAAGCGGTAAGGTCACGTTTGAAACCCGATTCATGTTTAAGAAGCTGAGCGGCACGAGCCCGGACATCGGCAACTTCGAGCTCAAGCTGAGTGGCGCAAGTAATGATGTCGTGCGCTTCACCGGCTTCTCGGACGGTACATTCGGCTATTTTAACAATGCGACGGCCTACAAGATCCCTAAGTCCACCGGCTTCACTTTGCCGCGCGACCAGTGGGTCACGCTCCGCTTCGATTTGGATACAGTAACGAAGACGTATGATCTCACAGTGCAGACGGATGCACTCAAGGGCTATACCGGTACGACCGATGTAGGTTCGGTGAATCCGACAACCGGCGAATACTCGGTTAGCGGGGTCAAATTCTACAATAACTCGTCTGCGACTTCGATCGATACATTCCGGTTCAGTACGAATCGGTTTTCGAGCAAGTACTTGTTCGATTATGTGGCGTTGTACAAAAAAACGGTCGCTCCAGCGGATGCTACTTTCACTGCCGATAAGACGACGCCTACCAATTCGGATGTCGCCTTGACGATCCATTACCCTGTCGACGCGGTGATAAAGGAATATAAAATTGGCTCTAGCGGCTCGTGGATGACATACGCAGCACCTCTCGTCCTCTCAGCCAATGATACAGTGAAGGCCCGGGGAACGAGTGCGGGGGGCAAGGTGTCTAATGTGACGAGCTATACGGTAAGCAATATCGACCGGACCGCTCCAGTGACAACTGCTAACGCATCCCCGTCGCAGCCGGACGGCCCGAACGGCACGTACATGGGGCCGGTCACGGTCACATTCTCTGGCAGCGACGACGTATCGGGTGTGGCTAAAACAGAATTCAGCCAGGATAACGGGACTTCCTGGGAAACCTATACAGCTCCCGTCACGTTCGACAAGCAAGGGTCCTACAGGTTGCTCTTCAAGTCGACGGATCGGGCGGGAAATGTTGAGCCCGCCAAACAACTTGGCTATACGCTCGCTGCAACCGCCGTCAAGGTGCAGCTTAAGGACAGCAATGGCAATCCGCTGAGTGGCGGGGGCGTATCGTATTATGACGGCGTCTGGAAAGATTTCGGAGTCACTGACGCTTCCGGAACGGTCAGCAAATCTTTGCCGAACAAGTCCTATGACTTTGCCATAATGTATGAAGGGACGCGCCAGCAGAAGTCGCAAAACACGGGAACCGACGCCGTTGTTCTCTTCCAGACGGTAAGCGTCAAGGTGCAATTGAAGGACAGCCAAGGGAATCCGCTTAGCGAAGGCAGTGCAAGCTATTACGCGGGGAGCTGGCGGACCATCGGCACTGTTGTGAATGGCGAGATCAGCAAAGAACTGCTGCCGGGATCCTATACCTTTGCGATGACGTACGAAGGCACGCGTTTGCAGAAGGAGCAGAATACGTCGGTGAATGCCGTCGTCGTCTTCCAGACAGTGAACGTCAAGGTACAGCTGAAAGACAGTCAGGGGAATCCGCTCAGCGGAGGCAGCGCTAGCTATTACGCGGACAGTTGGCGAACGGTAAGTACGGCCGTCTATGGTGAGATCAGCAAGGAGCTGCTGCCTGGGTCTTATACCTTTGCGATGACATACGAAGGCACGCGCATGCAGAAGGAGCAGGATACATCGGTGAATGCCGTTGTCGTCTTCAAAACGGCGAACGTCACGGTGCAGTTGAAGGACAGCCAAGGCAACCCGCTTGATGGTGGCCAGGTCTCCTACTACGCAGGCAGCTGGCGGACATTCGGTACGACAAGCGGCGGCGTGACGAGCAAGGAGCTGCTGACCGGCTCGTATACGTTCAGTATCGCATACGGAGGAAGACGCAAGGAAAGCGCAGCCGATACCTCCGTAAGTACAACGATTGATTTTCAGATGTGAGTTTGTTTGTAGATCCGGCACCTAGAGGTGCCGGATTTTTCTTCAATATAGGTTAGGGGATAAGGCAAAGCTTACCCCTGTTTCGCAGGGATAGCTGCTGATTTTGCTGAGTGAGATTTTTGATGCATGCATAATCCTTCGATAAATAACTAAGTTCCTGGTGTTTTTTTCTGATCTGTGGGAGAAATGGGGAATGGGACTTACATGGAAGTGTCTTAAATCGGAATCGATCGTTATATATGCTCACTTCAGGTTGCAGGATGAATGAATCCATATTCTCTGTTGAATGATGTTGTAGAATGTGCAACAATTGCTGCCTAGATCCCGCCTTTCTCCCTTCGTTGTTGCATAATGTACAACAATTGGGCCCAATACAGACGATTTTTCAACAAATGGGCTCGAAATGTTGTACGAACTGCAATTTCAACTTGCCAAATAGCCTTTGGGCGTGTGAATTGTTGTAATAAATGAATAAGCTTTTTTACGAAAGTTGGTATTATTATTAGAAAAGCGTAAAGTAGTTGCAAAATGATCAGTTCTGTTGATTTACCGATGTTGAAGAGATGCCTTATGATGACGATATCAGGCAGGCTTTCATAGTTGAAAACGAATACATATTCGCTTGATGCAGAAGATTCAGTTTTCCGAAGGACAATAAAAAGGAGGGTGTATTCAACTTGATGAAGAGAAAAAAAATGAAAAATGGAGCCCTTGTATTCACCGTAATAACAGCGTTACTAGCAGGCTGTACGGGTAAAGAAAGCGGTACAGAAATTTCAACTGCCACTCCTAGCCCAAATGCATCTGCGGGTGCAACAGCCTCAGTCAAACCGGCTGAAGCGGCAACTCTACGTTTATTAACCGAGCTGTCAAGTGCCTGGCCTGTCAAGAAAGATTGGGCCGTATGGAAGTGGGTCAAGGAGAAGACGAACATCACGATCAATCAGGAGACGCAAACGGGTCCAGAGTCATTGGCACTTGCTATCGCATCCGGAGACATGCCGGATTTAATGTCTGTTTTTCCGCCTGACGCTCAAAAGTATGGGCCGCAGGGTGCTTTTCTGGATTTGTCCAAACATCTGAACAAAATGCCTAATCTTAAATCCTTCCTTACTTCCAGACCCGATGTTGCTCAAAGAATGACGTCACCTGGTGGAGAAATGTACCATGTGCTTAATGATGGTATGGGGGCAGGAAACCAGACCGTCTATTTTTATAGGGATGATATTTTCAAGAAGCATTCTCTCCAGGAGCCGAAAACGTGGGATGAGGTATACGCAACCGCAAAGAAACTAAAGGAGCTATACCCTGAAAGCTATCCATTCGTGTTCCGGCATGGAATCAATACCTTGAAATACTTTGCTCCAGCGTTCGGAATATATCCAACTTTCTTCGAAGACAAAGCTACCGGTAAAATCAAGCATGGGGTGACCGATCCTGGTTTCAAAAAAATGGTGGAATATTTGAACAAATTCCATAAGGAAGGTCTGACGCCGCCGGATTGGCTCTCGATGGACTATAAGGCATGGACACAATTTATTACAACGAACAAATCGTTCATGACCATTCAATTTATCGGACAAATCGAAATCATGAACACGCAGCTTCAAAATGGTGGTAATGGCGCTCATTTGAAATTCATGGCACCGCCGGTCGGTAACGGCAGCAAGGCGTATATCCCGAATACGAACTTTGAAGAATTCGGATTCGCCGTGTCCTCCAAAACGAAAAATTTGGATGCTGCACTGCGCTATCTTGACTTCATCTATTCCAAAGAAGGGAAAGACATTCTCAGTTGGGGTAAAGAAGGAGAAACCTATACAGTTGAAAACAACAAACGTAAGTTTCTGCCACGATTCAAAGAGCCTAATGACCTGCGCAAAGAAATGGGTATGTTTACGACAGGTGCTTATGGGCTGGCTGATTTTGAGGCCTCGAAGTCGCTCAGTAATGAAAATGAACAGTATGCTTACACGGAAGCTGCTAAGTATCAATTCCCTGTCATCAACGCGCTACCTCCGTTAACAAGTGAAGAGAAAAGTGCTATCTCGCTCTTAGAGGAGCAAATTAACAAATATTATGAATCATCTGTAGCCAAATTTATTTTGGGCGAGACCCCAATGACGCAGTGGGATGCATTCCTTGCCGAGTTGAACAAGATGGGCTCACAGAAGCTGATTGATGCCTATCAGATTGGATTGGACCGACTCAAAAAAAATAATAAGTAGTGAGTGATAACGATAGGGCTGAACGCCTGCTGACGGTGCTTCAGCCCTATATCTTCAGGAAGGAGAACCAGCATTGAAGCCATCCATTTTAAAGCAAATAAAGCGTGATCAGATTTTTTTGCTGCTGCTGGCACCCGTGCTGGTCTATTACATTCTGTTCAGGTATGTTCCCATGTTCGGAATTGTCATATCTTTTAAGGACTACAATCTGTTCAAGGGTCTGACAGGGAGTCAATGGGTAGGTCTTAAATATTACAAGCTGTTCCTTGAAAATCCCGACGCCCTTATCATTATCAAGAATACAGTAGTGCTTGGGGGATATAAGCTTCTTTTTGGATTTCCCGCTCCCATCGTACTAGCCCTTTTATTGAATGAACTTCGGAGTAAGGTATACAAACGATTCGTTCAAACGGTGAGTTATCTTCCTTATTTTCTATCTACGGTAGTTGTTTCAAGCATAATTGTTATGTTGCTATCGCCGAGCACCGGCTGGCTCAACCATATGTTTCAACGGTTGGGATTTCCGACCATCAATTTTTTGCAGGAATCCGAATGGTTTCGAACGATCTATGTCAGCTCGGAAATATGGCAGCAAGTGGGCTGGGGCTCTATTATTTTTCTCGCCGCAATTACGACCATTGATCCACAGCTGTATGAGGCGGCAAAAATGGATGGTGCTGGCAGGTTAAGGCAGATCTGGCATGTGACGCTTCCCGGAATTGCGACGACGGTTGTTATTATGTTCATTCTGCAGATCGGTCATGTTCTGGAAATCGGTTTTGAAAAAGTATTTTTATTGTCAAATGCAGCTACTTACGACACATCAGATGTCATCTCAACCTACGTTTACCGGGTGGGCCTTTTACAAAGTGGATTCAGTTACGGCACGGCTATTGATTTATTTATGGGGATCATCGGTTTCATACTGGTATATACGAGCAATAAGCTCAGCCGCAGATTTGGGGAAACAAGCCTATGGTAAGGGAGAAGATGAGGTTTGAATAAACGTACTAGTCTTTTTGACATTGTTAACGTCCTGCTGATGGGGATCTTCGCATGTTGCATGTTGTTTCCCTTCATTCATATGGCAGCAGTTTCAATAAGCTCCTCCGAATATGTGACTGGAAGTCAGATCAGTCTATGGCCAAAAGGCATCAATTTCGACGCATACAAAGCCGTTCTAAAGGACAATCGTATTCTGGTCGGCTACAAAAATACACTTATCTATGTTGTGCTGGGAACCACGCTTTCGCTTGTCTTCACTACGATGGGAGCCTATTCATTGTCGCGAAGAAATCTCGTCTTCGGCAGAACATTTATGATGATCATCGTATTCACCATGCTGTTTACAGGCGGATTGATTCCGACTTATCTCGTTGTTCGCAGCTATGGTTTGTTAGATACCATATGGGCAATGTTATTGCCTGGTCTTGTTTCCTCCTGGTTCCTGATCATCATGCGGACATTTTTTCAAGGCATTCCCCGGGAGCTCGAGGAGTCTGGTAAAATCGACGGGCTGTCTGATCTGGGCATCCTACTAAGAATTATTCTACCCTTGTCTAAACCCGTGATGTTGACGATTTCGTTGTTCTATGCCGTCCAAATCTGGGGCAACTTCTTCTCCGCACTTATCTATATACGGGATGCCAGCTTATATCCGCTTCAGGTTACGATTCGGAATATCGTCCTGATCGGCCAACTCACGGACACCACCGTAAGTACGGCAATCGGAGAAAAGGCGGTCGTATTGGAATCGCTGAAGTATGCTGTTATTCTCGTGGGCACACTGCCAATTCTTTTGGTGTACCCTTTCATTCAGAAGCATTTTGTTAAAGGCTCAATGATGGGTTCAGTAAAAGGATGAATCATAGGCGGGAAAACAAAGAGGCTCGGAAAATGGAGGAGGGGAGATACAATGGTTAAACCGTTTTGGAAGAGTAAATTGATGGAAATCGAAGCATGCTTGTTGAATGTCAAACTGGGAAAATCGAGGGTGCTGGCTTCATCTGCGGGTGGGAGAGATATCTATGCCGTTGAATACGGCGAGAAGGAGAGCTTCGGACGGAGAGCCAATTACAATTCGGCTTGCGGGGCAGGAAATCTGGCGCATTACGCGCATAAAAGCAAGGATAACAAACCCGTTCTATTGATTGTCGGAGGCATTCACGGCGGGGAACTGGAGGGCATTGTCGCCGTGATGAACCTCATAGAGCTGCTCGAAACAGGGACAGATTACAGGGGGAAACGACATGATTATTTAGTTGAAAATGCCCATAGATTCCGGCTGCTGCTCATCCCCTGCATGAATCCGGACGGACGAGCAAGGCTGCCGGTCGATTCATTGATCGATGTCCCATACGAGAAGTTCGTCTATTATATGCAGGGAACGTGGAAAGACGGCACGCTTTGTTCGTGGCCGGATTGCAAAGCGGTACATCCCATCAAGGACGCTGCTGATTACCTTGGGTCTTATTTTAACGATGATGGTGTTAATCTGATGCACGACAATTTCTTTGCTCCGATGGCACAGGAGACCCGTGCGCTGCTCGCGCTTGCCGATGTGGAAGCACCAGATTTATCCGTTTTGCTGCATGGTGGTGCAAATAATGAAAATCATTTTTGTGAAATTCCTTATTTGCCATATGCCGTCATGCAAAAACAGCAGGAGTTTAATCACAAACTTGTTGATGCTTATGCGTTGCAGGAACTCCCTTTTACGGAAAGGAATCAAATGGTGGTAGATGATGGGAAGAAGCCTAATCCTTCATTTAATCTAACATCTGCGATTCACCACGTATGCGGCGGAATGAGTATGACGTTCGAATCCAATATGGGGCTGGCAGCTCCAGGAGTTAAATTAACACCAGAAGAGATTCTGGACAGTCATTTCGTATTGTTTGAGGAAATGTTCCGGTTTAACTTGAAAGAAGATCAGGGTTTATTCTGAACGACCGCAACTACATTTAAAAGGTACAGAAGCAATAATGGGGCTGTCCTATAAGGAGAATCTACTTGAGGACAGCCCTTTAAGTTCATTTGAACTTATGAAACATTCGAATCGTATTCAGAATGAAATGAATACTTCTATTGGGAATTATCCAATGGAATCGACTCTCAAGCTTCGAAAAGTTCAATTTTATTGGAATTATTCCAATGGAATTGCAACCAGGCTATCAAATCCCTACTTCCACTGGATTAATCCAATGGAAGTAGCATTCATGCTGAGGAGATTTTGGTCAGAGAAGCTTCAGAAAGAATTTACACAGCTGTATAGCTGGCAACCATGTTTTCTGCAAAAAGAGGTTTCGCGGCTTGTACGATAATTTTAGGATAAAGTGTAAATCCTAATCGCGAATCACAGAAAGAAGTATTCCCTGCGTAAATGGGGATACTTCTTTATTCGTTTTTTCTCGAATCACAAAATAGATAAGGCTACTTTCACAACGTCCTGCAGAGATTGCCGATCCGAAGCGGTCTTGCCCATTACATAAAGGCCATTGCGCGTATTAACCAAAAACCGTGAAAGCTCACGTAGGGTATGATGGAATTTCATTCCCCCATGTTTTTGCGCCTTCAATAGAAAATTATAAAATCGGGACTCCATATCAAGGTTATAAGCTTCAACCCTACTGGCGATGCCGGGATCGATTGCTGCCAGCTCCATGGCCGTATTTGCTATAAAACATCCCCTTCGCTGAGTTCCGTTACCCAAGGCACTGTCGATTACCCTATCAAAGAAATGAGAAAGCACCTCTTTGGGAGAACCAGTTTCCTCTAAGATCGAAAAAAGTCTATGGTTGGAAACTTGACGGAACCGATCCAGGCAGGTCAAGAAAAATTGATTTTTGTCTCCGAACGTATCATACAGGCTTCCACGGTGAACACCCGTCTGTTCCACGAGGTCTTGAATAGAAGTTCTTTCGTAGCCTTGCCGCCAAAATAGCTCCATGGCTTTATCTAAAGCGAATTCTTGATCAAATTCTTTCGGTCTGGGCATAGGATAACCTCCTTAAGGATAGTATAGTTATTTAAGAACGGTTAGTCAAAATAAATGGCTAATATTCTTTGCGAAATCAACAATACGGCTTTAAAAAACCAGTATATATCCTTATAACCAAATATTATAGTTGACTGACCATTCTTGAATGGCGTATAGTTGGGCTTAGATAACGCAGCCGATATCGGTTATATCACTGGCTATTTGAGAATGATCATTCTTAAACGATACATTAATGGGAAGGAAGAATTCTGGATGACTCTAATATTCACTTATCACATGTGGGGAACTATAAGAAGAATAAAGCATGAGGGAGGGGGTTTAAAATGAAGAATAATTCTAGCCATGTGAAAGATCAGGGTGTTATGAAAGAAGGTGTGGTTACCCTTCTACTTGGTATAACGATCGTACTCGTCATCATGAACACGATGATGTTTAATTTGGCTTTACCTGCTGTTTCAAAAGATTTTCATCTGTCTGCTTCATCAACATCGTGGATTGTGACTGGCTACTCCATAGTATTCGCGATGGCATCCATTACGTATAGCCGATTAGCTGATTTCATTCCTATCCGAAGGCTTTTTATTATAGGGATTTTATTTCTGAGCCTAGCGGCAATCGCCGGATTGTTCAGTAACAATTTTATCATGCTGCTCATCGTTCGCATTCTACAAGCATCTGGAGCAGGTTCAATCCCAGCATTGTCCCTAAATTTGATTTCCCGTTATGTTCCGGTTGAGCGGCGGGGTAAAGCAATGGCTCTGATCATGTCATCCATTTCGCTTGGTCTTGGATTAGGTCCGGTTGTAGGTGGAGCCATTGTCCAATACCTAGGCTGGCACATTTTGTTCGCCGTGACGGCAGTTACTTTGCTGTTAGTACCTTTTTTTGTAGTGCTCATTCCTAAGGAAGAGCCGCGGAAAGGGTCTTTTGATGCCCTAGGCGCACTATTTATTGGCGTTGGAACGACAGGACTCCTTCTTTTCTTAACCAACCATTCATGGTTTATGCTGTTGATTGGGCTTATCGCTCTTGCCTTATTTATCGTTCGCATTCGATCGGTTAAGGAGCCTTTCGTACTCCCATCACTATTCAAGAATCGGTCATTTCTCATTCTAGGAGCAGTGGGGATTGCAGCGTATCTATGTAGCTTTGCTACACTATTCCTAATGCCGCAGATCCTTGTTAAACAGTATGGCCTAAGTGCTATTCAAGCCGGACTTGTCATTTTTCCAGGCTCGATTTTAGCCGTGTTCGTTTCTCGACGGGTCGGACGTATCATTGATGCGCGTGGAAACAATACGATTATCAGATTTCTACCTTTGTTCCTTCTCGCTTCTGTCATTTTATTCGCCTTGTTCGAAGGAACTTCATTTGTTTCGATCATGTTGATCTACATGCTAATGAGTGTTAGTATCACTATTTTGAATAGTAGTGTATCCAATGAAATGTCTAGAATACTGCTGCCTTCTCAGATTGGTTCTGGACTCGGTCTCTTTCAGCTTCTCCAATTTTTTAGCGGAGCCTTTGGCGTTGCTATGACAGCAAGTGCTCTAGTTTGGCAGAAGAACATTCCTCAAGCGAGTGCATATAGCAACATCTATTGGGGTCTGGCGATTGTTGTATTCTTATCCATCGGTTGCGCGATCGGATACCTCCGATTGACATTAAGAAAACCACAAATGGCATAAGTTTTAAATAAGAATCATCTTTTGGACTAATACTAAAAATCAATCTCAGGGGGAAAGATAGTTCATGAATACAGTTAAACAAAATGGAGCAACAGCAGAAACAGTTGAGACTTCTTATATTGAAGCTGACGGAATTCGATTCGCCTACCGAATTTTCGGTAAAACATCCGATGTTCCACTTGTATTCACCCAACGATTCAGAGGTACGATGGATGATTGGGATCCTGCTTTTGTCAATGCATTGGCGAAGGAACGTACGGTCATCCTATTCGATAGCGCAGGTGTGGGATTAACTTCAGGAGAGGTCGCAGAAACTTTCTTTGGAACAGCGAAATATGCAGTTACTTTCATTGAAGCACTTGGTCTTAAACAAGTGGACCTTCTCGGCTTCTCTATGGGAGGCTATATAGCGCAACTAGTAACGCTTGATCGCCCAGACTTGGTCCGTCGTTTGATCTTGGCAGGTACGGGAGGTGGAACTGGGGAAGGTACGCAGCAGGGCAAACCTGAGGTGTTCCAAGTCGCTTTTAAGCCGGTTAACGAACCGGAGGACTTCCTGTACTTATTCTTCGAACAAACGGAAACGAGCAGAGCTGCAGGACTTGAATATCTGGAACGGCTTGCTGGGAGAAAAGACAACAGAGCTCCGTTAGTTAGACCTGAATCCGTACAAGCGCAAATAAAGGGAGCTATGGCATGGGGAACGAAATCATCCTTCGACCAACTGGGAGAGATCAAACAGCCTGTTCTTGTAGCTAATGGAGACAACGATATTATGATTCCGACTATCAATTCTTATATTGTGTCCCAGCGTATTCCTAATGCACAATTGATTATTTATCCGGATTCCGGTCACGGATTCCTGTTCCAATATGCGGATTTGTTTGCCGAACATGTTTCTATGTTTCTAAATAGAGACTAATGCGACGATTTGTTTAAATATATAAACCTCAGACCCTCAGCCCATTGCTGTGGGTCACTTTTTGTTATTCAACTAAAGGCCATATAGTTCCATTAAGATTAACTTTTTCAATAAGTTTTTAATAAGTTCAAAGGGAATGACCTCTGAATAAAGAAATAAACAGTAGCAGGTATTCTAAACTGGAGGCTGAATATGGGAAAAACGTTATTTCATCGGCTGCTGCTTTCGTATGTACCGATCTTTTTTATCGTGGTCACGTTTACGTTTTTCGTGTTTTTTCAGCTGCTAAGCGAGCAAAGCCGGAAGGAGGCGCTGAATGCCAACAAAATGCTGTCACTGCAGGCAATGCGCCTGATCGACACCTCACTGAAAGCGATTGACAATATGGTGATGACCGAATCGATTAATAATAACCAATTGATTGATTTCTTTAATAATGAAGCAAAAGATAACGTTTACATCAACATAAGTGCGGTAAAAAAAATGCAGGATATGATCTCTTCCTATCCAATTATAGATTCGATCTATTTGGTGCGTTTTGAAGACAATTTTGTTCTCAGTAATGCGACAAGCGATCAGCTCAGCAATTATAAGGATGAGCCGTTCATTAAACGAGCCATGGTTCCGCAGCTGTCCAAACACTGGTCGGGCGTTAGAGACTTTGAGCAATTTTCGGTAAAAGGCAGCAAGCCTGTTGTCAGTCTTGTCCGGGGGGCGCCGTTCATAACGAGCGAGAAAGGAATGATCGTTGTCAATGTGGCGACCGATTCTTTGCAAAAAAATATCGCCGACCTGTACGATTCGAAAGCAAGCTTTATCGGGGTTCAGGATGCATCAGGCAACGATTTATTTAAAGCTTCAAGCTCTAATGAACAGGCAAGGGTATTCTCCAATTACGTATCGAGCTATACAGGATGGTCCTATCAAAGCGGACTTGTCAACGGCAGGGTGTTTCATATCGTCTCCTCGCTATATAATGTGTGGTTTATTATCGGGATCGCGATGATTGTGTTTGGATTCATATGGCTCGTTTATGTGACCAGACGCAATTCCAAGCCGCTTGAGCAGATTGTGGCGCGTATTCGAGGTTACCGCCTACCGCTGTCAGGTAGTTTGTCTAAGGAGGGCGGGGATGAGTTCTCGTTCATCGAATCGGCGCTCGTAAATATTATTGAGCAGTCCAATCAGTATCAGCAAAAGCACAAAGAAGACATGCATCTTCGAACGAAGTATTTGTTTCATCAGCTCATTGAAGGCGGCACGGGATTAACGATCGATGAATGGATGGAAGAAACGAGCAGTCTGCAGCTTCCGCGCCCTTCCGACGGACAAGTGGTGCTTGTGATCGAAATGGATAAATACAATGACTTTTGCCGCCAATACTCGCGCATAGACCAGAATCTGCTTAAATTCGCGCTTCGCAGCGTCATTCAAGAGCTTGCGCCCAAGCATGAGCTCGAGCTGTGGGCAGAGTGGACTTCCGCGTCTCAGCTCAGCGTCATGGTGTTCGTCGACAGCGAGGAGGAGGCCAGCGAGCACTCTGTGATTATCGAGCTTTTTGAGAGCGTTCGATTATGGACGCAGGATAACCTTAAGTTTACGGTAACTATCGGTATCGGCGAGCAGGTTGAACAACTTTCCGATGTTGCAAATTCATACAAAGAGGCGCTTACGGCGCTGAAACACAAAATTGTGCTGGGGGAAAACCGGATCATTACAAGCAAACACATCGCAAATCACGGCCAAGCAGAAGTCTTCTCGCATCTGAACGCGATTCGCTCCATTGTCCAGTCGTTTAGATTGCTCGATGACGAGTGGAAGGCGAAGTACGACGAACTTTTTGGCGAAATGAAACAGGGGCTGCTGACGAAGGATGAGATTACGAATCTGATGAATTATTTAATTTACTATTTAGGACGGGAAATGGCGGGCATGACGAAAGAGTTTCAAGAAATATGGGTAAGGGACGGTTTGCCGAAGCTCAGCGAAACCATTGATAATTGCCATTCTCTCGATCAAATGCGGGAAGAGACTTTAGTCGTGCTGAATAGTCTGGGCACCGTTTTGCAGGAAGCGCAGGAGCAGCGTCTGCATGCAGCTACGATTCGTGATATGCGAAAATTCATCGAAGAGGAATTCGCCAATCCGAATATGTCGCTTGAATATCTTAGTTCAAACTTCAACATCAATGCCAAATATGTAAGTAAGCTGTTTAAGGAAGAGACCGGACAGAAGTTCGTCGACTTCCTGATCGATATCCGCATGCAGGTTGCGCAGCGTCTCCTTACGGAATCGCAAGCTTCCATGCAGGAGGTAGCCGAACAGGTCGGTTATACGAGCGCGATTTCATTCAGCCGCGCGTTTAAGAAAGTGATTGGCTGCTCCCCTAGCGAATTTCGTGAGGAAGCGGTACGTAGGGAGACTGGGTGAAATTGGTTAAGCGGTAGAAAAGAGTTTGCCGAGCTTGTTCACCTATCAGTTTAATAATGGTTATCAATCAGCAGCTCCGGCTATTAACCGGAGCTGCGCGTATTTTCAGGCTATGCGAAAAAGGTTAGGGCCACGATTCTTGTTTCTTGCAGCAACCTGTTATCGCACTCTAGTATTAGGATATGAAAGCGCAATCAGCACAGACGAAAGGAGAAGGAGCTTATGTCAATCATCCAAAAGGAATTAAGGACGTCCACACCTCCAAACCACAGCAAGCAGCATAAAACGGCAATGCCTGGCAGCAAGTCATCTTTAAACATCGTTGGGAAAAAAATGAAGCGTCACTGGCAGTTATATTTGGTTGTATTGCTGCCGCTTCTTTATTTGGTCATTTTTAAGTATATTCCTATGGCTGGTGTTGTCATTGCTTTCAAAGACTACAACGTCATCAAAGGCATTTGGGGAAGCCCCTGGGTCGGTTTGAAATATTTTGAACAATTTTTCGAATCGCCGAATTTTTGGATGTATATGAAGAACACGCTCGGCATCAGTATGTACGGCTTGCTTGTCGGCTTTCCAGCCCCGATCATACTGGCGTTGGCTTTGAATGAAATACGCAACGGATTTTTCAAAAAGAGCGTGCAGATGGTCACTTACGCGCCTTACTTTATTTCAACGGTTATCATGGTGTCCATTCTCATCGTAACACTGTCGCCGAACGTAGGAATCATCAGCAAGTTTCTGCAAATGCTCGGCGTGGATAACACAAACTTCATGGGCATCCCCAGCTTGTTCAAATCGATCTATGTCTGGTCAGATGTTTGGCAGTATACGGGTTACGGTGCCATCATTTATATAGCGGCTCTGTCAGGCGTTAACCCTGAACTGTATGAATCGGCTAAAGTGGATGGCGCGTCCAGACCTCAGAAGATCATCAATATCGATATCCCAAGTCTGATCCCAGTTTCCGTCATCCTGCTCATTTTGAATTTAGGTAACATAATGAAGCTTGGCTTCGAAAAGATATATTTGATGCAAAATCCACTCAACGTCAGCACGTCGGAAGTCATTTCGACCTATGTGTACAAGGTGGGTCTGCTTAGCTCTAGCTTCAGCTTCTCAGCAGCAATCGGCTTCTTTAACTCAGTCGTCAACCTGATTCTTCTCGTAGGTGTCAACTACATAGCTAAGAAGCTGTCCAATTCGAGCTTGTGGTAACGGACGGAGCCGCAAGAACCCGATGTTGCGCACAATTCAGGAGCGTCAGTCCGCAGTAAGGAGGATCATTTATGTTAAAAACGACAACGATTCGAGAATCGCAGGGCGATCGGTTGTTTCTGCTAGGCATCTACATTTTATTAACAGTGGTGCTGATCGTCGTCCTGTTCCCGCTCATTTTCATCATCAGCTCATCGTTTAGCTCACCGCAAGCAGTCGTATCCGGTAAGGTGTGGTTGTTTCCAGTAGATTTTACGCTGGAGGGCTATAAAGCAGTGTTCCGCAATCCGCAAATCGTATCCGGTTACTCGAATTCGCTCATTTATGCAGTCGCCGGTACGGCTGTGAACGTTGCCTTGACAGTTATGCTTGCTTATCCGCTGGCCAGAAAAACGTTCTACGGCCGCAATTTTATTATGGTACTTCTAGTCATCACGATGATGTTTGACGGAGGGCTTATCCCGTTCTATCTGGTCGTGAAAAACCTGCATTTGCTCGATTCTCGCTGGGCTATGATTTTGCCGGGAGCGTTGGCGGTGTTTCAGGTTATTGTCGCCCGCACCTTTTTCCAGACAACGATTCCCGATGAAATCGCAGAAGCTGCTGAACTCGACGGCTGTAGCGATATCCGGTTCATTACCAGTATTGTGATTCCGCTTTCCAAACCGATTCTTGCTGTGCTGACGCTGATGTATGCAGTCGGCCATTGGAATGCGTACTTCGATGCCTTGATTTTTCTGAAATCGCCGAATTTGTTCCCTCTGCAAATCGTGCTGCGCAACATTCTGATTCTGAACACAATTGATGCGACCATGGTGTCCAAAGTGGATCAAATGTTGGCACAGCAAGGGCTGAAGGACTTGCTCAAGTATTCGCTGATCGTTGTTGCGAGTGCCCCCGTGCTGATTATATATCCTTTTGTGCAGAAGCATTTTGTTAAGGGCGTCATGATCGGTTCATTGAAAGGGTAACGCTATGGCAGCCAATTAACATGAAAGGTGGTGGTAAGTTAGTCGTGCAGCTTAGATTACTTCCTTTAGGTTCAAATTCAATGGTTCGATAAAACGGGAGGAGTCATCTATATGAAAAGATGGAATAAAGCTTACACGGGTACGATGGGGGTAGCATTAAGCTTTTCGCTCGTTTTGAGCGCTTGCAGCACAGAATCAGGTACGCCTGCGGCAAACACACCTTCAGGCAGCGCGCCTGTTGCTAGCGATGCGTTCTCACCTGTTGGACAATACCCGATCGTAAAGAAACCGATGACGATCAAAATGTTTGCACCTCAGCTCGCCAGCATCGAGAATATGGAGACCAATACATTTACGAAATACGTTCAGGACAAGACAAACATTCAAATTAAATGGGACCTCGTACCTGACAAAGCGCTAAATGACCGCAAACAACTAATGCTGGCAAGCGGCGATTATCCGGAAGTGATTTTACATGGATCCTTGACCAAAGATGAGCAGATGAAGTACGGCAAGCAGGGCGTATTTATTCCACTGAACGATTTGATTGATAAATATGCGCCGAACTTCAAAAAAGCGATGACCGATCTGCCATATCTGAAAAGCTCTATCACGGCACCGGATGGCAACATTTATGCGCTTCCGCAAATAAACGAATGCTATCACTGTAACTACGCCCAGAAGCTGTGGATTAACCAGTCTTGGCTGGATAAGCTTGGGCTGAAAATGCCGACAACGACGAATGAGTTTTACGAAGTGCTGAAAGCATTTAAGGAAAAAGATCCTAACGGCAATGGTAAAAAAGACGAGATTCCGCTTACTGGTTCCGACGACATGTGGGCAGGCAACATCGCCTCCTTCTTGATGAACTCGTTCATTATCGACGACCAGGTGGACAAAGACAGCGGCACGTTCCTCCAGTTGAAAGACGGCAAAGTGGATTTGTCCGCCAATAAGGCAGAATGGAAGCAGGGATTGTTGTACCTGAACAAGTTATACAAGGAAGGACTGATCGATCCAGCGTCATTTACGCAAAATTCCGACGCGATTCAGCAGTTGGGCAACCGACAGGACGTAAATGTGATGGGAGGCATTACAACGGCCTTGATCAGTTACGCACACTCGCCGGACGAAAAGCACCCGCGCCATAAAGACTATGTAACCGTTCCTCCGCTCAAAGGACCGAACGGTGTGCAGCAAGCAGGGTATTTTGCGGGAGTGGGCAGCTCGCAGATGGCGATTACGAATAAAGCGACGAAAGAACAGCAAATTGCCGCAATCCGTTTGGCCGACTATTTGTATACGGAGGAAGCGATCGTACTTGAAGAACGCGGTCCGGAAGGCCAAGGATGGCGCAAAGCGAAGGACGGCGAGCAGGATATGAACGGCGAGCCGGCGAAATATGCCATTATTACGAAAGCTGAAACCAAAACGACGCATAACGATGGTTGGGAGCAGATCGGTCCGTCTCTCCGAACGTTCCAATACCGCGATTCGTGGGCAGCTCTTCAGGATCCGTTTGCTGAAGGCGCATACGAAGTTCGACTGAAGCGTGAATCGGCGAAATATGAACCTTTCCAATCGAAGCAAATGTACCCGTCCAGCGTGTTCATCGCACTGGAAGATGCGGAAGTGGCAGCCCAACTGAAAACGACAATTCGCGATTACATTAAGTCGAACATGGCGCAGTTCATTACGGGCAGCAAAGACATCGAGAAAGATTGGGATAGCTATGTAAAAGGTTTTGACGGCTTGCAGCTAGGCAAGTATATCGAAATCTATCAAAAGGCCATTGCCAAAAAGTAATACGAAAATAGGTTCCGCCTTCGGATTTGATCGGATGGCGGAACTATGCGATTTCTGACTACTATAGCTAAGGCTATGATCATACAAATGATAGAAAGCGAGTGTGGCTGATTCATGGATACTGAAGTTTTAGCGAAACCGACCCTGCAGCAGATGGCTTGGCAGGATCTGGAGCTGGGCATGTTTTGTCATTTTGGCATGAACACGTTTTGCGATCAGGAATGGGGAGAGGGCACAGACTCACCACAGAAGTTCAATCCAGCGCAGCTGGATGCGCGCCAGTGGGTGCAGACGGCCAATCAGGCCGGGTTTAAATATTTTGTTCTGACTGCCAAGCATCATGACGGGTTCTGCTTATGGCCAACGAAGACGACCGATTATTCGGTCAAGTCGAGCCCATGGAAAGACGGACAAGGGGACGTTGTCCGTGAAGTGTCCGATGCTTGCCGGGAGGAAGGCTTGCAGTTCGGTTTGTACTTGTCGCCTTGGGACCGTCATGAGCCGTGTTATTCGGACAAAGCGGCATACGACGATTTCTATGCGGAACAATTGACTGAGCTGTTGACACAATACGGACCGCTTGTCGAGGTATGGTTTGATGGGGCAGGCTCTCAGGGACGGGAGTACGACTGGCAAAGAATTATCGGACTTGTCAACCAGTACCAGCCGGATGCAATGGTGTTTAACATGGGACAGCCGACAATTCGCTGGGTTGGAAACGAAGATGGCGTAGCCCCATACCCGTGCTGGAATACGGCAGAGAGTGCAAGAGAGAGTATGTTCACAAGCGACATGCTTACTTGGATGGAAGGAACTACGTCATGGGTGCCTGCGGAGTGCGATGTGCCGATCCGCAGACGCCATTGGTTTTGGCATCCGGACGACGAGAGCAGCCTGCACAGCTTGGAACACTTGATGGATCTTTACTACCGCTCTGTCGGGCATGGCGCGACACTGTTGTTAAACGTAGCTCCTGATGACCGCGGTTTACTGCCGGAGGTGGACGTGCAGCGCGTAATCGAACTGGGCGATGAAATCCGTCGCCGGTTTGATGCTCCGCTAGCTGTCACAATAGGAGAAGGCATGGAAGTAACGCTTCATTTGGATGGCGAGCAATCCGTCGACCATGTTATGATTATGGAAGACATTGCACACGGCGAACGGGTACGGGAATATGTGCTTGAAGCGCAGCTTAACGGCGAGTGGGTGGAGCTTGTAAAAGGAAGCGCTATCGGTCACAAGAAAATCGATAGATTTCCAGCGGTTGAGACAAGCGAACTGAGAGTTCGGTTTACCGCGTACGCAGCGACGCCGATTGTGCGCAAATTTGCTGCTTATTCGGTAAACTGATTCGAAGGTAGAACGTTAATCGATGAATACTTGGAGGTATGAAGATGAAAATCGGGCTTAGTTCTTATAGTTTGCTGCAGGCGTTGAAGTCGGAAAAAATGACAATTCTGGATGTTGTTCAGTGGGTAAAAGACAACGGCGGTGAGCATCTGGAGCTTGTTCCGTATGGTTATACGCTTGTGGATAACCTAGAGTTGGCGGATGAGCTCAGAGATAAGGCAAGATCGGTCGGCATCGATTTATCGAATTATTCAATACCCGCTAACTTCGTGCAGGGGACGGAGGAAGAGTTCGAAGCGGAGATGGATCGCGTCAAGCAGCACGTTGATCTCGTGCATCGATTGGGCATGAGACATATGCGCCATGATGTTACTGCCTTTACACTGCCTCCGGAGAAAATGACAATCGAATACTTTGAAAATAGCTTACCGCTCATCGTTCGTGGAAGCCGAATTATTGCCGATTATGCGGCAAACTACGGCATAACGACAACGATTGAAAATCACGGTTTCTCCGTTCAGGCGAGCGACCGGGTGCAGCGTGTGCTAGCCGAAGTGAACCGCCCCAATTTTAAAACGACATTGGATGTAGGCAATTTTATGTGCGTGGACGAAGCCCCGCTTGTCGGCGTGCGCAAAAATCTGCCTTACGCTTCCTTAATCCATTTTAAAGACTTTTACTTCAGACCGTACTATCAAGACCCGGGAGAAGGCAATTGGTTCCGGACTACAAACGGAAATTATTTAAGGGGCGCAATCGTCGGCCATGGGGACATCGAGATCAGAGAAATCATAAAGCTGATCAAAAATACGGGCTATGACGGCTATGTAACCGTAGAATTCGAAGGGATGGAAGACTGCGAAATCGGTTCACGGATAGGCATGAATAACTTAAGAAAATTGTGGAATGAAATTTAACGAAAGTTCAATTAGGAGAAGACAGCCGTCCAGAATGGATTGGCTGTTTTTTCTCATACGTGTAGCATGCTAAATTCAAAGTTTTACTTTACAATATTTGGATTTCCTCCTAAAGTAAAAAATAATTCAAAACTTTTCAAGGGGGAAGCAGCATGGACGAAAAAACGTTGTTTATAGTGACAGGTGCAAGTGGTGCAGGGAAGACGACAGTTATTAAGGAACTCAGAGGATTATTACCAGATGTTGATATTTTCGACATTGATTCCATTCATCCATTTGTTGGAGAAGATTGGAACAAAATTCAAAATATTTGGCTTCGTGTTGCAAGAAATATAGCCGAAAGTGGGCGAATATCAATAATAGTTGGAACAATGATGCCGTGGGATGTTGAAAAGTGTGAGGATTATCCTTACTTCAAGCATATTTACTATTTGAACTTACATTGTGACGATGAAACCCGTGAATTACGATTACGAGCAAGAAATTGGTCAGAGGAAATGATTCGAGACCATAAATCCTTTGCAAAGTGGTTGCTTGAAAATGCTGACAAAGCATACACACCACCTATGTCTACCGTCGATACTTCAAAAACGGGGGTAAATGAAGTGGCTCTTCAAATACGTGAATGGGTACGTGGATATATTCGCGGGTAGATATATGACTTCATAAACATGTTGACCCTTCTTTACTATGTGGGGATAGCGGGAAGGTGTTTCTGATCTCCTTGTGCTTGCCTAAATGTCGACAAAATAAGCGCTGTACTCGTCTATAATGTGACAAACATTTATCCAATACAAGGTTATAATGTATATATCAGAATTAGAAGTCCTGCTTCTCATTTACAGACACTTGGGAGGGATGGTCAACATGGACATGCAGTTCATAAAGAGGTTACACACGCTTAATCGTCGCGACGAATTGAGATCGAGATTACTTATTGAAGGTCTTAAACTTACTCTCAAGCGAAAAAAGAAATTGAACTTATTCGGTAGGGTTTTTAAAAATAAGAAGAAACCGATTATCGCTAAAGGGTGGAACTGAATAGATTCATAATAATATTGTACTCACTAGGCTGCCGATAAATTGCTCGGCGGCCTTTTTTTATAATCTCACGAAAGCTCCTCTTTTGTTCATTCAAATAAAGGGCAAAATTGCTCATCCAAAAAAAGGAAAAAAGTCTACCTTCGAGAAAGTAATATTGAAATTAATCATGGAGGTTATGTGATGGCTATAAAAATCATTGAAAGAGAACATTCCCGTATCATAGGAATGAAACTGGAAACATTATTGCAAGACACTAGAGAACAAATGATAATTCCTAAGTTCCAGCAATCGTTCAATGAAAGATTAGAAGAGGTAATTGGTGCCGTAGGACTTCCGATTACATATGGCGTATTCATTGACCCGCCAAATTATAATCCTGATACTGACCTGTTTGCATGGATAGCTGGCGTTGAAGTTAATCATGATGTGGAGCCGCCAGTAAATATGATTTTATATGAACTTCCTAATGCGACCTATGCAGTTTTAGAATACCAAGGAGACATCGATAGGGCTGGTGATGCTTATGGGGAGTTGTATGAGTGGATAAGTAATTCAGAGTATGAACAAGCAGGAACTTTCGGGTTCGAGATGTATTCGAAAGTACATTCACCATTAGAACGAGGAAATGCGGATTTTTTGTTGCATTTTCCAATAAAACGGAAGTAAAAGACTGTTTTCTAAATTCATAAGATTATTCAACTATGGAGAACAATAGTTCAAACAAAACAAGGAGCAGTTCTGCCGTGGCAGTCTCTCCTTGTCTTTATTGAGGGACGGGCAGATAAACGTAACAAATGAAGGAATATGAAAACGCAATACCGAATAAGAAAATATATCTATTATCTTCCTATTTGTTCCAGGTGGTGGATATATCAATCTCTTCATAATCTAATTTTTGGATAAAAGAGGGATGAATGTGGCTTTTGAATTTCTGGGTTTTGACTTTATAAGGGTGAAGAAATAGTTATGGTTATTGATATGAAAGTTCCAGCATATGAAGCTGACGGGCAGTGCGTGGAAGGGTGTTATCTCAAAAAGGTATAATGGTTAGAGTTATATTGTTTGAATGATGAAGTGGTTACGAAAGGCGTGAATTCACATTGAGGCCCCAATTGGTTCCTCTCAGAATACCATCAAGATGGATGATTTCCAAAAATAATTTTATTGAAATCTCAACAGATGAATATACAGATGATACTTATGAACATGTTTTGGAGTTGGACGAAGACATCTTGCAAATTGTTAGCCAAGATAACAAAAGAATATTAGATCTTGGTTGGTATCCTTCCTTCAATCCTAACGGACAGTATAAGATTATGTTAGTTGAGTTAGTAGATGTAGAACACCAGGCAGAAAAGTGGGATTCCCCCTTGTTTACATGCAGTTCGAAGAGCGTGAGTGTTATAAAAGATACAATTGAATACATCTTACAAGAGGTTGTTGAGGGCCGCTTATAGAACATGATATAACACATTTAACCCTCAGCCGCGAGTAGTTTCTATTCGAAATCTAGCTTTTGGCCTCCAATTCCTCCAATTTTCTAAGCAGCGTGACGTTAGAGGTGCCATTTGAATTAACCATGGTAAGAATGTATAATCTTATATTTAGAAGTTCGGAAACACAAGCAATCGGAGAACGATTATCCCGCGCAGCGGCCTGTTTTTCACCGGACGTTTAGAATATGGTGCTTGGATGGAAAGTCCATTCTGTGTGAAATGATTACCAACTACAAGGAGGATGAGAGGTGCAAAACAAAAATAAAACGGTTGTAAAATCGCTGGACCTCCTTAATCTTTTTCTGACGAATGCAAAGTTAAATTTAAATGAGATGGTAGAACTCTCCGGTATTCCCAAAACATCCGTTCATCGAATGATTGGTTCGCTTGAGGATATGGGATTTCTTCAAAAGGATGAGGCAGGTAAATACTCACTGGGTCTTTTATTTCTTCAATTCGGACAACTGGTAGCGGACCGGCTTGATCTGCGGCAAGTTGCATTGCCTTTTATGCAAGCTCTCCGTGATGATGTATATGAAGCGGTAAATCTTATTATTAAGGATGGCAACGAATCCATTTACATTGAAAAGCTGGAATCGACTCATCCCGTGAGACTGTATACAAAAATTGGGCGTAGATCGCCGCTTTATGCTGGGGCATGTTCTCGTGTGCTCCTTACTTTTTTACCCGATCAGGAAATAGAACAATATTTGAATGAGATTAAACTGGAGCCTATTGGATTGGGTACCATTACGGACAAGAACCAGCTCCGTCTCGTATTAGCTGACTCCAGAAAAAAGGGGTATACCGTCAGCTATTCAGAGCAGGAGAATTATACAGCCGCCTTGGCTGCTCCTATTTTTAATTATACCGGAGAAATTGTTGGAGGGCTTAGTATTGCCGGTCCCGATGTCCACTTTCATGAGGATCGATTGCCGGAATTGGTTGAGAAGGTTAAAAATACAGCCAATCAAATTTCTCGGAAATTAGGTTGGATACAATCTGAGCGGATCATTGTATGAATGATCCGCTCACGCAGCGGTCTATTATCACCGGACTTTTAAATATAAGAGCTCATCATCCTGCTGTCTATGTCAGCGGGGAGAAGGGCTCTTTTTTTTGACCACATAAGAAAGTATAAGTTTTCGGATCCCGAAAACCGCTTACTTATTGGCGATAAAACCTAATATAGGGATCTTTGGTCGTAGACCAAAGTCTCTCCTCGTTAAACGCGGTCGCACATCCCTGATTGGCCTCGATAGAGGTTTTCTCATAATTTATTTGGAGGATTGGGGAAAATATAGCAAGGGGAAAATATAACTTGTTGAAATATGAAGCGGTTACAAATATAATGTGTATATCCTAATGATTTCGGAATGGATGTTCCGAAAAACGGGACGAAAGGGAAGGGAGGATATAATTGTGTACACAATCGATTTGAACTGTGATATGGGTGAAAGCTTCGGCGCTTACAGGATGGGGGAAGACGAGGAGATACTCCAATTTGTTACGTCGGCGAATATTGCCTGCGGATTTCATGCGGGGGACCCGTCTGTCATGCGTAAAACGGTACGACTGGCGCTGGGTAGAGGGATCGGCATCGGAGCGCACCCAGGACTTCCTGATTTGGTCGGCTTCGGCAGAAGAAATATGGATATTTCAGCGCAGGAAGCTTTTGATATGGTCGTTTATCAGATTGGGGCATTGTACGGTTTCGTAAAGGCGGAAGGCGGAAAGATGCAGCACGTGAAACCCCATGGTGCTTTATATAACATGGCTGCGAAGAGCCCGGTGTTATCCGAAGCGATTGCCGAAGCGGTTTATAAAGTCGACCCGGAATTGATCCTGTTTGGGCTCTCTGGGAGCAATTTAATTGCTGCTGGACAGATAGTAGGACTTCAAACCTCTAGCGAGGTTTTTGCGGACAGAACGTACCAGCAAGACGGATCGTTAACGCCCCGCGGTCAACATGATGCCTTGATCATAGATCATCGTCAAGCGGTCGATCAGGTCATTCGTATGGCGAAAGAAGGAAAAGTAAAAACAATGCAAGGGTTAGACATTTCAATCATGGCAGATACGCTCTGCATCCATGGCGACAGCCCGAACGCGTTGAGCTTGGCGAGTCATATTCGGGAATCATTTGAAGCTGCGGGTATTATTGTTCAGGCCATTGGAAAAAGTAAACAAAAATGAAAAGGGGGAAGCTAATATATGTTATCACTCATTGGTATCCTTATCGTTATAGTCGGATTTGCCTTGCGGTTTAATCCGCTGCTCGTCGTAACGGTAGCTGGTATTGCCACTGGTTTGGCCGGACATCTCCCGTTGGAAAAGATTGTTACGACCTTTGGGGAAGCATTTGTAAAAAATCGTTATTTGTCTTTGTTTATTTTGACCTTGCCTGTTATAGGACTTCTAGAACGAAACGGCTTGAAGGAACAAGCGCAAAGATTGATCGGCAAGGTCAAAGCCGCCACACCAGGCCGCATCCTGATTTTGTATCTCTTCATACGCGAAGCTGCTTCAGCTTTGGGATTAACCAGTCTAGGCGGACATGCGCAAATGGTTCGTCCGCTCGTTGCTCCGATGGCGGAGGGGGCAGCCGAAAATAAATATGGGAAATTACCGGAAAAGGTCCGCAATAAAATCAAGGCGTTTGCGGCTTCCTCTGACAATGTCGGATTGTTTTTCGGGGAAGATATATTCATTGCTTTTGGCGCAATTTTGTTGATGAAAGGCTTCTTTGAACAGAATGGCATTATGTTGGAGCCGTTGGATATTGCTGTATGGGGGATTCCGACGGCTATCGCAGCGTTCCTTATTCATAGTACCCGGCTTTTCCTGTTCGATCGGACAATTCAGCGCGAGATAGAAGCTGATGCGGTAGCAAGTAAGATTTCATCCGAGAAGGAGTGAACAGAACAGCATGATTATTAGTCTCGAATATATTTATTACGTTGCCGGTATTTTTACGGCGGTCATAGCACTTCTAACGCTGAGAGACAAAGGGAACCCGAGACGCGTAATGACAGCTATCTTCTGGGGATTATTCGCGGTTACGTTCTTATTTGGAACCGTCATTCCTTCCTTATATATGGGAATTATCGTCATTGTTCTGGCATTGATTGCCGGCTTTGGGGGCGTTCGGATCGGATCCTATGATCAAGTTGATGAGGAGCAACGTGCCACCAGGTCGAAAAAGCTGGGTAACCTTTTATTTGTGCCGGCTCTTTTGATCCCATTGATTACGTTGGTAGGGACAGTTGGTTTAAAAAACGTGACTATAGGCGGGCTTCAATTGTTGGATCAAAAGAACATTACGCTCGTTAGTCTCGGCGTCGCTTGTGTAATCGCATTAATTGCAGCGCTAGTGCTGACGAAGGAAACAGGCTTGCGGTCGATCAAAGAATCCCGCCGATTGCTTGATGCAATTGGTTGGGCGGCCATTCTTCCGCAGATGCTGGCTACGTTGGGAGGTCTCTTCGCTGCCGCGGGTGTCGGCAAAGCGGTTTCCGATTTGGTTAGCGCCGCGATTCCTGTGGACAATCGCTTCTTGGTTGTGCTGGCTTATTGCGTTGGGATGGCGCTGTTTACGATGATCATGGGGAATGCGTTTGCTGCTTTTCCCGTCATGACCGCGGGGATCGCGCTGCCGCTGCTCGTTCATATTCACGGTGCCAATCCGGCCACTTTAGCTGCGATCGGCATGTTCAGCGGCTATTGCGGGACACTGATGACGCCAATGGCGGCGAACTACAACATTGTGCCTGCGGCTTTGCTGGATTTACCCGATAAGAACGGCGTAATTAAGGCTCAAGTGCCAACAGCGCTAATGTTATTGGCAGTGAATGTGTTCCTGATGTATTTTCTAGCGTTTTAAGAGGGGGTAACTCTATGGGAAATGGTGAATTCCGGATGAAGCTGTCCCCGCATGGGGAATCGGCGATTCGCATCGAATTGGGAGAAAGCATTGATGATGATATACATCGCAAGGTACACGGATTAAGAGATTACATCGAAAAGCATCCATTTCTAGGGATGATTGAATGTATTCCTGCTTTTGCGAGCGTTACTGTGTTGTATGATCCAATGAAGGTGAGGATTTTAAATGCAGACCACCGGGAGAGTAACAATCGCTCTTCATATGAAATAGTAGTCTCAATAATAGAGCAAATGGCGTCCAGCTTCGAAGTCTCCAACCATTATGAACCAAGGATTATGGAAATTCCGGTTTGCTATGGCGGGGAATTCGGACCGGATTTGGAAGATGTGGCAGCGCATAATAAGATCAAGCCGGATGAGGTCATTGAGATTCATTCCAGCGGCGAATATCTTGTTTATATGATCGGGTTTGCTCCAGGCTTTCCTTATTTAGGAGGGATGTCTGAGCGGATTTCGGCTCCCAGGCGGTCTTCTCCCCGCCAATCCATTCCGGAAGGGTCCGTAGGTATTGCAGGAATACAAACAGGTGTTTACCCGATCTCAACCCCGGGGGGCTGGCAGTTGATTGGCCGTACCCCATTGAAATTATTCCGTCCAAGCGACAATCCTCCAAGTCTCCTTCAATCAGGGGATATCGTAAAATTCCGTTCCATTTCCCTACAGGAATATGAGCTTTACAAGGGGGAGAGCCAATGAGTATGAAAGTGTTGCAGCCAGGTCTTCTTACCAGCATCCAAGATTTGGGTCGATACGGGTATCAAAAACACGGAGTCATTGTCAGTGGCGCCATGGATACGTACTCTCTTCGGATTGCCAATCTGCTGGTTGGTAATGAAGAGGGTGAAGCGGGATTAGAGATTACCTTAATGGGTCCTTCGTTTCTTATAGAGCAAGATACCCTATTGGCCATTACCGGCGGAGATTTATCGCCCAGCATCGACGAAGAGTCGATCCCGATGTGGAGACCTGTTTATATCAAGGGAGGAAGCGTGCTTCGGTTCGGAACATGCAAATCGGGATGCCGGTCTTATTTAGCGGTCGCGGGTGGATTTAACATTCCCGAAGTGATGGGCAGCAAGAGCACTTACTTGAGAGCTGGATTAGGAGGCTTTCACGGAAGAGCTTTAAAAGAGGCGGATGTGCTCGAGCTTAACAGGCCTTCGGAACAAGCAGTTCACACGATGAGAGGGTTGGAAGCGAAAGCCGGAGAGAGGCCGTTTGTACCAACCTCTTGGTATATAGAAAGAGGTTATATCCCGCAGGATAAAGGGCATACGATGGTCCGTGTGATGCGCGGCAGTCAGTTTGAGCTATTTGATGAAGACAGTGTGACTACTTTTTTAAATGAACCGTTTCAGGTTACACCCCAATCGGATCGTATGGGTTATCGATTGTCAGGTCCAGCGGTGAAGTTAAAGAGGCCGGTAGAAATGATTTCTGAAGCGGTATCCCTTGGAACCGTTCAAATTCCTCCCGATGGAAACCCGATCTTATTGTTAGCCGACAGGCAGACGGTAGGTGGGTATCCGAAAATTGCTCAGGTCGCTGCGGTTGATATTTCGATTATCGCCCAAATGAAGCCAGGGAAGAAATTAACCTTTCAAGAGATTACTGTAGAAGAGGCGGAAAGGCTTTATTTTGTTAGAGAAAAACATATTCAAAGTCTGAAGTTAAGAATGAAGTTAAAGGGGATTATTCGTCATGATAAAAATAAATGAGATCCGAGAAATGATTAAAATGGTTGAGGAGTCTACCATACAGAGATTCGAGCATGAGACGAGCCGGATCGTTATCGTAAAAAATGATTTGCATGCAGTAAAATCAACAGTCATCGAAGGTAAGACGGAAGAGGAAGAACGTCCTGTAAAACCAGCCGTTAGCTCGGATTCGGTTGAAGTCCTACAAGAAGTCCAGCATGAAATCCGACAAGATATCGAATTGCAAAAAATTACGTCTCCCACGGTAGGGACGTTTTATGCTACTTCGCAGCCGGGGGAGGATCCATTTGTAAAAATCGGCCAAAACGTCGTTTCTTCAACGGTGGTTTGTGTGTTGGAAGCGATGAAGCTGTTTAATGAGATTCGTGCCGGAGTCGAAGGGGAGATTGTAGAAATCTTGGTTAAGGAAGGCGACTTTGTTGAATTTGGCCAACCTCTGTTTTTAGTTAAAAAGGGGGATTAAGTGATGTTTAACAAAGTGTTGATTGCCAATAGAGGGGAAATCGCCGTACGGGTGATCAGAGCTTGCCGGGAAATGGGCATCGCTACAGTTGCCGTATATTCGGAAGCAGATCGGCAAGCGCTGCACGTGCAGCTCGCGGACGAGGCGTACTGCATTGGACCGACTGCTTCAAAGGACAGTTATTTGAATATGATAAATATTCTTACCGTGGCAACGTTTACCCAATCGGATGCAATTCATCCGGGGTATGGGTTTCTTTCGGAAAACGCTGATTTCGCTGGAATCTGCGAAGCGTCCGGGTTCACCTTTATAGGGCCAGATGCCGACGCGATTAAAAAAATGGGTGCCAAAGCCGTTGCCAGAGATACGATGAAACAAGCCGGCGTTCCTACGGTGCCCGGTACCGAAGGCATCATTGAAGATCTGGAGTCTGCCGTCAAGGTCGCTGGAGAGATAGGGTATCCCGTTATTGTGAAGGCAACGGCCGGCGGCGGCGGCAAAGGAATGAGGGTAGCTCGCAGCGAGGAAGAACTGATAACTTCCATTCGTCAGGCTCAGCAGGAAGCGGAAACGGCTTTCGGTAATTCAGGGGTGTATATAGAAAAGTATTTGGAAGAGCCGAGGCATGTAGAAATCCAAATTATGGCAGATAAATATGGGAATGTCGTATACCTTGGGGAACGGGACTGCTCGATTCAACGTCGTCATCAGAAACTGCTGGAAGAGGCGCCGTCGCCTGCCCTTGATCAAGCTTTGCGGGAGCAAATGGGGCGGGTAGCCGTTTTAGCCGCCAAAGCCGTCAATTATCATGGCGCTGGAACTGTGGAATTTCTTCTGGATCGACACGGCGGGTTTTATTTTATGGAGATGAATACCCGAATTCAAGTAGAGCATCCGGTAACAGAGCTCGTTACGGGAGTAGATTTAATTAAAGAGCAAGTTGCTGTGGCGGCAGGCGTTCCGCTCTCTTTTAGCCAAGAAGATATCGACATCAAGGGTTGGGCGATTGAATGTCGGATTAATGCAGAAAATCCTTACAACAATTTCATGCCGTCACCTGGGAAAGTGGAACAGTATAACCCGCCGGGTGGATTCGGAGTACGAATTGATAGTGCGGTTTATTCCGGCTATGAGATTTCTCCTTATTATGATTCTATGGTGGCGAAAGTGATAGTTTGGGGAAGAGATCGCCAGGAAGCGATTCAGAGAATGAAGCGGGCACTCGACGAATTTACTATAAAAGGGATTGTGACAACGATTCCATTTCACCAGAGATTGTTGGAGCATGAGATGTTTGTAAAAGGGGATTTTAATACGAAATTTTTGGAAATATACAATGTCATGGATATGGAAACCAGATAGTTCGTGCGAATGGTCTCGAACGATCTTCGTGCCTTGGCGAATTTGTGGATTTGCCAAGCTGCGGCTCACCGCTATGTGCCTCGTGCCGACCTCGGCTTGTATATAGCAATCGCAAAGGGTAATTGATAATCATTGAACGGAGAACAATAGTGAGGAGCTGCCGCGAAAGCAGCTTCTTTTAGATGTTCGTTGAATTAACGGGAGCATATGCTAACGAGTATTTGTCCCAAAATGGGTAATTATCTTGGTAAAATTTGGGCAGTAGAGTATGATAGACAGATATTAAAAGGAGGTTTTTTTGTGGATGAAACCAAAATCATTGCTTGTGAAGAACGTCTTCGGACAGCAATGCTATCCAGCAATGTGGAAGTGTTAGATGAACTGATTGCTGACGACCTTATCTTCGTCAATCATTTCGGACAAATTTTATCAAAAGAAACTGATATTGAAGCCCACCGTTCAGGAAAATTGAAAATTACTGGAATTGATATTTTAGACCAAAGAATTAGACTCTAGGATATGTTAGCCGTAACCGTTACACGAGTGACTTTAACTGGTACTTTCGGAACTCCATTTGAAGGCGAGTTCTGTTACACTCGTGTTTGGCAGTATCGTATTGGGAAATGGCAAATTGTCTCGGGTCATTGTAGTTCCGTAACGTGATGCTTCAGTCATTGTTCCTTTATAAGTAATCATAATAGGCTAATGGAACAAGAGTTAAATTAACCGCCTTTTTATCTCACGGCGTCGTGCCGTATACCTGCAGCTCAACAAAATGGTTGAATCCGTTTACGGAGCCTCCGCCGATCCAGAACCTCGCATACCTAGCCAAAACGGGCAGAAAGTTAACGGTCCTACCACGGCCTCGATATAATCGGATTAGCTCCTTCGCCATATGCGTCAATTGAGTAAAAGTAAAACTAGTAAAACGTTTGTTACCTTTGAGACTTTGAGTACGGCTAACATCATACCACTCCTCCCAAGATTCACGTTCAGGCTTATTGTAATGAATACTTCATGAACATGTAAGTCAATGTGCAAAAAGTGTACAGATGTACAAATTAGTATAGTTCTCTGCATTAAAAAATTCAGTTCTTTCAATAGAATGTGAAGTATACGGGGGATTGAGGCATAGACTACTATGAGATTAGGAAACCGGTCGTCCTATGTTTGATTCCATTGTATAAGGAGAAATGAAGAACATGCCAATCTTAGATATGCCATTAGAGCAGTTAAAGCAGTACGAAGGGCGCAATCCGAGGCCAACAGATTTTGAGGAGTACTGGAGTCGTGCGCTCGACGAAATGAAATCCGTTGACGCCAATGTTGAGCTGGTTGAAAGTAATTTCCAGGTACCGTTTGCGGACTGTTTCGATTTATATTTTACAGGTGTACGGGGGGCTAGAATTCATGCGAAATATGTCCGTCCGAAACATATCGCAGAGCCTCATCCGGCAATCATTCAGTTTCATGGCTATGCAGGAAACGCCGGAGATTGGGCCGATAAACTAATTTACGCTTCACTCGGGTTTTCTGTAATTGCAATGGACTGTCGCGGGCAAGGTGGATCATCGGAAGATACTGGCGGAATAAAAGGAACAACGCAGAGCGGTCACATCATTCGTGGGTTAAACGATACGCCTAATAATTTGTTGTTTAGACATATTTTTTTGGATGCGGCACAGCTGGCGGGAATCGTGATGGACTTGTCTGAAGTCGATGCGGATCGAGTTGGGGTCACTGGTATTTCTCAAGGTGGAGGGATTACATTAGCCTGTGCAGCGCTAGAACCGCGAATTAAGAAGCTTGCACCTGTCTATCCGTTTTTAAGTGACTACAAGCGGGTATGGGAGATGGACCAAGCCAAGGATGCTTATCAGGAGCTTAGAACTTTTTTTCGTTATTTTGATCCTCAACATACGAATGAGGAAGAGATCTTCACGAAGCTGGGTTATATTGATATTCAGCATTTAGCATCACGAATCAAAGGAGAAGTGTTGATGGGTGTTGGCTTAATGGACAGCATTTGTCCTCCCTCGACTCAGTTTGCCGCTTATAACAAGATAACTGCGAAAAAGAGACTCGAAATTTACCCTGACTTTGGTCATGAGGGACTGCCTGGACTCAATGATAAAATTCTCAAGTTCATGTTGGAGCTTTAACGTGTGAGTCCATTTTTCAAGAAAGAAGGGATACAATTTTGGCCTATGTATTATCTCAAATTAACCAAATGGGCATTCCGCCGCTTTTGCATAGGATTGAGAGTTATGAGCAGTGGATAGAGAAGCTGTCTGAAGTTCGCCGGATCTGGCTTGATTACATTGGTGAACTGCCTGCACGGGTACCTGTCCGAGTACAAGTCAAATCCCAGAGCAAGCAATCAAGCCATACTCGGTTTCATGTAGAATATGATACCGTTTATGGGGATAGAATTACCGCTTACATCCTTATTCCAGATGAAAATGTATCCAATCGTCCGAGGAATGCAGGTTACCCTGCTGTTATTGCGCTCCATTCGACAAATGAGCAAGGGAAAGATTTTATTGCTCTTTCTACTGGTGGGACAAATCGTATGTATGCCGTTGAACTGGTTGAGCGCGGTTATGTGGTGCTGGTCCCTGATGCACTGACTGCGGGTGAACGGATTTATCCGGGCAGAGCGGCATTTGAGAGTGAGCCTTTTTATGAACAGTATCCCGAGTGGTCAACAGTAGCCAAGAACTTAACAGATCACTTACAGGGCATTGATGTTTTATGTTCATTGGATTATGTAAATCCGAATGCCATTGGAGCGATCGGACATTCGTTTGGCGGTTATAACGCTTATTTTCTGGCTGGCATGGATGATCGAATTAAGGCTGTTGTTTCCAGCTGCGGGTTCAGTCCATTCACTGGCGATCCGCATCCGGAGCATTGGGGCTACCGGCCTTATCCATACACGCATATCCCGAAAGTTTCGGCGGATTTGCAGCAGGATCGGATCCCATTTGAATTTCACGAAATTGTAGCCTTATGCGCCCCTACGCCTTTTCTCAACTATGCGGGACAGGACGACCATATATTTCCTCATTGGAAATCGGTTGGGGAAGGGATGTTAGAACTCTCGAGGCTTTACCGATGGTTAGGTAAGGAAGACCGCTTTCAGTCCTACCTCGGGACGGGCGGACATGATTTTCCGGAGGAGATACGGATGCTAGCCTACCTGTTCCTGGATCAATGGTTGAAGAAGGAAGGCGAATAATAGATGTAACCACCAAAAAGGCTTACGCTTGTATCTTGCATGCGTAAGCCTTTTTGGTGTTAATATCCGTTATTTCGATATTCAGCTGGCGTAATTCCGGTATATTTTTTAAACACTTTATAGAAATAGGTACTGTTGTTATAGCCGGTCTTCTGTGAGATTTCCTCAATCGAGGCCTGCGTGGAAGCGAGAAACTCCTTTGCTCGCTCGATTCTGTATTCGTTCAAATAATCGGGGACCGACTGGTTGGCAAGCTTTTTGAAAATACGCCCCAGGTAGGCCGGGGACAAATCGAGAAGCTCTGCGATTTTAAATAATGACAATTCCCTGTCGGAGTAGTTTTGATGAATGATTTTATCAATGGATGCGATCAAGTTATCATGTTTTGAGCTTTTCTTGTCTTTGAAGCCCAGACAAAGCTGATCGATCAATTCGCAGAAATGATCGTGTACGTCTTGAAGCGTCTCCAGTTTATGCATGTAATGGATAAAGGAACTGAAATCGTAATCCATTGGTAGGCCAGAGTTCTTATCCATTTGGAGCGCCGTCGTACTAATTGAGAAGGCCAACTGATTAAATAACATGTTGTAAACGATATAGGAGGGAGGTTCGACGGCATGTACGATTTCACCGAACCATTTCTTAGACTCTTCCGATTTGCCAAGCTTAAGCGTCTCCAACATGTTATTCTCAAGAACAGCAGGATGGATGAACGGAGTGAGCGCTTGTGGACGATGCTGACGGCTGTGCAAAATGCAGCGGTAACCGTCTGTAAATTTGTATTTCAACTGCTGCAGCGCCTCTGTGTATAATTCGGATACTTCAACCAGGCTGTCGCCGGTTCTGCTGATGGAGGCGGACATCGAGATGCCAAGGTATTGCTCAGCTGAGTCTTGCACGTTTTTTACCGTGTCCAACCATGCGTGGTCATTCAGGAAGCTGCCATTTAGTAGAACCGCAATGGTCTTCTCGTCCATATCAATACATTCGCAGATGCCGACTTTAGCGAACAGTTCGGAAGCGATGTTCATCATGCCGTATTTGAGCAGCACGCGGTCTTCAAAGTGATACTGCTTGGAAAACGAATCAAAACGGTCGATCACGAAAAGAACGATCACATAGTCACTGGCCGGATCCATCGCGATATCGAATTCCTTGAGCTTGGTTTCTATATCAAGCGGTTTCTTAAACCCGCTATTATGAACTAGCTGCAGCAAGAAATTTTGCTTCAGTTTATGGTGATTATTGCGTTTTTCTTTCATCAGTACATTTAATTTGGAAATGACCTTCTCTATCGGTTTATAAAGCGTTTTCGTTAAGAAGAAGGAAATACTGAGCCCGATTAACAAAATGACGAAGCAAATAAGAAGAACGGTCTTCTTCATCAGTTCGACTTTTCCCATAATGGTGTCATAAGGAAGTACCCGGATGAAAAGCCAGTTGGTAACTTCATGTTTGGAGTACACAACTAACGATTTCACACCCTCCACCTCATCGACAAAATAATCGGATGCCTGATTGGCGGAAGCGGCCAATATTTTTTGCACATAGGGCTTATCCTTCAGATCTGCCAGGAAAGGCATCGAATCGGTGCTGGTCACCAGCGTGCCCTTGCTGTCGATGATGAACGTTGACCCATTTTTGTTCATATCAAGGCTTGTAATGGCTTCCTTCATCCATCGTTCGGGTACGTTAAGCATAATCATATTGTCGAGATCCTTGGATTGGCCTTGCAGATCATAGAAGACAAACGAGTACACATTGGCCGTTCTGACCTCCTGAAACGGAGTTTGAACGGGTATTTCCCGGGGAATAGGCGCCAGTCGTTTATAACTGCTGAAATGTTCGATCAGTTTGCGCGCGTCCGCATCGTAGAAATCGTCGAAACTCTGAATCGTATTGACGGAGGACAATGTGGCAGAGTAAAACGTTTTCGAGCTTTTGCTGTAAAGGTAGATGGAATCAATGAAATAGTTCATATTCAAATAAGCATTCAAGCGAATTAAAGCGGCGTTCGTCTCCACACTGCCTGGGGACGTATAGTGTAGGAGCTTATCGAACAAAGGATCGGCGTATATTTGAAGTGCGTAGCTGGTCGAGTTTTCGATCATCGATTTGGCACTGTAGCTCGTCTGGGACAAGCTGCTTTTCTCCGATGCATAAATGTTCGATAAGGCGATCTTCTCGAAGCTCGCGTAGAGCGTTGAGGACAAGGTCACAATGGTGAGGATGATGCAAACGATGAGCGAAAGAAAGATGTTGGCGTAAAGCTTATTGGATGTGCGAGACGCTGTGAGTTTCATCGTAAAGTCCATGCTCCTTCGTTATTCGGGATCGTTGCATTCATTATTATAATGAATAATTTGTAAACAGGTAAGTGCACGTACAAAAAGTGTAAAGCTGAACAAATTCGTTTAGTTGCTTTTCACAAAAGAATGCAGACTTTTCACCAGTTTGTGAAGTATACGGGGAACTTGATTGTAGTCTACTATGAAATTAGGAAACCGGTTGTCCTAAACAAAGCGAATTGATGGAGGGCTGCATGGAGAGTAAGCATACTGTAGAGAAATACGTGTTCCAAATCATCGGCTATTTCTTCATAACGCTGTTCGCAATTATGTGCTTGATTCCATTCCTAATGATTGTAATTGGATCAGTAACGGAGGAATCCCATATTATTAAAAACGGCTATAGCCTCATTCCGAGTGTACTTTCATTAGACGCCTACGAGTTTATCTTTAAAAATCCGAAGCAGATCATTTCCGCCTATCAAATTACGTTATTGGTCACGATCGTTGGTACGCTGATCGGACTGTTCATAACGGCGATGACGGCTTATGTTCTGCAGCGAAAAGACTTCAAGAACCGAAATGTATTTTCCTTCTATTTTTTCTTTACCACCTTATTTTCCGGTGGACTTGTGCCATGGTATATTTTGATCGTCAAGTATTTAGGGTGGAAGGATTCGCTCTTAGCCTTGATTGTGCCTGCTTTATTAAACGTGTTTTATATCATTATTATGAGAAGCTTCATTAGCTCCACGATCCCCGATGCGATTAGCGAATCGGCCAAGATGGACGGTGCCGGCGATTTCCGCATCTTTCTTTCCATCATACTGCCGCTGACCAAGCCGGCTCTGGCTACGATCGGCCTGTTCATTTCTCTCAATTATTGGAATGATTGGTATCATGCCACCTTGTTCATCAACAAAGAGAATCTGTATCCACTGCAATATTTTCTCTATAAAATCTTGAGCAGTATCGCCTTTGCCAACTCCTCGGTTGCTTCGCAGGGTTCTGTCGTTATGGATACACCGAAGGAATCCTTCAAGCTGGCCATGACGGTGATCGCGACGGGACCGATCGTTCTGCTTTATCCTTTTGTTCAAAAGTATTTTATACAAGGTATTACGATTGGCTCGGTCAAAGGATGACTCCGGCTTTAGCCGTTGATCATAGATGAGTGAACAAGATCAGGGGAGGTTTTATCAATGAAACATGTAAAGACGCTGATGGCTGTCAGCTTGGCTACAGTTATGCTTATGGCAGGCTGCTCGACGAACTCGAGTCAAGGAACGGCATCGCCTAAACCGACAGCAAGTACGAGTAAAGAAACAGCATCAAACAAACCGGATATTTCCAAAGAAGTGAAGCTTAAAATGTACCTGATCGGGGATCAGCCCAAGGACATCGGGCTTGTCTATGACGAAGTCAATAAAATGCTGAAACGTGATATTAACGCTACGGTAGAGCCTATTTTCTTGTCTTGGGGCGATTACCTGCAGAAGTATCCGCTGCTTTTTGCAACGGGTGAAGACTTCGATTTGGTTTTCTCAGCGAACTGGATCAAGTATGGCGAGCAAGCGATTAAAGGGGCATTCCTTGAGCTTACGCCGGATCTGTTAAATAAATATGCACCGCAGACGATGAAGGAAATGCCGAAAGAAGCCTGGGAGCAGGCAAAGGTGCAGAATAAAATGTATATGATGCCTGCCTCGACCAAAGATTTCTCAATGTCGGTTGTCGGCGTCAGAGGGGATTTGAGAGCGAAGTACAACATCCCAGAACTGAAAACGATCAATGATTTCGAGAAATATTTAGAAGCTATTTCCAAAAACGAGCCAAACATGGTGCCTTTCGATGAAAGTATAAATGCTAATGCGATGTTCGACTTCATGGTCGGCACCGAATTCACGCCAAAGGTCATTATTGGTAATTCACTCGTTTCAATCGACCTAAAAGATAAGTCCGGGAAGCTGATTGACATTGTGCAAACTCCGCAATATTTGGAATTTGCGAAGAAAATGGCGGATTGGAACAAGAAAGGCTACTGGTCCCAAAATGCTCTGCTCAATAAGACACCAGTCAAAGATTCGTTCCTTGCCGGCAAAAGTGCCTCGATGGCCGGAAACATTCAGGATATGGGTCTAGGTGTAACGGCAGCGAATCAAAAACATCCTGAATGGAAAGTTGAGCTCTTCGATCTCTACAACGGCAAGGCGACCTATGTGAATCCGTATATCGGCAATGGGATGTCGATCAACGCAAATGCCAAAAACCCGGAGAGAGCTTTGATGATGCTCGATTTATTCCGGAACAACGAGGATTATTTTAACCTTACGACTTACGGCATCAAGGGCAAACATTACGAGTTGACGGCGGACAAAAAAATACAGGCTCTGGGCGGAACTGATTCCGGCTACAAGATTGATTCCGGTTCACCTTGGGGCTGGAGAACAGAAGGGCTGATTAAGCCGCTTGCCGATCAACCGAAAGAGGTTGCAGCCATTAAAGCAGCTTGGACGAAAACTGCGATTACGAATCCGCTGCTTAACTTTGTGTTCGATACGACGAATGTGAAGAATGAATTGGCAGCGCTCAAAAGCGTTAGGGATCAATACCGGAATCCAATTAATCTTGGTGTCATGAATGATTCGGTGGAAGCCGTCGTCAAGACGCTCAACACCAAATATAAAGAAGCGGGTCTGGATAAAGTGATCACCGAAGCACAGAAACAGCTTGACGAATATGTAAAGAATAATAAATAACGTTTAAGAAAGGACGAGAGAGGCTGCGGTGATCATGCAACAGTCACTCTCGTTTTTCTATTATCAGGAGGAGATTCTTATGCATACGAAAGGTTTACTAGGCGATTTGCGGAAAAATCGCACGCTGTATCTGATGATATTACCAGCGTTTTTATTTTTTCTTATTTTCTGTTATTTCCCGATGGCGGGAATGGTGGTTGCCTTTAAAGCTTATTCTTACAAGGATGGTATCTTTGGCAGCCCATGGGTCGGTCTGGCTAATTTCGATTTCTTCCTTCATTCGGGCAAAGCTTTCCTGGTTACGAAAAATACGATCGTTTACAACTTCCTGTTCATGATTGTGAATAATGTGCTGGAAATTAGTATCGCCATTGTTTTATTCGAGCTGGCAGGCAAATACATCAAGAAGTTTTTGCAGTCGGTGATTTTTCTGCCTTATTTCATTTCATGGGTCGTAGCCGGAGCAATTGTCTATAATTTTCTCAATTATGAGTTCGGTGCGGTGAATACGTTCTTGAAGTCGCTCGGCTTCACACCGGTAAACTTCTATAATAATCCGGAATTGTGGCCTTTTATTTTGATCTTTTTTAGCGCATGGAAGTCGGTGGGATATGGAACTGTCATCTATCTTGCGAGCATCGCCGGGATTGATCCGGAAATGTATGAAGCGGCCAAAATCGACGGAGCGAACATCCTTCAGCGGATCATCCATATTACCATCCCCTCCATCATTCCGACGATGATCATTCTGGTGTTGCTTAAAGTCAGCCAAATTGCGAGAGGCGACTTCGGCTTGTTCTACCAGCTGATCGGGAATAACGGACTGTTATACGATAAAACGGATATTATCGACACTTTCTCATTTCGGGCGCTTCTCGATTTGCAGGAATTCGGCATGGCGGCGGCAGTCGGCTTATACCAGTCCATCCTTTGCTTCCTCATTATTCTGATCACGAATGAATCCGTAAAAAGATTCAAAAAAGAAAGCGCCTTATTCTAAGAGAAGGTTGCGATGAAAGGGGGGATGTTCGATATTTTAAAATGGTAAATTATGGATTGAAAGGATTGGATGTAAGGATATTTGTAAGTTGAAAAGGGAGCTGATTATTAACAATGATGGTCCGGAATTCAAATCGTAAACTCGCACTTATTATGGTATTTGTCATGATTTTTGGTTGTTTCAGTGCTTTGCCGTTTGCCCGTCTTCCCGTTGCGGAAGCGGCTGAGGGATGGCCAGCTTCGGTATTATCGGGGACCAATATGCCGTTCGGCCCGGTAGATTCCCTTGTCACGACGCAAAATCCGCCCGACTTTAGATGGCCTGCTGTTAGCGGGGCCGATAATTACGATCTGCAGGTTAGCCGCAGCTCTACAGTAGCTAATGTTGTATATGAACAAGAAACACTAACGTCGAATTTCTACAATTTTAATCATGTATTTGACGCTGGTACCTGGTATTGGCGCGTCCGATTTCACAAACCGGCCTCTGGCTGGTCAGAATGGAGCGACATTCGAAAATTCCGGATTGAGGAGCAGAATGTCCCGTTTGTGGTTCCTTCCATCGATCAGTTATTGAGCAATATCAGCCCCACGCATCCGCGCATCTGGGCGAATTCATCGACGCTTGCCGATTTTCGAAATCTGCGATTTACGGTCGGAAAAGATATGTTTCAAAGGATAAGTCAGTCGGTGAATGCCAATTTATGTACGACGACTACCCAGGATCCGCATCGATGCGACTTGATCGAACCGAGCTTTCCCTATCCGGCTAGCTATAATCATAGTGCTCCTGAATTTGTAGCCTCACAACGTGTCCTCCGTACTTATTCGGAAGCGGCTATCAATAAGATGTTTAATGCCGCATTTATTTACTTCCTGACGGGTTCCCCGGAAATTGGTCAGTACGCGAAAGCCCGTCTGCTCGACCTCTCCGGCTGGAATCCGGACGGAACAACGAGTTACTTCATTCATGATCAGGTACATAGGCTCATCGCGTTAGATTCAGCTATTGCCTACGACTGGCTGAGCGATTTGCTTTCACCCTCGGAGAGACAGACGGTACTAAATATGGTGAAAGTGCGCACTCAGACGCTGGTGAATGAAGTCGTTATCAAATACCCGATTCAGAGTAAACCTTATGATTCACACGGTTGGACGGCATTCGGATTTGTCGGCATCATCGCAACAGCTCTGCTGAACGATATACCGGAAGCCGAAACTTGGTTTCGGCAAGTTGTCCCTGCGTATATCAATATTTTGCCTCCGTGGGGCGGGGAGGACGGAGGTTGGTCACAGGGCACTGGTTATTGGCAATGGTCATCTACGGTCCAGAAGCAGTTTATGGACGTCATCCTGAGCGCAAGCAGTTTTAATCTCTATGATAAAGCTTATTCGCGAAACGAAGGTTTGTATCCGCTCTATGCGTTTCCGAAAGGCAGCCCGAAAGGGATTTTTGGAGACGATAGTGAATACGCCCCAGGCTCACCCAGTGTGACAGTATACAACCGTCTCGCGCAAATGTACAACGACCCCCGGATGAAATGGGCGGCCGGAGCCATTGGTACGGGCTTGAACGGGGAATTGAGCAACTACTTTTACGGGGACGACAATCTGGAAGCGAGACCCCCGGTTGATTTGCCGGACTCCAAGTGGTTTCAGGACATCGGTCTTGTGACTATGCATTCGAAATTATACGATCCCGATAGCGTGTCGCTCTATTTCAAATCGAGCCCATTTGGCACCTACAACCATAGTCTTGCGGATCAGAATGGTCTCATTGTCAACGCCTTCGGCGAATCGCTTGCTGTCGAGAGTGGTTTTTATGACTACTACGGTAGCGATCACAATACAAACTATACGAAACAGACGTTTGCCACTAATGCAATTACGGTTGACGGGAAGCAGGGACAGCCGATCGACAATATCGATGCGGACGGCAAGATCATGAGCTTCGTCACGCATCCGGATTTTGATGCAACGAGCGGCGATGCCGCCGGCGCCTATGCAGGTAAGCTGAATAAGGCGAACCGAAGTATCGTTTATGTCAGACCCGATATGTTCGTCGTCATTGATCAGCTCCAGTCGGCTAATCCGCAGGGCTCGGAATTCGAATGGCGCCTCCATGCCGATAATCAAATGGATCTCGACGCCGATCAGGCGGGCGCGACGATTTGGAAGAAAGAAGCCGGCTTGAAAGTCCGTTTCCAGGCGCCTCAGGGGCTTAGAACGACGTTTGAGGATCAATATTTGGACGCGGCCGGAGTGGAAAGGAAACCGAATAAAGACTCGGTTTATGCAGACAAAAAGCAGCTGCATGCGGCTTTCATTACGCCGAAAACGAATGCGACCACTTTTGTTTCTACAATGGAAGCCTTTAAGCAGGGGACAGAGCCTCAGAATGTGGTCTCGGAGAATCACGGAACTTATACGAAACTTTCGTTCGAAGATGGTTCAGTCGTCTACGTGCGAACAACCTCGGGCGGGGAAGTGGACACAAGCGGCATTCGATTCAACGGAACCGCCGTGGCAGTGAAGGGAAGTACGGTACTGCTCGTAGACGGTACGAAGCTTGTGAAAGACGGCGTCACCCTTATCCAGAGCAGTCAGCCTGCGACGGTAGTTTACGGCGGCGATCAATTATCCGTGTCAAGTCCGTCGGATACACAGGTAGATGTAAATGTGCCTGGAACCACACGTTTGCGTGATGCAGACAGCGGCCGGGACATCCCGAGCGGCGGATTGGTCTCGGAAGCAATGGGATTGCGGGGCGTGCATTGGAGTGCTGCAGGGAACACCATTACCCTTAATGTCGAGAAAGGACAGCATGCGTTCAAGCTCGGCAATGCGCCGATGCCGCAAGCGATGGCTCCCGTAACCTTTCAAACCGATTTCGACGGGGTGCAGGGGCAGGCGGCGCTTAAGGTGTACAGCGATAAGGAAGGGATTCCCGTCGCTTGGGGCAAACTAGGGAATACATCGGGTTTGTACCACGTAGTGGAAGCGCCTCCAGGTTTTATTTTTGAAAAGCACGGCCATCCGAAAGATCTTTACCTCGAAGCGAATGCCAACATTATCATCCGGGGGGACCTTAGCACCGTAAAACTGAGCAAGGTCGGAGGCAGTAATTTTGCGGATGCGGATTCATGGACAGACCCGGACGCGATGAGGAACCAGCTATCCTTTGACTGGATTGAAGCGGAGTCCTATACGGATGCGGATCCAGGAATCAGCACCTATACGACAAGGCCGTTCTTGTCCGGCGGGAAGGGCTTGGGTAACTGGAATCAGTTGGGACAGAAAGTCCAGTGGAGCTTTAACGTTCCGAAGGCAGGTACCTACGACCTTGTGCTCAAGTATGTCGCTGGCTTTGGGCTGAATCCTGGGGAGCTCACGAGCAGAAGCATCATGATCGGAAATAATGCGACAGCCTTTCAGGCCCCGACGACCTTTGATTACGGGACGAAGCCGGAATATTGGAGAGGGCTCCGGGTCAAGCTGGGGCAGCAGCTGGCGCCAGGACCGATCGACATTACGATGTGGAGCGATATGGGCCCCATGAATCTGGACTGGATCGGCCTTATCGAGCGGAAAAGCGATGAGGAGCGTCCGACAACGCCGAGCGGGGTGCATCTTATTTCGCAGACGGATACGACGGTTACCATCGGTTGGAGTGCTTCGACGGACAATGCTGCCGTAAAGGAATACGCTGTGTATGCAAACGGTGTTTTGAAAACCGTCGTTCCGAGCGATACTGTGACTGCGACGATTACGGGTCTCTCAGTTGGAAATACATTTGCCATCACAATTGTAGCAGTGGATACGAGCAATAATCGGTCGCTGGTAAGTGATGTCTTGAATGTATTGACCCAAGACACTTCAGCCCCTACATGGGGGGGGGCGGCTTCACTACGGCCGGAGCATCTGTTCCCGAATTCAGCAAGATTTGTGTGGGATCAGGCGACGGACAATTCGGGCACCGTAATGACGTACTCGATCTATAAGAAGGATGGCGTACAATCGTCCTTCGTGAAGGTGGGTACGGTGAGTGGAAGTGTTTATGGCTATGACGTAACGGGTCTGCAACCGGGGAGCACGTATACGTTCCGGGTTCAGGCAACGGATGCGCTGGGCAACGAATCGGCGGATGGCCCGAGCAAGACGGTAACGCTGCCTGCGGCAGGCGGCAGCGGCGACTATTATGAATCATTTGACGACAGATCGACGGGGGAAATGAGTTCTGGCGGTAACTGGACGGTGACTACGAACAGCGGAACGTCGGTCTCGATCGTGCCGTCGCCGGCTTCGATTGGCAACGCGCTCCAGTTGATGGATAGCTACGCAACATCGGATAGTGACTATACGGAAAGCCCGATTGTTATAAGAAATAATGCGGCTATAAGTGGTAAGGTCACATTCGAAACCAAATTTATGTTTAATAGGGTAAACAGTGACATCGGCAATTTCGAGCTCAAGCTGCGCGGTTCCGGGACGGATGTCGTGCGGTTCAACGGCTTCTCAGACGGCACAATCGGCTACTGGAATATGATAGGTGGCACCAATACGCCTGTCAAAATTCCGAATGCCACCGGCTTCACGCTTCCACGCGATCAGTGGATCACGCTCCGCTTCGATCTGGATACGGCTGCGAAGACGTATGACATTACGATGCAGGCGGAAGCCTTCAAAATCTACAACGGAACGGTGGCTGTTCCCGGCAAGCTGGATAAGAAAACCGGCATTTATCAGGTTAGCGGGATTCCGTTTTATAACAACAATACGACGGCAACGGCGATCGATTCCTTCCGCTTCAGTTCGTTCCGTTACACAAGCAAATTCTTGCTGGATTATGTGACGTTGTACAAGACATCTTTGGCTGATACAACGGCTCCTGCATGGGGCGGAGCAGCCTCGATTCAACCGGTTTATCTGTTCCCGAATGCTGCTAGATTTACATGGGATCAGGCAACCGACAACTCAGGTACGGTAGCATCGTATTCGATTTATCGAAAGGAAGGAGCACAATCGTCCTTCGTGAAAGCTGCAACGGTGAGCGGCAGTACGTACGCGTATGATTTGACGGGTCTACAGCCGGGAGGCACTTATACGTTCCGTGTTCAGGCTGTAGATGCACAGGGCAACGAATCGATCGACGGCCCGAGTACGACGGTTACGCTTCCTACAGCAGGCAGCAGCGGCGTATACTATGATTCCTTTGACGATTGGACGACAGGAAACGTATCGAATGGCAACAACTGGACGGTGAGTACGAATAGCGGGACGTCCGTATCGGTCGTATCTTCGCCGGATGGTGTGGGTAAAGCACTACAGCTGCTGGACAATTACGCTTTATCGGACAGCGATTATACAGAAAGTCCGGTTGCGTTGAGAGCAAATGCTGCGCTTGGCGGCAAGCTCTCGTTCGAAACCAAATTCATGTTCAACAAGGTGAATAGCGATATCGCGAATTTCGATCTGAAGCTGCGCAATGCCGGAACCGATGTCGTACGGTTCAACGGCTTCTCGGATGGCACATTCGGCTACTGGAAGATGATCGGCGGCACCAATACGACCGTCAAAATTCCGAAAGCCGCTGGCCTTGCACTTCCACGGGATCAGTGGATCACGCTTCGCTTTGATATGGATATGGCTGCGAAGACATATGACATTATCATGCAGGCTGACGTTTTTAAAAGTTACACCGGTACGGTGGATACTCCGGGCATCCTGGATAAAACGAACGGTACTTATCGTATCAACGGCATACCGTTCTATAACAACAATACGACGGCAACGTCCATTGATTCCTTCCGCTTTAGTACATCACGCTTTACGAGTAAAATTTTGTTCGATTATGTCACGCTATATAAGAATGCCGTGGCTCCAGCGGATGCAACCTTTACGGCAGATAAGACAGCGCCGACCAACACGGATGTCATTGTGGCGATCCACTACCCTGCCGATGCAGTGGTAAAAGAATATAAGATCGGCCAAACAGGTTTATGGACGGCTTACACAGCACCTATCGTTCTTTCCGGCAATAACACGGTGTTTGCTAGAGGAACGTCTGCTGATGGCAAAGTGTCTAACGTTACAAGCTATATAGTAAGCAATATTGATCGTACAGCTCCGGTTACAAGCGCGAGTGTATCTCCTACGCAACCGGACGGTCCGAACGGGACATACGTGAATCCGGTCACGGTCACCTTGATCGGTAGCGACAGTTTATCGGGTGTGGGCAAAACCGAGTTGAGCCTGGACAACGGGACTTCCTGGCAGTTGTATACGACACCTGTTACGTTTGACAAAAAAGGCACCTACAGCCTGCTCTACAAGGCTACAGATCAAGCGGGAAATGTCGAGCTTCCTCAGCAGTTGGGCTTTATACTCGCAACGACGGCTGTCAAGGTGCAGCTCAAGGACAGCAACGGAAATCCGCTTAGCGGCGGCAATGTGATGTATTATGACGGCGGCTGGAAAGGTTTCGGCATCACCGACGCTTCCGGATCGGTAAGTAAATCGCTGCCGAACAAGTCCTATACATTCGGGTTGACGTATGAAGGAACACGCAACGAGAAGGTGCAAAATACCGGTACCGACGCCGTCGTCGTCTTCCAGACGGTGAACGTCAAGGTGCAGCTGAAGGACAGCCAAGCGAATCCGCTTGATGGCGGTGAGGGCTCTTATTATGCTGGCAGCTGGCGGACGATTGGCAGCACAAGCAGCGGAGTGGTCAGCAAGGAACTGCTGCCCGGATCTTACACATTTGCGATGACATACGAAGGCATATACAAGGAGAAGGTGCAGGATACGTCGACGAACGTCGTCGTTGGCTTCCAAACGGTGAGTGTCAAGCTTCAGCTGAAGGACAGTCAAGGGAATCAGCTTGATGGAGGTGCGGCCTCCTATTATGCAGGCAGTTGGCGGACAATCGGCAGCACAAGCAGAGGCGAGGTCAGCAAGGAGCTGCTGCCCGGGTCCTACACATTTGCGATGACTTACGAAGGCACATACAAGGAGAAGGTGCAGGATACGTCGACGAACGCTATTATTGGCTTCCAGACGGTGAAGGTCAAGGTGGAGCTGAAGGACAGTCAAGGGAATCCACTTGACGGAGGTGTGGCCGCCTATTATGCAGGCAGTTGGCGGACGATCGGAAGCACAAGCGGCGGCGAGGTCAGCAAAGAGCTGCTGCCCGGCTCTTATACGTTCGGGATCTCTTACCTGGGGACACACAAGGAAAGCGTGACCGATACCTCGTCCAATCCAACGGTAGTTTTTCAGCAGTAAGTAAATCTATAGGTGAACTATCTTCGAGGGCTATCCTCCGAATCCGAATGGAATCGGTCGGGGATAGCCCTTTCCTTATGGTTCCGCGAGCCGAAGCTCGTCGGTAGAGCCTGAGAAGCCGAAAATCGACTTCTCAACAGTCTGTGGCAGACCGTCCTACACGTCTGTTGTGATTAGCTCATAAATGATTTTCAACAACGAAAAACATGAGCTCAGGAATACGAATGCAACTTTTTTTCCATTTAGAATGAAAATCGGTTATTATATTAATGAAATAAAAATAGAAAGTGGGATCAATCGTGGGCCGTAAGTGGAATAACATTAAAGAGAAGAAAGCCTCTAAAGACGCAAATACAAGTCGAATTTACGCTAAGTTCGGCCTAGAAATTTATGTAGCCGCTCGGAAGGGTGAACCGGATCCTGAAGCGAATCGTGCTTTGAAAGTTGTCCTCGAACGGGCAAAAACTTATAATGTGCCGAAAGCAATTATTGATCGTGCTATCGATAAAGCAAAAGGCAGCTCAGATGAAATTTATGAGGAGCTTCGTTATGAGGGCTTCGGACCAAACGGTGCGATGGTCATTGTGGACGCACTCACGAATAACGTGAACCGTACTGCTTCAAGCGTACGTGCAGCATTTAGTAAAAATGGCGGTAATATGGGCGTAAACGGCTCAGTCGCTTACATGTTCGATGCCACTGCTGTCATCGGTATTGAAGGCAAGAGCATCGATGACATCATGGAAATTTTGCTGGAAGCGGATGTAGACGTTCGTGACATTACTGAAGAAGATGAAATGGTTATGGTTTACGCTGACCCGGAGCAGTTCCATGCTGTTCAAGAATCATTCAAAAAGGCTGGAATCACGGAGTTTGCCATTGCTGAACTGACGATGTTAGCTCAAAACAGCATCACTTTATCAGAAGAAGGCCAAGCCCAATTCGATAAATTGATTGATGCTTTGGAAGATTTAGAGGATGTGCAGCAGGTGTATCATAACGTGGAATAACAACGGGTCTCATAAAACAACGAAAAAGCTGGTTCCTGTACGTAACAGAAACCAGCTTTTTTTGTATGCACCGTAATCAATATGGTTCCCCCTACGAGATCTGTCTGCCTTTATTTAGGGACTTCATATCTATGTTGGAGTTGGCAAGCAGAGGAAGCATCTTCACGCTACTAATCATGGGTGAATGGCAAAGGTGGCAAGTTGGAACGTATTCAAACGCAAAATTGTCTCGAATCCAACCCTTACAATCTTCTTTCTTGCAAGCCCAGATTGTAGTGTTTTCTTGAGGGAGATCCTCTAACGATTTTCTTCGAAAATACATAGTTTATCCTCCTTAGATTAAAAAAACTGCCCTTAACACGTGTTAAGGACAGTTTACTGTGTCTGTGTATTACAGTTTTACAACATTCTCGGCTTGTGGTCCGCGGTTGCCTTGAGCTACGTTGAATTCAACACGTTGACCTTCGTCTAGTGATTTGAAACCATCGCCTTGAATCGCGGAGAAATGTACGAATACGTCATTTCCGCCCTCTACTTCGATAAACCCAAAACCTTTTTCTGCGTTAAACCATTTTACTGTTCCTGTTTCCATAATAAATTACCTCCAAATAGTTATTAACATGTTTTTTTAACAAAAAAATCACACATTGAAAAAGGTACCATTACACAAATGATCACCTTTTCAATATGTGAATTCATGTGAAAACTGTTTATAAGATGTATCTTATCACACAAAAGTCTGCAAAGCAAATTAGCGTGAATCCAATGAGGGTGGAACTATGGGAGGAGCTATATAAAAGTGCGGTTAAACTTACTCAGAAGTTCTCCGAACATTTGCTGATCTTCCAAAGACCAGTCCTGCAATAGCTCCGCTACTCGTTCGAATCGCGCCTGTTTGTTTGAAGCCAGTTCTTTGGCCCCGCTTTCCGTGATTTGTAGGGAATAGGCACGTCCATCCTGAGGATCTAGAATCCGGTATACATAGCCTTTTTGTTCCAAAGCGGCCGATTGTCGGCTGATTGTCGAGATATCCAGATGAAATTCCTCTGCCAAGGCTTTGACACCTGCAGATCCGTGTGAAGAGATTTGATGAAGTAAAAGATAGGCAGAACGATCAAGATTTCCAACTTTTTTATTGGTAGTTGCGGCCATAAATCGGCGCATAAGAATGGCTAATTCAAGCTCAATGGTTTCGGCTGGATGTTTCGTCATAGGTTACCTCGTCTTTAATTTCTTTATACAACTTCATTACTTTTATCGTAACATACCCGGTATGTTTTGAATATCTTCGAACATACGGACTGAATATGGATTGACTTCGCATCACATAGTTGTATAATGCAAGTATATAGTTTCATCATACAACTTATTTGAACAGAAGGCAATTTCTAAACTGGAGGGGAACCGTCATTAAGGCAAATGAAATCATGGTTCGTCAAGTCTACAAAGTAAAGGAAGGCGATTCTGTACGCGACGTGATTGAAAAATTTATTAAGCACAGAATCAGTGGGCTTCCCGTTGTTAACGATCGGAATGAAGTGGTTGCTTACATTAGTGATGGGGATATTATGCGTTTTATCGGCAAGCATGACGACCATGTCTTCGGTTCTTATTTCTACACGGCTGTCATCAAGGGAGACAATCAAGAGTTCCACGAAAGAGTTCAGAGCTTGCTTCCTTTGAATGTGATGAAAATCGCCCGAAAGAAGGTATTTACCGTAGATTCGGATGAGGATATTGAACAAATTGCTGCCATATTGGGTAAAAAACGAATTAAAAAACTGCCGGTTCTAAACCAAGGCGTTCTTGTCGGAATAATTAGCAGGGGGGATGTTATTCGGCATTCCTTCCAGTCCATTTTATAAGGATGCCAAAGGAAAGGATAGAACGTACAGCGGCAAGTTGGAGGAAAAGAAGTGGAGAGTAGAGACTCAATACAGAAACCATTCTGGCGTATTGTTTTTGCTGTATTTTTTGGGAATTTCATGGCGACTTTGAGCACGACTTCCATTAATGTCGCTTTGCCCGTTTTCATGGACGATTTTAATGCTCCGCTGAATACCGTTCAATGGATGATGTCCGGATTTATGCTGGCAACAGGTGTTATTGCTCCTGTTATTGGATTCATCGGGGATAAATTAAGCTACAAACGGTTGTATGTGTACGCGTTAGGTGGATTTATGTTAACCTCCTTACTTTGCATTTTCTCATGGAGTATGGAATCGCTTATCGCTTTTCGAATTCTTCAGGGGCTCTTTAGCGGCATTATTATGCCCACAACGATGACAATTATTTATCAGGTAATTCCCAAAGAGAAGCAAGCCAGCGCGATCAGTCTTTGGACCGTTTCTGCGATGCTGGCACCTGCATTCGGCCCTACGCTCGGAGGCTGGTTAACGGAATTTTATGGCTGGAAAGCTCTATTCCTCATGAACATTCCGATCGGAATCGTAGCAATGATCGTCACACAGCGATTTATTCCGTACTATCGGCTGGGGAAAGGTTTATCCTTGGACTTCATCGGATTCATAACAGTCATCATCGGAACGAGCTCGCTGCTTACATCCTTTAGTCAAAGTCATAGCTGGGGGTGGACATCATGGAAAACGATGTTGCTTATGCTTGTGGGCATTATCATGATTGCTTACTTTGTTATGCGGTCGCTTAACTCAAACGAACCGCTGCTTAATTTGCGCTTATTCAAAATACCGCGTTTTACGTACAGTCTAATTTTGAATTGCACCATTACAATTTCGCTATATGCAGGAACTTTCCTTATCCCCATTTACCTGCAAAAAATTCAACATGAATCCACACTGCACACCGGGCTTGTCATGCTGCCGGGAACACTGGCGATGGTGCTTGTTTCTTCACTGGTGGGGAAAGTATATAGCAAGGTGGGGCCATTCCGCTTGGTCCTGTCTGGCGTTATACTGATGGCTGTGGCTACGTGGGCTATGTCCCTATTAAGCATGACTTCTAGTACAATCTTCATCGTTACCTGGATTGCCATTCGTTACGTTGGAATCGCTATGAGCAATATGCCTGTAACAAATGCCGGCATGTCCGCTATTCCATCGCAAATGTCAGGTCAAGCGTCGGCACTCATGAATTGGATCCGTCAAGGAACCGCTGCGCTTTCTGTGAGCCTTTTCAGCACCATTCTTTCTTCCAGAACTCTTAGTTATATGGGACAATCAGGAGCTAATGATAGCCAAGCGGCTTCGCGCGCACTCTCCCTTAGCATAAAGGACGTGTTTATAATCGGCACGATACTTGTTGTCATAGCGGTACCACTCACATTTTTCCTCAGGAAAAAAAGTCCCTCTGCTGGCGGGGTGATCATGGGCAAGATGGAGGACGTAAAAAACGGATAAGTATCGACTGGTTACTAGTAGTTTTTTGAACAAGGAGCAGACTGCCGTTGCAGCTACTCCTTGTTTTTAATTTGATTATAACGTTTGTCCACTATCCACAGTAATGATTTGACCTGTCATTGCTTCTTGTTCCAAGGCTGCACAGATAAATTTAGCAATATCTTCAGGTGCGGAAATGCGCTGCAGCAGAAGATTAGGAGCTAACTTGTTCATTTGTTCTTCTCTTCCAGTCCACCATCTTGTAGCGACGGCTCCCGGTGCAACGCAGTTGACTTTAATATCTGGAGCTAAGGCGCGTGCTAACGATTTCGTAAGACCGTGAACTGCCGCTTTGGATACGGCGTATGGAAGTGAGGAGCCTAATCCTGTTTGTCCCGCTATACTGCCGAGATTGACTATCGCTCCTTGTTTATTCATTTTCATGAAGGGGGCAACAGCTCTAGCGCAGAAATACATACCTTTGACATTAACATCATAAAGTTCATCCCATACTTCTTCTGTTGCCGCTTCCAGATCATCAAACGGGATATGCCGTGTAATGCTGGCATTATTCACAAGCAAATCAATTGTCCCAAATTGTTGAACCAATGTATCTACCATTTTACTGACTTCTTTGTCTTGAGAAACATCGGCTTGTATGGCTATTGCGCGGCCACCTTTTGTACGGATGATTTGTGCTGTTTCTTCCGCATCGTCTTTAGACCGCGAATAGTTCACCGCGACAGTTGCCCCACGCTCAGCAAGTGCTAGGCAAGTAGCCCTTCCGATCCCTGTACCTCCTCCAGTAACAAGAGCCACTTTGTCTTTTAATTCCATATGTAGCCATCTCCTTTTGCTGCACTTTGATATAAATGATTGTATATTGCTATTTCGAATTTGTATAATTGAAGTAATTGATCGATATGTTCAAAAAAATTGAACTTGGTCGCAAGGGGGACTACGATGGATCTTAAAACATTAAAAACGTTTCAAATGATTGTAAAGTACGGTAGTTTTATCCGCGCAGCTGATGAAATGAATTATGTGCAATCGACCGTTACGATGCAAATTCAAAAGCTTGAATCCGACTTGGGAGTTCAGCTTATCGAACGCGGAAAAAAAATCAAGTTAACAGAAGCCGGGAGACTGTTCTATGAACAGAGTTTGCAAATTGTAAAGAATATAGAGCAATTACAAACGAACTTGTCGGATTTGCGATTAGGCGAAACGGGGAATATCCGTTTAGGGGTGACGGAGCCAACTGCCAGTTATCGATTACCTGGTATCTTAGAGAGGTTTTTATCACAATTTCCGAAAATCCGTATCTCTGTGGAATTTGCAAACACGCCAACATTGAGCGAGCGGCTTCTCAAAGGGGATATCGATTTGGCTCTTTGTTCGGCACCGGATCTGGGTTCCGATCTCTATTTTGAACCTTTATTTAAGGAAAAGTTTGTGGTCTTGATGACGGAGAACCATCCGCTTGCCCAAAAAGCTGTTATCGCGCCGGAGGATATTCCGGGACATCGTCTGCTTATCACGTCAGCAACCTGTCCTTACCGCAGAAAACTTGAGATGGTTTTGCAGGAATCGGGGAACATTCCAATAGATACTATGGAGATTGGCAGTATGACAGCTTTGAAATATTATGTCGAAAGCGGTTTAGGTATTGCCCTTGTGCCAGAGATTGTTTTGAAACCAGTTCCTACAGGAACGACGATACGGCCTATGAGCGGCAGTCTTATAGACATGACTTTCGGCCTTCTCTCCAAGCCTTCGGAATATCCGTTGAAACAGGCAAGCTCAAAGCTTTACCAATTTTTCAAGCAAGAACTTCTTGAACATTTTCCTGATTGACTCAAAACTTAGACCCTCAGCCCGTTGCTGTGGGTTTTTTGCTAGCAAATTACAAAGACCGTTAATTATCGTTATATTTCTGAAAATAATCGTGTAGAGATCTCTTTGATTTCATTCCTATAATGGACATGAATGTAATTACATTGTACAAGGAGAGATTTTATGCGAGAAAGGATTGCGAAATGGGTAGCTTTGTTCATGCTTTTGTTTTTGACGGTCCCAACCAACGCGGGTATTGGCGTTCAAACCGCGTATGCGGATAGTCAGACCTATGAAGCCGAGGCCTCGGTTAATGTTTTAAGCGGTAACGCATTAGTGGCCGAATGCACCGTATGCTCGGGAGGAAAGAAGGTAGGCGGCCTCTATCAAGGAAGCTCGCTGCAATTCAACGGAATTACCGTGAACGAAGCTGGGAGCTACAAGGTGTCGGTTTCTTACATATCCGGCGATCCTCGTTCGGTGAATATCCGTGTAAATGGAGGGAGTGCGGAAAATTTCGATTTTCCCAAAACGGTTGATTGGAGCACGGTCGGCACCTTTGATGTCACGCTTCAATTAAATGGCGGTACGAATACAATCGTGTTCGACGATGGTAATTGGTATTCGCCGGACATTGATAAGATCGTAGTAGCGCCCACAGCAACTCCCGGTGGTGGAGGCGGAAGCGAACCGCAGCCGACATTTGCACAAAATTACGAGGCTGAGTCTGCTGTAAATATGCTTACTGGCAAAGCTTCCGTCTCCAATTGCGGCACGTGTTCAGGAGGCAAGAAAGTCGGCAATCTGTATCAAGGAAGCTCGTTGCAATTCAATCAAATCCAAGTGAATGCTCCCGGTATCTACACGGTGAAACTGTACTATATATCCGGAGATCCTAGGTCTGTTCAAGTGAGTGCGAACGGAGGGGCGTCCGAGCTGTATGATCTGCCGAAAACGACGGATTGGAACACAGTTGGGACGTTTGACGTCGATCTTTCTTTAAAAGCGGGCAGCAACACGATCATCTTGTCTGACGGCAATGCTTACTCCCCTGATATCGATAGGATCGCTGTGTCGCCCAAAATCGTTACCTATGAAGCGGAATCATCCGCTAACACACTTGCAGGCAAAGCAAGCATTGCGAACTGCAGCAGCTGTTCCGAAGGCAAAAAAGTCGGCAATCTATATCAAGGTAGCTCCCTGCAATTTAATGGGGTTGAGGTGGGATCAACCGGGAATTATCAAGTAACGGTTTCTTATATATCCGGCGATCCTCGTTCCGTACAAGTCAGTGTAAACGGTGGAGCCGCTGAAACGTACGATTTTCCGAAAACACCCGACTGGAACACGGTGAATACGTACGTTATTCCTTTAGCTTTAGTGGCTGGCAGCAATACGATCCAGTTTGCAGACGGCAACGGCTACTCCCCGGATTTGGATAAAATCGTGGTCGGTCCAAAGATTGAACCGAATCCTGGCGAAGACGATAACGTTGGGGGCAGCCTCGGCGATCCCGGCGAGTCGAAACAGTATGGTTCCATCACTGTAACGCATTATACGTATGGCGCGACTTTTTCGAACGGCGAGACTACCATTTCGTACCATACAGACAGCGGTCTGGCGGATTATTCTTGGAAAGACGCCAAAATTGTAAAAGGCGTATACGGCAGCTTACAATTGGGCGAACTTGTCACTAGCAAGAGTTATACCAGTCACACCTTATCGGATGCTGCGATTATCCCGGTTCATGACGCATTCGGTACTGGGCTTCGTTTTACCGTTATCAACGAATCATCCGGTAAACCTGCGCTGCATCAAATTTATACCTTGTATGAAGGAAAGAACTTCTTCCTTACACAGTTAGAGGCGGTTAACACTTCATCCATGACGACGAATAACATGGCTCCTATCGTTGTAAACAATAGCGGCGGAGTGGATATTGGAAGCTATGCGGATAACAGAGCGTTATTTGTCCCATTTGATAATGATAATTGGATTCGGTATAAGGCCCAATCGATCAACACTTCGAACACGGGTTATGAAGTAACGGCTATTTATGATAACGCGAATCGGAATGGTATCGTGATCGGCTCCGTCACTCACGATACTTGGAAGACGGGCATTTCCTGGAACGGGTTTAATAACAAATTGAATAATCTCACGGTGTATGGCGGAGCATCATCCAACATAACGCACGATGCCGAACCTCACGGGAGCATTTCAGGTACTAAATTAACGTCACCAACCGTGTTTGTCGGTTACTTCGCGGATTACCGTGCCGGTCTCGAGGAATACGGCCGTGCGAATGCCGTTCTCACTCCGCCTTTAAACATCCGCGGCCCAGTTGCCCAAGAAGTTCCTGTTGGCTGGAACAGTTGGGGGGCTTACGGCAGTAATCTCACCTACCAAGATGTCATAGATACGTCGAATTACTTCAAGACGCACCTTCAAAACAATAATTTTAACAACAAAGGTGCACTATACATTAACTTGGACTCCTATTGGGACAATTTAACGGATACCCAGCTGCAGAATGCGGTGGCAACAATCCGGGAAAATGGTCAGCAAGCTGGTATTTATTGGGGACCCTTCGTTTACTGGGGCAATGATATGAGTCAGACTGTCGAGGGTACGAACAATCAATATACGTACGGAGACATTGTTTTGAAGGATAGCACAGGAAAGATCCTGCCTACTCTGGACGGCGCCTATGCACTTGATCCGACTCATCCGGGCACGAAGGCACGAATGGACTATTATTTGGGCAAATTTAAGACCTTAGGTTTCACTTTTATCAAATTGGATTTTTTAACGCACGGTTCTTTGGAAGGGAAGCATGCCGACCCAACCGTGACCACCGGTATTCAAGCATATAATCAAGGGATGGCTTACGTGAACCGTGTCATTGACGGCAGCATGTTCATTAGCGAATCGATTGCGCCGTTATTCCCCAGCCAATATGCACACAGCCGTCGAATCTCTTGTGATGTGTACGGCAAAATCAGTGAAACGGAATATGAACTAAATGCGCTCACCTATGGTTGGTGGCAGAATGGTACGATTTACCCATACACAGATCCAGATCATATGGCGTTATCGAGGGCAAGTTCCTTGGACGAAGCACGCAGTCGTGTAAATTCTGCCGTTATTTCCGGCACGGTATTCTTGAATTCCGATGACGTTCGTAATGTGAGCGCTCAAGCCTATATGAACGAGTTGTTGACGAATAAGGCAATTAACCGAGTCACTTTACTAGGTAAAGCTTTCCAAGCGGTCGAAGGGAACACGGGAGCAAATGCGGCTGATACGTTCGTACTGAATGACAACGGAACTTATTATGTGGCTGTTTTCAATTACAGCGCTGCTTCCTCATCGACGAAGTCCATCGATCTGGCTCGTGCGGGATTGAATGGCATCAGTAATTATCAACGAACGGATTTATGGACGGGAGCCGAGGATAAGGTGAGCGGTAAGCTGAACGTAATCCTGAAGCCCGCCGAGTCTAAACTGTTTAAGCTTCATCTTGATTCTATTCCTCCTACGACGAGCGTCGTTTTGGATGGGATCAGCGGTTCTGGAACCTTTACCAACAAAGACATCACTATGACATTTAACGCAGCGGATCAACTGGGAGGCACCGGCCTCCTATTGACTGAATATCAGGTGAACGGTGGAAATTGGGTAACGGTAGACGGACCTGTGACGCTTTCCGAGGAAGGTGTTTACAGCATTCATTATCGTTCGAAGGATCGATCTGGTAATGTGGAGGATGCCAAGCAAGTGACTTTAGGCATTGATCGTACAGCACCCGTTGTCCAAATAACCGATTCATTAACAATCTGGCAAACAGATCCGTTGAGCCTGCCTGTTCAGATCACGGATGCGTTAAGCGGCATAAGCAATAGCACCGTTCAACTGGATAAGAAAATCACGAGTAATCCAATCAAAGTTGCCCCAGCTGCTTTAGCCGTTGGAAACCATGTGATTGAGATAACCGGGACGGATCTGGCTGGCAATGTAACGGCGAGTACGTATTCGCTTCAGGTACAGATTGATACCAATCATTTCATTGATCTCATCAACATCGGTGTTGCGAACGGTTCGATCACGATTTCAGACAAAGGCAAGGAGTTGCTTGCCAAAGTGGAAACGATTATTCGTAGCAACAATAAAGAAGCGACTGTCCGTCAATTAAAGGCGCTGCGACTCTTTGTGGAAGCTTTAACTGGCAAAAAGATCACCAAGGAATTCTCTGTGATCCTCATCGCCGACATTGATTACTTCATCCAGAATGCCAGTAAATAGCCGTAAAGCAAAGGGCTGTCCCAAAAGGGTTATAGACCCTGAGGGGTATCTACCATGAAGATGGTTACACGTATCCATGAGGACTTCCGCCAATAGGGGGAGGTCCTTTTTAGTCAGTGTTGTTCTTAACGGAACGACAAGCCGCTAAAGTGGATGAAATGAGCTGAAAATTGAATTAGCGGAACGAGGAGGCTTTATTTAATGAAATTTGTGCAATTCGAAGTTAAAAACAATGGAATAACGTCTCTACGTTCCTCGTTTCTTGAATTAGAGCATATTTCACGTAAATAGCGTCGCTACGTTCCCCTTAGAGTAAGCCTACCCTGATGGATGCAATGTATCCATGAAAAAGCTGCCCCTCTAATGTATTTAACATTGTTGGGAGAGTTATTTTTTACAATTTTTGGGGGTAGGCGACGGACAGCTTCATGAAGGTAGGTAGGCTATCGTGGTTAGGCAATGTTGTAGTTTCTACAACAATTCACACGTCAAAAGGCTATTTTGCAAGCTGAAGTTGTAGTTTGTACAACAATTTGAACCCATTTGTTGCGAAATAGCCTTATTGGGTCCAAATTGTTGTACATTATACAACTTCAAGGGGAGTGAGGGGGATATTGACTGAAATTGTTGCACTTTATACAACATCATTCAACTGAGCATATGCATTTCGTCTCTTGGGTTCAGTCTGATTTGCATCGACCTTACTCTCACCCAAGGTCGGCATAAGCCATCTATTTTCAAATCATAATTATGAACTAATACCATGCAGCGGAATACGAATTTGCGCTTTCGTTCCGACGCCGAACTTACTATAAAGCGTAACACCGTATTCGTCGCCAAAGGCTAATTTGATCCGCTGGTCAACATTGGTAATCCCATACCCCGAGACGTTGTCGGTTTTATTCAGAGCACGCTCCAGTGTTTCAGCTCGCATGCCCATTCCGTCGTCGATCACTTCCAGATAAATATCGCGATCATCCTTGTACACCTTGATAATGATATTAATTCCAACTTCATCGTCCCAAACGGCATGATTGATGGCATTTTCGACAAATGGCTGTAACGCCAGCTTGACCGTCTGATAAACAAGTACGGAATCGTCAATCGCATAATGGAGCCGAAGGAGTCCCTCAAACCTGATCTGCTGGATGGCAATGTAATACTTGGTGAGTTTGATTTCTTCACTGATGGGCAGTATCATTTTTCCTTTATTTAAGGAGATCCGGTAAAACTTGGCAAGGTGAGAAACCATTTCGTTAGTCGTGTTATCTTTGTGTTTAACGGCCAATGCTGAGATGGACGCTAACGTATTATATAAAAAGTGCGGATTGATTTGGGCTTGCAGCATGTTCATTTCCGCTTCTTTCTTCGAAATTTCCTTCTTGTAGACCTCATTGATCAGTTCTTTCAGGCGACCTGTCATTTTTTTGAATGCAAATGATAACTGGCCAATTTCGTCATGGCCCATGAACTTCATGTTGACATTAAAATCTTCCCGTTCTACCCGCCGGATGACTTGAAGCAGGGATTCGATCCGTTTGGTGAAGAACCGTGCGGTTATATATATCAAAACAACGGAGATAGCTATGCTGCTCAAAGCAATGATTAGAATTCGCTTGGAGGCGATTTGTGCGTTTGTAATGAAGCTCTTGTAAGGGATGACGGAAATCGTTTTCCAGCCATTCTTGATCGTGTTGTAAACGACGAGCGATTTCTCGCCATTGTACATGCTGTCGAAGCTTCCTGAGTTTTTCTCACCAAAGGTACCGGGGATCAGTGTGCCGATATTTTGGTTCAGAAGCGCTTTGTTGCGGTTAGATAAGATATTTCCGTTTTCGTTAACGATATAAATGTCTTTTTGTTTATCTTCCTTTTCCATGAGCCGATAAATGTCGGCTTCGGCAATATCGAACGTAAGAATACCGTAAGGATAGTTAAGGCTGTTGTTATTAAGCAAACGCGCCAGCTTGAATACGGGTTCAGTGACAGCTGTAGTTGCGGAAACGCTGTAAGTCACATTCCCATAAGAGTGGGCGATCGACTCGTACCAATTGGTTGTTTTTGCCTCAGCATCAATTCGCTTTATATATACACTGTCCGCAGGAAATGTCGTATTGCTTGTGTAGATGGATACCGCCCGAATGTCGGGATTCGTGGCCAGTACATTATTAATCACATTATTGAAGTAAATGTACGAATCCAAGTAGTCTGTACTGTTTTCGGTGTAATCTTTGGTCAGCAGCAGACGCAGCGTATTATCCAAATAAATGGATGCAGATATTTTCGAATAGGAATCTAGCTTCGTTTCCAAGTTGGCGTTAAGTTGATCTGTCGTTGTAATCATATTGGTATAGATTTGCGTCGTTAGTTCCCGTTTGGTCGTGTCATACGAATATTTTACGAAAAATAATAACGGTAAGATCGAAACGATGCAAAAGACGGCGAATAACTTGCTGCGCAAACTGAGATTAAGAAATGTTTTGGCTATAAACCGTAGTGGCAATGGCAATCGTCCTTGTATCATAAAAGTTTTTTCCGGTATTCGTTGGGTGTCGTTCCTTTGAACTTCTGAAACACAGAGCAAAAATAGGAGACGTTTTCGTAGCCAACGGATGCAGCAATCTCATGGATTTTTTTGGATTTATCTTTGAGCAGTTCAGCAGCATGATGAATCCGCACACGTGTCAAATATTCCAATATTGTTTCTCCTGTTTTATCCTTAAATATGGTTCGCACGTAATTGGGCGACAAATACACCTGTTTAGCGATATCCTCGATGGTCAACTGTCTGCTGAAGCTGCGGTCGATGAGACTAGCGATTTGATGAATGATATGAAGATTCTTGTCCTTGTCCTTTTCCTTCATAAGGGAGAGGATGGAATGGCAGACCTCCAGGATGTGATTTTCGATTTCATTTATGGTGGAGTAATTGGCGATACGCTTCCAATCGTCGACATACATCGAATTGACGGAGTCACCCCCGAGTAAATTGGCAAAATGCTGCTCAATGGCCGTAATAAGGCGTAAAGAGCTTGAACATACCAGATCCCTGTCGACCTTCGAGGTGCGCATTGCTTCAAAGAAGTCTCGAATCACGGTAATAGCTGCAGATTCCTGCAAGTGGGAAATGGCATGACAAAGTGATGCAATTGCCGGTTCAGGGTTCACCTCTATGTAGACCGGCTCAGCGGCTTGATCGGCCTTTGTACACGATCCCAAGCCGAAATAAAATTTACTTTCATTTGCTCGTTTGGCGCCTGCACATAACTCGTATAGGCTTTCGAGGCCCATAGCAACGTCCGATACACCGATTGAAATGATCGCGTCGTTTCTGTCGTTTACATACCGAATCAGTTCCTCTCCTGTATGGCAAAGCTCTATTGACGGAGTATCAGGCTTGTGACAGAGAAGTACGAATGTTCCTTCCTTGATTTGACAGAGAAAGGAACGGGGGATTTCCGTCTGCGCGAAATGACGGATAAGTGTCACGAGCTCCACACCATAATTGCGGATAGGGTCAACTGTTATATATAAAATTTGAAAAAAAACGCTCGAAGGCATCATGGATGGCAGCAGTAACAATTTATCAATCCATTGGGACCTAACCATGGGACTACTTTCCAAGATCAGCTCTCTCAGATAAGATTCCTTTAGTACTTCCGAGGTTTGGGAGGAAATCCGGAATTCCTCGCACTTCTGTTTGACTTTCTCCATTAAATGCTGGAGCTCCCCCATGTCGAGAGGCTTTAATAAATAGCCGATCGCTTCCACGGACAGTGCCGCTTTGATATAGTGAAACTCATCGTGGCCGCTAAGGAATGCGATCTGGACATTGCGATTGAGTTGTTTGGCCCGTCTGCTGAATTCCAGTCCATCCATAATCGGCATACGGACGTCCGTTAATATGATATCAGGACGAAGCTCTTCCATGCGCAGAAGTGCTTCTCTGCCATTCTTCGCCGTGCCAGCGACACGAATGCCCATGTCTCCCCAACGAACGTAATCGGCCAACATCTCGAGCTCCATTTTTTCATCATCTACAAGCAGTATGCTGTACATTGAAAGCGCTCCCACCTTTCCAAACGCTGATATGACCCATTTTATTGTAAAACGTATAACTCAAATAAACAATGACCCCGCCAAAGGATCGTTCATTTGGAATATAATTCTGAAGATGCTTGTATAGAATTGTTTTCTGCTCATTCCTATAATGAGAATATACAAAATGATTATGGTTGTGACTGAGCGGCACAAGCCGCCGCAGCCTGGAAAAGGCGGGTTATACATATGGAAGCGCGACTCAGAAGGATGAAAGGACAAAAATATTTATACTTAATGATCCTGCCCGCCTTCATCTCTACCATCTTATTTTCCTATGGTCCGATGTTCGGCTTGTACATGGCATTCATCAATTACTCGCCAGGCGGTGGTTCCTTTTTCCACCAGTTTTTTACGAGCAAGTTTGTCGGTTTTGAGTGGTTTCGGTACTTCTTTACAAGCGGTGATTTTTATATCATCATGCGTAATACGATTGCGCAAAGCTTCTTATCGCTGTTGGTTGGATTTCCGGCCCCGATTGTGTTAGCCCTAATGATCAATGAGGTGAAGACCGGCTTATTCAAAAAAGTGGTACAAACGGTATCGTATTTGCCTCACTTTATATCTTGGGTCATTGCGGCAAACATCATCATAACGCTGCTATCCTCGCAGGGGCTGATCAACAAGTTGTTGATGCTTATGCACATCACGGAGCAACCGGTGCAATTTTTCCAAAACGGCCATTATTTTTGGGGGATTATTGCTGTATCCAATATGTGGAAAGATATGGGATTTAACGCAATCATGTATTTGGCTGCAATTTCCGCTATTAATCCCGAACTATATGAAGCGGCAAGAGTTGACGGTGCCAGCCGCTTACGCCAAATGTTTCACGTCACACTTCCGTCTTTACGCCCAACGATCGTTATTCTGGCCATTTTGTCAGTAGGAGGTATCTTGAACGCGGGGTTCGATCAGCAGTATTTGTTGCAAAACAACACCATCTTGAAATATTCGGACGTTATCGATACCTATACATACCGATACGGACTGCAGAACGGCATGTTCTCTTATGGTGCTGCGGTTGGGCTGTTCAAATCGGTCATTGCTTTCATCCTGGTCGTCAGCGTCAATACACTCTCCAAACGAATGAATCAGCAATCTTTGTTCTAATAAGAAAAGATAGGAAAGGGTGGGTCTGAATGAGAACAAGATCAAGTGGCGATATCGTCTTCACCTGGGTCGTTTATGTGTTCCTTCTTCTCGTATTTATCGCAACGTTCTACCCCTTCTGGAATATTCTCGTGCTGTCTCTAAACAGTGCGGAGGATACGATCCTGGGCGGCGTTTATTTCTGGCCGAGGGTGTTTTCCTTAACAAGCTATGCACAGATTTTAGGCGATCAGGAAATTATTAATGGGGTCAAAGTGACTCTTGCACGTACGTTGATCGGCACGCCACTAGCTGTTCTGGTAATCAGTCTGCTTTCTTACCCGCTCAGCAAGCGTGATTTGGTCGGTGGGAAGTTCATCACACTTTTCTTCATATTCACGATGTACTTTGGCGGAGGCTTAATCCCCTACTATATGATCTTAAAGAGTCTTCACCTTATTGATACCTTCTGGGTGTACATCGCGCCAGGTCTTATGAATGTGTTTTTTATGATATTGGTACGCACATTTATTCAGCAGCTTCCTGGGGAATTAGATGAATCTGCGAAGATGGACGGCGCGAACGATCTGCAAATTTTCGTCAAGATCGTATTGCCGCTGACGACTCCGGTGCTTGCTACGATAGGATTGTTTACGGCGATCGGCCATTGGAATTCTTGGTTCGATTCCTATGTATTCACCTACAAGCCTGAATTGAAGACGCTGCAGGCTGTTCTCGTCAAAATTTTGAATCAGTATCAGACGTCTTCTATGGTGTCGGATGCGCAACAGATGGCGGATTCGGCCAAACGCCTCGCCGTATCGTCGGATTCGATCCGCATGGCTGCAACGATCGTGGCAACGGTGCCTATTGTCATCGTGTATCCGTTCTTGCAGAAGTATTTTGTGAAAGGCATGACCGTGGGAGCAGTTAAAGCCTAATCCAGCTTTCTCATTCTTGAAAGGCGGTGGTTGGGAGCGCAATCCGCAGAGGATAGGACGATATCCTATTAAGCAAGGTAATCAGCTGTTTCCAATACAATTAGTCAAGGGGGATTTTATTCCATGTTCAAGACCAGGAAAACGTTCAACGTGCTGCTTTCAACGGTCCTTATGGGTTCCGTCATCGCCGGTTGCTCTACAAAAGAAAATACGGCTTCGCCAAGCGATAAGCCAGCTGTTGCAACCGATAACAAAGCAAACGATACGACACCGATTAAAATGACGTTCTTTGATAAAAATACAGGCGACGCCTTCACGAACGAGGTTGCCAAGGAAATTACGAAACGGACGGGCGTTACGATCGAAATTCAGCAGCCAACGGGCAATCCTTCAGAAAAGCTGAATCTGATGCTCGCCAGCAGCGATTTGCCGGATCTTGTGCTAATGGACCGCGGAGGAGACATCGTTAGTAAGTACATCGCCGCAGGGGCGATTATTCCGTTGGATGACCTGATTGCGAAATACGGTCCCAACGTGCAGAAAATGTATGGGGACACTTTGAAAAAGACGCGGTTTACCGACGGGAAAAACTACTATCTTTCTAACTGGTACGGCGCGGAGAATGAGCCTGTATTCGGCATAAATATGCGCATGGATTGGCTTAAACAGATTGCTCCGGACAAAGCTGAAGGCGGAAAGCCGTTCACGGCAGATGAATTCGAGGCGCTGCTGAAGGATTTCAAAACAAAGCTTGGCAAAGTGGACGGCAAAGACGTATTCCCGATGAGCTTCAACGGTGAAAATATGGGCGCTTTGCTCGGAACGTTTAAAGGCATGTGGGGGATGAAGACATATTACGAAGAGAATGGAACACTGAAGTACGATGTAAAGGACCCGAAATATAAGGACATGCTGATGTACTTGAATAAGTTGTACCGCGAAGGATTGATTGATCCGGAATGGCCAGTCAACAAGAAGCAAACGTGGGAGCAAAAGATTTCTAACGGACTCGTATTTGCATCACCAGGCGCTTATTGGGATTTCGGTACGCCTAACGGTGTGCTTAAGAAAGCAGGCGGACCTGAAAAGCAGCTTTATCCATATAAGCTAGTAGGACCTGGCGTTGACCCGGCAAAAACGACTTTAGGGCCAAAAAGCTCGCTTGGTTGGGATGCGATTGCGATCACAAAGACGAATAAAAATCCAGAAAGAACGATGAAACTCATTGACTTCCTAGCTAGCGAAGAAGGTCAATACCTTCTCATGTGGGGGATAGAGGGTGTGCACTGGGATAAGAAGGACGGCAAGCATACGCCGCGTCCGGAAGTTCTTCAAGGCTTTAAAGACGATTGGGATAACTTCGCGAAGAAAACAGGTATTCGCAAATGGACTTGGTTCGTGAAGAACGGTAAAGGCTCCGACGGTACGCCGTATGATTTGCCGGGCCGTTACCAGCGTGGAGAGATCGACCAGATGGCTCTGAAGAATTTGTCCGATACGGTGTGGGAAACATCGGCTTATGATAATCTCGGCCCTGCCGGCGGCACCCCGGATGCGCTCGTCAGTCAGAAGATTTCAGATATTATGAGCCAAACGATTACGAAAGTCATCATCTCCAAGACCGATACGGATGCAGCCGCTCTTTTCGATAAAATGCTTGCCGATATGAAGGCAGCAGGTGACGAGAAGGTGGAGAAAATCATTAACGACAACTACAAGAAACGCATGGATCTTTGGAAATAAGATGAAGATCAGGAAGCCGAGGCACTGATCCGGCTTCCTTCTTCATTTAAATGTCTATTGGTATGAAGAGGAGCGGATAAAGATGACATTGAGCTTTCAAGAGTTGAATAACCAAGTGGTGGGAGAAAATGGGTTATGCCGAATTATCGTCGATCTCGCGAGCGGATTAATCGAGTATGAATGGGATTCCGGAAGCCGCTTGAGTGGCGCTTACAGCGCAGCGCGGATCGATGGAGGCAAATACGTTGCTTCGACCGAATATTCGGAGCACAAGCTGGCCGCTAGCGGCGCTCAAATGATCCGTGATGATTTCGGCACCGGCTGTCGGTTCTCTGTGATTCATTCGGCTGAGTCGCTTCCGGTTATGACGCAGACGTTTTGGCTATATGAAAAAGTGCCATATTTTTTCGTTCAGGTTGAGCTGGAGGGTGTCTCGGGAGAATTGGAGACAAACTATATTTCTCCTTTGACAGTGGATGCTGCTAAGGGATCATCAGCTTTGGAAATGGCGGCAGAGGAACTGCGCGCGCTGTTGGTGCCTTTCGATAACGACAAGTGGGTACGTTACGAATCAACCGCCATGCCGAACCAGCTGGAAAGCTATGAGGTAACGGCTATTTTCGAACCTGCATCGAGAAAAGGGCTAGTTGTTGGTTCTGTTACCCATGATACATGGAAAACAGGTCTGAAAGTAGTCGGACATGAAGGAGCTGCTATTCACCATCTGGAGGTATACGGTGGAGTTGCTGGCGAGTATACGCGCGATACCATTCCTCACGGTACGCTGATCGGCAAAACGATTGCTTCACCGCGTATCTTTGTGGGGATGTATGCGGATTACAGAACCGGACTGGAGGAATACGGAAAGGCCAATGCTGTGATAGCTCGACCTCTTCAATGGGAACACGGTGTTCCTTTCGGTTGGAATAGCTGGTCGGCGGCAGGTGGAGAACTCGACTACGAGCTTTACACCCATACGTCGGACTTCCTAAAGAGATTGCACGATGGTGGATTTCATCATCAGGGGACGGTCTATATAAACTTTGATTCCTTCTGGACGAACTTAACACAGCAGCAGCTCGAAGACGCCGTGCGCCACGTTCGTGACAATGGACAAAAGCCCGGCATTTATTGGACACCTTTTGCCTTCTGGGGGAACGATTTCGATCGGGTTGTGGAAGGCACGGACGGCAAGTATACGTACCGAGATCTCTTGCTGCGCGATGAGCAAGGGCAAATTTTACCCGATTTAGACGACGGATTTGCAATTGATCCTACGCACCCTGGCAATCTGATGCGGACGGAGTGGCATCTTGAACGTTTTGTCAGGTGGGGCTTCGATTACATCAAACTCGACTTCCTTGGACACGGTGCTTTGGAGGGCGTGCACTTCGATAAGGAAGTGCGTACAGGGCTTCAAGCGTATAACCTTGGCATGGCGTTGATCAAGAATAGACTTGATCCCATGGTCATCGGACGTCCATTCTTTATCAACTTGTCCATCGCGCCGATGTTTCCACATCAATACGCCCATAGCAGGCGCATCTCTTGTGATGCTTTCGGTACACTGAAGGATACGGAGTACATGTTGAATTCACTTACATACGGATGGTGGATGAATGGGACCATTTATCCGTTCAATGATCCTGACCATACCGTTCTATATAAGAGCTTTAATCAAGAACCTACGATGGTGCAGGAAGGTAGGAGTCGTTTAAACGCTTCCCTTATTGCCGGAACAGTTCTTCTCATGGGGGATGATTTCCGCAAAGAGGAAGCAAGAACTAGGGCAGAGGACTGGTTGACCCGGCCGGAGCTGCTAAAAATTGCAAAGACAGGTAAAAGTTTTATTCCGCTTGAGGGAAATACCGATGCTGCTTCTGCTGATGTTTTTTTCCAAATGGCAGATGATGACTGCTTTATAGCCGTGTTTAACTATAATAAAGATGAAACGGTTGAGAAACGTATATCCATTGAGCGTTTGGGTCTGCCCCAAAATACGACATATGAGCTGCACGATCTCTGGGAGGAAACCACCCATCAGTCGTCAGGAGACTTAAGCGTTCTCTTGGAGCCAGCGGAGTCGAAGATTTTTAAGTTGATTTTTTAGAGG
>NZ_WHOA01000121.1 GCF_013141715.1 Paenibacillus phytorum | reverse complement strand
ATTAATTGAAGATTAAAACTAAATAATGATTGTGTTAAAAACATGTTTGGTAAGAAATAGTGATTACTTCGTTAAAGTCATTCCACCATATCTACCTAATGCAAATGTCAAAATTGTTAAGACTGAAATCAGAAATATCCCCTCCACCTTCACAGACGAAACCTCACAAACAGAAATGGATAGTTTAAGCAGTAATGAGGGCTCAAGAACAGTATTTATCAATAATTTAAAAACAGGTGATAGGGTAAAGTTATATTACTTTCGTGTTTTAAACTCTTATCACTATAAGGGAATAGACATTTCAGAAAAATGGTGCGATGGTTTTCTTTGTTTCCGTTTTTTTATGGGCTATGCCTATATTGATTCAACGACAGGTAGATTGCTAAGATTGGACATTTCTAAAGTATCACCTAAATGAAAGCACTAATCAATTTTCAGTAGGAGGGATCATGTTTTTAAAGATAAGTAGAATTACTTTAACAATAATCGTTATTTGTTGCTCTCTTTTTAGTCTAATTACTCAAAACTTTGAATTGATGCCGTATTTGATGTTATTCCTAGCGCTTTTCATGTTAGTGACAGGATTAGCTGAACTTCAAAAAGGTAGAAAAAGATTTTGGGGATATATAAGCATTATCGTTTCTTTATTTGTTTTTATTGCTTCCATAAAAGGATTCTTATTAAACTAAACGAAGAACGATAGTTCAATAAAACAGCGG
>NZ_WHOA01000120.1 GCF_013141715.1 Paenibacillus phytorum | reverse complement strand
ATGGCCACGAACTCTCCATGATCAATATCTAAAGAGACGTCATCTAACGCTTTTATCGTTTCCTCGCCCATCGTATAGTATTTACTGGCATTCTCGATATGAATTAACGTCATAACCTTCACCTCCATTACTTGCACTAAGTCCAAATAATTGAAGTATCCGATTCGTAACCTTACCTCTTTGCTTTATAAAACTCATGATACAGCTTCATGAGCGCCCTTTTCTCAATCCGTGACACATACGAACGCGAAATCCCCAATTCCTTCGCAATCTCCCGCTGCGTCCGCTCCTCCCCGCCAAGCTCTAGCCCAAACCTGCCAACGACGACTTCCTTCTCGCGATCGTCCAAGATTTCCAAGTTCCGATATATTTTGCTCTTCTCTATCTTGAGCTGAACCTTATCCACGACATCGTCCGCTTCCGTTCCGAGGATGTCGATCAACGTAATCTCATTCCCCTCTTTGTCCGTTCCGATGGGGTCATGCAGCGACACATCCTTACGCGTTTTCTTAAGCGAACGCAGATACATAAGGATCTCGTTCTCGATACAGCGAGCCGCGAAAGTCGCGAGCTTGGTCCCTTTGTTCGGCGAGAACGACTCAATCGCTTTGATCAATCCGATCGCCCCAATCGAGATCAGATCCTCCAAATCTTCTCCTGTGTTGTCGAATTTTTTCACGATGTGGACACGAAGCAACGTAATTCTACCCAACTTTGAATATAAAAAATAAAAAGTTGCTTCTTAGCAACCCTGTGGAATTAAACTATCGTTTAACGTAATAACCCAAAGCTGTAACTGCAAGGGCGGTATGGATCTTCATACATGCTCCAGTCTGCTTTTAATAAATAACTGATCCATGGCATCATCGATGAGGTTAGAAAATCGCTGAGATTTCGTAAGACAAGAGCCGTCAGAATAAAGGAATACATAAAAAAACAACAAAGAAAGGCAAGTACCTAACCACTTCCCTAATATGTCTCTGCTACGTTCCACCAAGGTTCTGCCGGAATAAAGACAGCCAAGTACGTGTACAGCAAAACCAATAGAAGTCAGACACTCATCCCGACAATGGAGGAGATCCACGCATCCTGTTTAGCCTCTGAGGCAAGGCTCGATGGAAGCAGTATAATGGAAGTACCGATGATAAAGAACGATACATTTTTTTTGAATTAATTGGCTCCAATTATTTCACTCTCTGTCATCGATTCACATTCTCACTTTCATGTACCTGATCAGACCTTTAAGATGGGGCTGTAAACTTTCTTAATCCATTTCAAAGGACTTGGAACTTTAATTCCCAGATAAAAATTAATAAACTAAGTGAGAGTCCCACTTTGCATCTGCAGAGCCTGCTGTCAAGAAAGTCTCATTCAGTTCAAGAGGTTCCATAATAAAATGATTGATTATTGCGGTATCAGCCAGACCAGAGGTGTAAATAATTGCTGCTTCGACACTGTTTTGCCCTCCTGAACAAAATCCTCTTATAATAATATCTGAGCTGTTCCCTAGTTTGTTTTTGATATCTCAAGGTTCTCCCTAAGATCTCTTTTCAATGAATATTACATAATTTACCTAAATGACTTTAGATTAATACGAATCAAAGGCGATTACACAATTGTTGCACCAGAACAATATAGTTGATTCAATCAGAACAAAACGAATAAAGCCACCAAGGATAAATAAATGATCCTGGTGGCTTATAGTGTTAACTTCAAAAACTCCATAGACACTTTCAGCTGGAATGTAGGCTGCTCCACAATCTTCTTTATATACAAAGGGGCTGTACCATTGGTCATATATAACTAAGTCGAAAAACACAGCATACCGATATGTTAAGCTGAGTGACGGTCAATTTTTTATAAGTCCCGACCCCTCCATCATATGTAATTCAATCCGGAGGTGCTTGGAAACGGAACGGGGAAAAGTTCAAGAATCCCCGACTTCATATCGTCCGGCATACTAAGTTTCGGATCATGATCGAATAGTAACGACAAAATCTCCTGATCGCTGAAAGTGAAACTCTTACCCTTCCAGTACAACCGGTTACTTCCGTCGGACAAGGTCTCAATCTGAAGATGTCTGAAAGCCTCGTTGTTCTGCAGTAAATAAGGAGCAAGCTGGCGGATTAATATTTCAACATGAACGACCATCGCTGTTCCTTTTATCTGGGAACGTTTATACACACATCCAGAACTCTCGAATATGTAAGTAAGTTCATTTTCATGCCACGGTACGCAAATTTCCATTTCTTCCAACTGTTCTCTTTCGAACCCATATGCAATGATCGCCGCCACGATATCAGGCCTTCCTCCCCACTCGATAACAGTCGGACGGCCTCGCGGTTGCGAATAGGACGCCGAAGGCACACATGCGACGACATAACCGTGGAGTCGCCCCTCCTCTATGGCTACCCATACTTTATGATGAAGCTTTCGGTTGCTCGCCAATGGTTCCGCATGGATCAAAGCGGCCAAATCCCACAAGCTTTGCCCGTAACGAACTGGACGTTCTCCTGCAAGCCGGGCGATCTCGAACCAATCGACGGGTGCCATCTCACGGAAATGCAAGAGTTCCGCAGAAGCATTTTTCCGTATGGAATCCGTGCCCGCTGCGTTGATGTAAAAGGATGACACATCGCCGAAAGGACGACAACCAAACCGCTCATAGATCCCACCAGCCCCAGAAACAACAATAAGCGCAGCACCTGCCTGCAGGCTGTGCTCCTTGATTGCTCGCAAAATTTTCCCGGCATACCCCCGGCCCGTGTAATCAGGATCAGTACATACGGAACCAATAGAATACATGCTTAAGGTGGATGGCCCGATGTGGATCTGTGCAGGAACAAGACCAGCGAAGGACACTAATCGGTCACCGATAAAATATCCGAACGACTGGCCTAAGCCAGGGGAAAACACACTCGGATATGCCCTACCCATCGACACTTGCTCCGCATCGCGGAAGACAGCATCGGAAAGGCGAACGGCTGCCTCAAATTCGTTTGCACGCAGTAGACGGACTTCCTCCATGTCCTATACACCTCATTCTTTAAAATAAATCGGCATTCCAATCAGCTAATACTTTCATGAGCCTTTCATACCAAAAACTCCGTTCGGTTGAATAGGCATCCCGGCGTTCGCCATACGGTTAACCACCCCCTCAATGTTTAAGAGGGGGATATGGTCTCCAATTTGCAAATACTTTACACTCGCTTGATCTCAACGGTTCTTTGTTCTTGTCGAGACTGGTCCGCAGCGAATCCAATCAAGTGCCCGTGAAGTGACTTCTCCAGAGATGTGGAGGAGATCGATGGCACCGCCCCCTTCAGAACTTTTACGAAATCGGCGGCAAGAAGCAAGTCTCCTCCGCCATGCAGATCTCCTGATACTCCAACCTCAATCTGCTGCTCAGAATAAATGTGGCCTTTGCGAGTATCGGGATGTCGGATGACATAGGATCCTTCCTCCATTTCTCCCTGAATTTCGCCTTTAGTCCCCACAATATGGATGGAACGACCTGGTTTAGCCGTGCCCCCGGTCATGACATGCGTGCCAGAACTGCCATCTGCGAACTCCATAATTACCGTTTGATGATCGACTACATCATTATCGCAGCGCCAAACGCAACGACCGTACGGACTATCTGTTCGAAGCGATTCAGCCAATTCCTCATCACTTATTGTAACGCCCAAATGTGTATTATAGGTGACATATTCACTCCACAATCGCTGTTCAATATAATGTTTCCGCGCAGAATAAGGGCAATTGTCCTCTATTGAGCAGTCGACCAGACAGCGTGTGCCCGCCCCTGAAGGCGCTTTCTCAGGTCGGAATTGCTGGAGACCTCCGAAGCTGCTTACTTTCACCGGTTGAACGTCTCCTTTCATCCAGGCTAATACGTCCAAGTCGTGGCAGCTTTTAGCCATGAGCATGGAAGAACCGCCTTTATCCAAACGTCCCCATTTTCCTCTGACATAAGCCATTGCCATATGGTGGTAAGTGACGTTCTCGCTAGTCGTCAAACTGACAATATCGCCAATTACGCCATCAGCTATTTTTTGACGAATTGATGCATAGAATGGCGCATATCGCAGTACGTGACAAATCATTACTTTTCTGCCAAGGCGTTTGGCTTCTTCATACAGATTGAAGACTTCATCCACGTTGATGCCAATGGGTTTCTCTAACATAATGTCATATCCTGCCCTTAACAAAGGAATCGAAGTGGATACATGCAAATGGTCCATCGTTCCGTTAATCACGGCATCCGCTATCTTTGGTTTATTTATAAGCTCCTCAATATCAGAAAAACAACCTTCATCTAATAGATCAAATCTCTCCTTGGTAAGAGCTCTACGCTCAACATCCGGATCGACAACTCCGACAATTTTCATTTGATCAGGATGCATCTTGGCGAATGAGGCGTAAATCAAGCTGCGATGACCGGCACCTACGATTACAACAGTGACAGGTCTCTCGTGATCCACGGATAATTGGTTGCTCATTCTCAATTCCCCCTATTTATCAATCTCTTTATTACACCTACGCGCGTTCCAACCTTTAACAAATGTAAGATCAGAGTCACCCGCTTTTTGAAGGCAGAAATAGAGCGGGACTCAAGAGCGACCATAGTAAGTTTATCTGGACCCTTGAATCCCATCTTGAAATTCACTAATTCGGATAAATTCTCATTCCGTACATCTTTTATTTCACTTCACAGTCAATCATGACGTGAATCGTATACCCTTTATGCTCATTTCTAAGTTGGAATGCTCGCGCAACTTCCGCTAGCGGAACGACGTGTGTGATCATTTCTTCCGTGTTCACTAAACCGTCCAATACGAGGCGTAATCCTTCATCAAAATACCGCCGGTTGTCGATATCCCGCTTAGGCTCTGTAGAAAATATGTCCAGACGCTTTTTATGAACTTTAAAGAAATCGACTGGTGTATGACAAGTGCCGATACAGCCATACATGACAATACGTCCATTCTGTGCTGTGGCGTTGATGGCATCAACCATACCGTCGCCTTCCAGCAAGCAAGGTATTACAACGTCGAAACCATCAGGAAAGTCAGCGCCGACAATATCCATTGTATTGGCATGTTCATGCGGCATCTTATACGTATGAGTTGCCCCGTATTTTCGAGCGAGCGCTAATTTCTCATCGAATAAATCGGTGACGACCAAATTTTTCGGACTGAACATGCTCACTACTTGCGTCATGACGAGACCGCTTACGCCTTGACCTGTAATTAATACGTTTTTATTCGGAGAGATGTCTCCCAATTCGGCAGCGTGGATGATGCCGGGAAGCACTTCGATCAAGGAGCCTTCGATTAACGGAAGCTCCTTCGGGAGCACTTTCAGAGAGAAAGGCGTGCAGCACACATATTCGGCAAATGCGCCCCAGACATAGCGAAGTGCAACAGGGTCGCCTTCCTTGACACCGATCACATTCTTCCCTACCTTGTCGATCACTCCCGCCACTTCGTGACCCAGTCTTGTAGGGTAAGAAATAAACTCCGGCTCGCGGGCACCACGGAATACTTCAACGTCACTACCGCAAATACCGACCCATTTCACTTTAACCCGGACTTCGCCTTCCTTCGGTTCCGGGATTAAAGCGCGTCTTACGCTAATTTCACCGATTGCATCCATGACAGCGCACATCTGGGTGCCAGGACCATCGTGATCTACCAATTCCATTGGAGGAACAGACATTTTTCTAACCATGTTATGATTCTCCTTTCAATTTCCGGAATTTATGCCATGATTCCCCACATACGTTCACTTACTTCATAAGTGCATTTATCGTCATGTAAAGCGCGAATGATATCCTGCACAACTTCTTCCATCAAACTTAGATGACCTTCTACGGAAGCTCCGGCGACATGAGGGGTCAGCAGCACGTTGGGTAAGTTGCGCATTAGACTGTCTGCCGGCAACGGTTCCTTCTCGAACACGTCAAGGATGGCGTTGAAACGACCGCTTGCCAGCTCCTCCATGAAAGCCTGCTCATGGGCGACTGCTGCGCGCGACGAATTCATGAAGATGCCGCCATCCGGAATGCGCGCAAGCAGCTCGCGAGTCAGCATCCGATCTGTTGCTGGAACTTTCGGCGCATGTACCGAAATAATTGGACAGCTCATGACCTCCTCTAGCGTAGCCCTCGTTACCTGAAGAGCGGCTGCCGCCTCTTCAGTCAAGTACGGGTCATAGACCAGCACATTCACTTGGAACGGTGCTAGTAATTTAATAAACATGCGGGCTGTGGAGCTTGCTGAGATGATACCTACCGTGCTTCCGGTCAGTTCTCTGCCCTTCTGAACATGGTCTCTCCACCCGCCGTTTCGCACAGCAGCATCCAAAGCCGGCAAATGTCGCAAGGAAGTGAGCAGCGCAGCAAGGCAGAATTCACCAACGCTCAAGGCAATGCGGGGAGCTGCAGAGAATACTCGCACACCACGGCCAAAAATTTGTTTCGGCACGAGATGTTTCACGGTTCCAGCAGCATGTCCAACAGCGCGGAGATTGACTGCGCGGTTTAGCAAATCTTCATCCAGGCTTGGCGATCCCCAACTCGTTATAATGACCTCTGTATCGCCAACCAAGGAAGCCAGCTCTTCCTTCGTATAATCTTTGCCTGTTTCATTCCAAGAGACATCGAAATGCTCATTCAACAATGCCCGACATTTTACAGAACATACTTCCTTCAATCGCGACTCAGGCGATAGTACCAACGCTTTCTTTTTCATCTTTATCGTCCCTTCTTTATTAGGATTGGATCGGAATCACCTGATGTGTACGCATCGATTCGAAACAAGCATCGATGACCTTCATCACACGGATGATTTCCTTCCCGGATGCAAGCGGTTCCCTGTTTTCGCGTATCGCATCCGTAAACTCCTCAAGCTGTCGCGTAAAATTCGCGTTCGTACGCTCGCACTCTGCCTGCTTCTCACCGTTTAACGTTAGTTCGTACTCATCTTTCAGGTGCATCATGCCATTAGATCCGATCAAATACCGATCATAGATACTATTCTGCGTCGACCAGATCCGTTTGCCCGTCAAACCTTCTTTATCTGTCGCCCGAGCGCCCGCATTGAACGACATGAGCAGATTGGCCATTTGACCTTCCCCGAAGTTCAGCGAGATCGCTACCTCATCCTCGCCGCTCCAATTCGGATTGTTGGAATGACCTTGCGCATACACCGAGACCGGCATTTTATCATAAGCCCATATGACATAATCCAGGATATGACTTCCCCATAGTGGGATAATAAAACCGCCGATCTTCGATTCGTCCTTCCACCAATCCGTAGCGGGCTTATCCATATGAGCCAGTAGCAGCGCATTGATATTAATCAAGCTGCCGATTTCATTAGCTCTTATGCGATGAATGGACTCGGTCACAGGACTAAAAAAGCGGCGGCTTTGTCCAATCATGAGCACAGATTTGCTTTCTTCAGCAGCAGCAACCATCTCCTCAGCCTCATGCACATTCATCGCCATCGGCTTCTCGACCAGCACATGCTTGCCGGCTCTAAGCGCTTTGATCGTATATTCAGCATGAAGATCATGAGGCAGCAGCAGCAGGAAAGCATCAATATTCGGGTCATGAATCGCATCCTCATATGAAGTGTAGGTCTTTACTCCCTCCCACTGCGATGCTTCCTGCTCGGCTTTGCTAGCATCGCGGGAAACTAACGCAGTAAGCTCAATTTTGCCAGAAAGCTCCCGCACTGCCGGGAGGTGGGACTTCGAGACGCGTCCCAGGCCGACAACCGCTAATCTTAATTTAGGTAGCATGGTATTCCCCTCTCCTTCCAAGCTTATTTACTGTTTTTTCTATCCTGGTATGCTTGGTTGAACTCATCGATCATTTTCATATAGTTCGCATCTGCTTTGTACGATTTCACCAGAGCATCCCATGACTCAATCGGTTCTTTCCCCATAATAACCTTAGTTTTCATATCATCCATTTTCTTTTTGAAATCGGGTCCCATTTTCAGATCGATATCGGAAAACAACCCGACGGAAACATCCGACACACCGTAATTTGCACGATCATCGACGATCTTCTTATTACGCTCGAACACCTCTCTTGGCATGCCTACACGGTACGCCCACAAATATGGGTCGTATTTTTCAAAAATTTTACCGAACGAGCTTTGCGATACACTGTCTTTGACTGCCTGTTCCGTCGTCGTTTTGAAACCGTCTACCACTTTGAAATGAATATCCTTGAGACCAAAGCAAGCGAGCTCAAATCCCTCATCGGACGCTCCGTAGTCCAATAATGCAAGAATCTTTTTCATTTTGGCTTCCGGAACTTTTTTAGGGATCACATATAAGCCGGTAAAACCGGTGCCAGTTAGAACCATTTTACCTTGAGGCCCTTCCAAATACGTCATGGCGACGAAATCAGCCTTCGGATCCAGCTTTTGTGCGCCTTCTGTAGACCGGAATACACCTTCCGTTGTGTCGCTTTGTACGCCAACTTTGCCTGCTTTCGCCATGTTCTCAAAGTCGGTTGTTTTCATGATAGAGAAGTCCTCTGGTATTATTTTATCCTTGAACATCTTGTTCAAATAAACAAGTCCGTCTCGTGTTCCCGGTTCCAGGTCGGTATCCACCAACTTGCCGTTCACTTCTTTCCATTTCCCGTTGCTCTTGTTGAAAATATCGATAATATTGTTCCAATTTTTTCCGTTATAGCCGTAGGTGTCGTTTTTACCGTTTCGATCCGGGTCTTTGTCCACGAAAGCCTTAAGCGCGATATAGAAGTCATCCAGCGTTTGCGGCATCGGCAGGCCGACGTTATTCAACCAGTCAGTTCGAATATTGAAGAAGGTATTACCTTGCAATGGGCGAACGGATGGCAGCATATACTGTTTACCATCTACTTTCGCCCGATCCATGATTTCTTTCGGATAAGCCGACAAGTTTTTGTAATCCTTCAAATACGGCCCCAAATCCCAGAAGGCCCCTTGCTTGATCATATTGATCGCCTGCACCTGCTTCATATCTATGATCCTCATAAGATCCGGCATGTCTCCGGAAGCCAGCAGCACGTTTTGCTTTTCTGCCAAAGCATTCGACGAGGTCCACATGATGTTCAGTTTCGTGTTCGTCCGTTTCTCGAACTCCTTCGTCACCGGGTTGTCCGCCGCAGGAGGTTCCGGCGTACTGAACTCTGTAAAAATGCTGATTTCCGTCGGCTTTTCATCCTTCGCGGCACCATTTGCTCCTTGGGAACTATCTGCCCCAGAGCAAGCTGAAAGCATCGATGTGAGTAACATGATCGTCACTGACGTTGGCACAAAACTGCATTTTGTCACACTTTTCTTACCCCTCATATGAACCCTCCTCATATTCTTGCAAAAATGATTATCCTTTCACTGAGCCTAGCATTACACCTTTGGCAAAATGCTTTTGCAGGAACGGATAAACACATAGGATCGGAACCGTTGCAATTACGACCGCAGCCATTTTTAAAGTTTCGGCAGGGATATTTTGTTCCGCCATCATTCCGGCAGCCGCCGATCCCCCTGCTTGTGTGGATGAGTCAATCAGCATGTTGCGAAGTACGAGCTGCAGCGGCCATTTGCCATGATCATTGATGTACAATACCGCACTAAAAAAGGTGTTCCAATAAGCGACAGCGTAAAATAATCCGAAAGCGGCAAGCGCAGGCAGCGACAAAGGCAGGACGATCTTGAAAAATACGCCGATATCGGTCGATCCATCAATCACTGCTGACTCCTCCAGCTCCACTGGAATGCTATCGAAGAAGCTTTTCATCAGAAGGACATACCACCCGCTAGTCAACACCGGTATGATTAGCGACCATATACTATTGATCAGGCCCAGATCGCGAACAAGCAAGTAAGGCGGAATTAGTCCCGGGCTGAATAAGAGTGTAATCAAAATCATGAGCATTAAAATTCTGCGCCCCATCAACCGTTTGCGTGACAATCCATAGGCAAGCGCTGCCGTGATCACGAGGCTTAATGCCGTTCCGACAGTAGCCAGAAAGCCGCTCACCAATGTTGCGTTCTTAAAGGCTGATGTAGATAACAAATACTTGTAAGAATCGAAACTCCATTTTGTCGGAAATAAAATGAATCCCTGCTTCTGGATGTACTCGACTGGATCGGTAAAAGATACAACAAATACATAGTAAAGTGGAAAAAGTGTAATTATAGCTATCATACACAAAAGTATCACGTTTGCCGTATCGAATAGACGGGCGCCTAGACTTCTCTTCATTCATCTCACCCCATTACCAAGTGATTAGTAAACCCTGATTAATAAACCCCTTCTTCGCCGAACCGTTTCGCCAACTTATTCGCTGAAATAACCAGAATGAACCCGATGACTGATTTGAATAAGCCGACAGCTGTGCTAAAACTGAATTGGCCTTGTTGAATACCAAGCCGGTAAACATAAGTTTCAAATACATCTGCGACGTTGGACACGGCCCCATTCATCATCAGGAACACTTGCTCGAAACCTACATCCATGATGTGGCCGAGCCTTAAGATGAACAACACGACGATCACACTGCGGATTGCAGGAAGCGTAACGTGCCATGCTTGGCGAAGACGGTTCGCCCCGTCCATTTTTGCTGCTTCATAAAGTTGGGGATCTACACCCGCAATTGCGGCAAGGAAAATAATTGTCCCCCAACCTGTTTCTTTCCAAATATTTTGTATCGTCAACAGCGCCCAAAAATTATTCTCATTGGTCAAAAAGTCGTACTTGGCAAATCCCAAACTCACCAGCATTTTGTTGAAAATACCCGACGACTGCGATAGTAACAGGAACGATACCCCCGCAATAATTACCCATGATAAAAAATGCGGCATGTAGACAATGGATTGAATCCACTTTTTGTAAACAGCGTTACGAAGCTCATTCAACAGCAATGACAATACGATCGGCAGCGGGAAAAAGAAGATGAGATTCAACACGCTGATTGCCAGCGTATTACGGAACAGCAAGTAAAAATCCGGATTGGAAAAGAAGCGGATAAAATGCTCAAGGCCGACCCACTCGCTTCCCATGACACCTTGATAGGGGGAATAGTCTTGAAAGGCGATGACGATGCCCCACATCGGAACGTATTTAAAAATCAGGAAAAATAACACGCCGGGAGCGATTAATGCATACAGAAATTTATCTCTTCTGAGATTGTAGATCACATGCTTGAATCTGCTCTTAGGTGCAGATCGAGCTAAATTGGTTACATGCATTTCATTTTGAGCTGCCATCATTTGCACCTCCTTTGCTAATCTGATCAACGTTCAGGTTTTGCTATTCGTTCCATAGTGACTTCGCATAAGCAAAGTCTTCGGCGATGTAACGATCCTTGTTTACCAGATCCGTATATTCTGCCGTTAAGCATACAACCCCGCTATAGCTTCGATCTCTCAAAGAGCGGACAATTCGCGGCCAATGCGCCATTCCGTGCCTGCCGGTCGTATAGTGACATCTCCATTCCGCCGTTTCGGCTTCGGGACCGTTATTGCGGACGAAAAAGCCATTCTTCAAATTCACCATTGCGAGATGAGTCTTGACGATCTCAAGTCCATATTCCGGCTGCTGCCCGGCAAGAGCATCATGCGCGGCATCCCAGACGACGCCGACATACTCGCAGCTGATATTCTCCATTAAACGCATAATTCCATTGGAATCGTTGATATACTTGCCATTATGCTGTTGGACACCAATTTTTACGCCATATTGCTCACAAAGTGGAGCGAGCTTCTCCAGCTTTCGCTTCATCCTTTCCTCCGTCGCTTTATAGCCATCCGGATCGATATCAACCATGATTCGGATAAGCGGAACTCCAGCTGCTTGACATGCGGCGAATATCGATTCATCGGCTGGAGCCGCGACGCTGAAAATGCGGACGTCCTGCTCGGCGAGTTGTGCCGCTAAGGCTGGGAGCGTTTGCTGTGCGGTAGCTGGTTCGACATGAAAGCCGGCGCGAATCGGAAGCTCAATGCCATCGAAGCCGACACATTTTACAAACTCACCCAGTTTCGACACCGGAAGGTCCTTCCAATGCTTGACGAATAATGAGAATGAAATGGGTTTATCCGCATTTATCATTTCACTGTACTCTCCTTTAGTATTTGCTTTATACATTCATGGTTTGAAGCAAATACTGTAAATCCGTGTAGCATTGTTGGGCAAGGACAGTATGAACAGGCAGATCCGAACCCTGCTTACTGACGCTTTCAATAGTGAGATAACCACTATATCCGATCTGCTCCAAGCCTCTAAACACCTCGTACCAGTCAATTCCACCCTGGTTGATCAGACGATGGCAAAAATAGCGCTCTTCCTCCATGCTCGTCTTGGGAACTACCCGATGATACTTGCCAATATGCGGTACATAATCGTTGTAACCAAATGCCCATGGATATTGCTTGCCTTTCAGTTGAATAATATCTTTAACATGGATATTGAACAGATAGGGCTTCAAACGTTCAATCGTCGAAATACCGTATTCGGTCGGTACTTGATATAAGTTGACAGGATCGAGAATAAGCCCGACATTGCTGCGCCCTACGCTTTCAATAAATGCAATCGATGCATCTGCCGTATCGCAAAGTGTGCCGTGGTGCATCTCGATGACAGCACGAATATTGCGTTCGCTTGCCATATCGGCACACCGCTGGAACAAGCGGACTGCTTTGGCATAGTCCTCTGCCGACACTTCATCCGAATGAATAAATCCCGGGTTCAGCCTCATCATGCCGCAGCCAATCGTAGAGGCAAAGTCTAGGTAGCGTGCCCACTTTAAAACTTCTTCTTCATTCTCATCATCAGAGTTACATGCAAATCCCCCTGCAAATAAAGAAAGATTCGTTGGAATGAGCTTGTAGCTCTCCAGCATCGCCTTAATTTGCTGCGCCCTTTCTTCTGGGATATAGCCATCCTTCAGTTCGCCAACCCCACGGATCTCGACTCCCTGATAACCAATAGCAGCAGCATCCTTCAAAAAGTGCTCGATGGTGGAATCATCGTACATATTCCCGCCAAGTACAATCGTTGCTTTCATAACGTCCCCTCCATAATAGCGCTTTCATTTCACATGGATATCATAATGGAATTCTCATACTTTTGTCAATATCTAAATTAAGTTGCGAAAGTAACCCAAATAAATCTCCTCGAAGTAGGAATAATACTAATATTCACTTGATCTTTGTTCTATTTTTCACTAAATTAATAGTAGATATCGTTGCATACCCAATAGGCGTACAAAATGAGACAGTGATGGTGAAGCTTATGATAATTTCTAATAAAAGCGATCAAAAAGGCAGTAAAACGAGCATTATCCAAGCACTGCGCAAGCACGGTTCCATGCCTCGTATTCAATTGACTAAGATTACCGATTTAAGCCGCGCGACAATTTCGTCAACAATCTCAGAACTGATTGAATGCAACCTTGTCCAGGAAACGGAGAAAGCACCGTCTACAGGCGGCCGTCCCGCGATTGCTTTGGAGCTCGTACCTGGATCACACGCTATAATAGGCGCCGACCTGGATAATCAGATTTGGACCCTATGCAAGTTTGACTTACTAGGGAATGTCTTGCATATGACTAAAATTCCAGTAAGCTCGCCTCGTCCCGAATCCGCAGTTCAAGCGCTGATCGAGCATATCTCCGACACTGCCAAAGGAGCAGAAAAAGAGCTTATTCAAATGATCGGCCTAAGTGTACCTGGTTTAGTGGACACGAGGAAAGGTACGATCAAAAGCGCAGCGGACTTGGGCTGGGCGAATGTGGATATGGAGGATATGGTCACCAAAGCGTCCGGCTGGCCTGCGGTAGCCATGAACCGTCACCGCGCCCGGGGACTCGCGGAGTGCAGGTTTGGCTCTGGCAGAGACTATGAGCATATGATTTATGTCGGTGTCGGCTCTGGCATTGCGGCGGGGATCTTCAACGATCGCCAGCTCGTCTCCGGCTCATTCGGAGGGGCCGGAGAGCTGGGGCATATTACGATGGAGCCGGATGGCCCTGTTTGTCCATGCGGTAATAACGGCTGCCTTCATCTGTATGCCACAGCTCCCGCCATCGAGCAGGAAGCACGTCGACTGCTCAGGTCAGGAATGGATAGCAGCTTGTTGAATCAGAAGCTTCCCGGCAATGATCTCCAGCTCCTCCAAGCCCGTGATGTATGTAAAGCGGCAGATGAAGGGGACGAATTAGCCGTGCAAGTCATCAACCATGCCGCCACATACCTCGGCATCGCTCTGGCTAATCTCGTCAATTTACTGAATCCAGAAGCAATCATCCTCGGCGGTTTTATTCCAGGCATGTGCCGTACTTATGTAAAAACAGCTACAAAAGTAATGAACCAACGCTCCATGCCCGCCCTTTCCTCGGGAATATCCTTGCATACGGCTGTACTGGGCGAACTCGGAGGCGCTCTGGGAGCGATCAACTTTGCGTTAGATAAACATTTTTCTTACACCATGATTCAATAGGTTGTGGTGCAAAGCTCTAATTCATGATAACGTAATTGATAATGAAGTCATTGGGATGCAGCTTATTTTGGAAACGAAAATGGATTTATTTAAATGGAAGCAATATGAATCGGCGATCATTTTACTAACGGTGAGATGGTATTTGAAATATAGTTTAAGCTATCGAGATTTAGTCGAAATGATGAGCGAGCGAGGATTAAAGATTTCCCATACGACGATCATGAGATGGGTCCATGAATATGGACCAGAAATCGACAAACGAATCCGTCCCTTTTTGAAACCTACGAACGATTCTTGGAGGACTGACGAAATCTATGTCAAAGTCAAAGGTCAGTGGAAGTATCTATATCGGGCAGTTGATTCTATGGGGAAAACCATTGATTTCATGTTATCTGAAAATCGGGACATGCCGGCAGCTAAGCGTTTCTTTACAAAGGCCTTGTCCTCTCCACATAATCAAATCCCACGTATAGTCACCTTGGATAAAAATCCAGCATATCCACCAGCAATACAAGAGTTAATAAAGCGGAAATCCCTACCAAAAGAAATCTTGATTAGACAGACAAAATATCTAAACAACATTGTGGAGCAAGATCACCGATTCATTAAGAAAATCACAAAACCGATGCTTGGTTTCAAATCATTTCTAACTGCAGAACAGACGTTAAAGGGAATCGAGGCTATGTATATGATTAGGAAAGGGCAGGCCGAAAATAATTCGTCTGTCCTCTCTGCAGTTGAATGGCTTAATAAAATATTTGGTATTATGGCATAGTTAATTACAATTTATTGGGAAATTGCTATCTTTTTTAATTCTTGCACCACAACCCATTTTCTCAAGTCAGCTCATTTTTTGAAATTTTTCATTGAATAAATCAAAGAAAACAAAACAAACCGGAACCCCTTGTTTGGAGCTCCGGTCTTATAAACTCTAAACAACTTCATTCAACCGCCCATCCCGAAACCGCACAATCCGCTTCGCCTGCTGCGCAATCAATAAGTCATGCGTAATCAAAATAATCGTACGACCTTGTTCATTTAATCTCTTTAAAATGTTTAAAATCTCCACACCTGTCTTTGAATCTAACGCTCCCGTAGGCTCATCCGCCAAAATGATTGACGGATCTCCTGCCAATGCTCGCGCAATAGCAACACGCTGCTGCTGCCCGCCAGATAGCTCTGATGGAAAATGCTTCTTTCGATCCAATAAATCAACCGATTCCAGTGCATGTAAGACGAGCGG
>NZ_WHOA01000015.1 GCF_013141715.1 Paenibacillus phytorum | reverse complement strand
CTGAAATGCTCATTGACTTGCTAGCGAGATTTTGCAATCTCTTTTTGAACGATTTCTCGTTCGTGCTTACTCACTCGTTGTTCAGTTTTCAAAGATCAATTTCTTTCGTTCTTCCGTCTTCTATCGAAGCCGGATGACTAATATACCACACTAACTTTTCTTTTGCAACTTGTTTTTTTCAAGTTACTTTTACCAGCCTGTCTTGCGGCCGGATTGATAATATACCATGATCCCAACTGCAATGCAATGTTTTATTTTTCCAAGATTAAAAAGTAAATAAGTTCTTTTCTCACCTACATTTATAACATCTCCACAATGAAATTCAAGAGCAATACATAACCGAAAGAAAAACCTTGGAAAATGAGGAACGATAATGGTATTTTCGAAAAAGCATTAATACTGATCCTAATTGCCTTGTGGTTCGCTGACAGACATCTTTGATGATCAGCGGACGTGCCCAGATTTTGGTCACGTTATGGTATTTAAATAAATAAATAAATATGTAGAAATGAAGCCAATCCACTCAATTGTAGTAATGATAAGGGGATTTTTTTGTTTCCATTACTAGTTTGTTCGCTTCTAAAAGTGATGTTTGACCGTTGACTAACCAATGAATATAGCCTTGTCAGATCGGACATAATACCTTTCGACGGTGAAACAGCAGCGAGGTGTAGTGTCGCAGAGCATTCAAAGATAAAACACCAGGGAAGTTGTTATTGAATCGATATTGAAGCGAGGCGATGTGCCGTGGGCTCATTAATGTAGTCATGTACTGCAATAGTGTGTTGAGGTAAAGACCGAGCCAAGTAAGGTTCAAGGCAAAAGTACCATCAATCTATTCACTGTCGAAGAGGACTCCGAAAGGGGGCCTTTTTCTTTTATAACCTACAATTAATTCTTCAACGAACAGAAATATTTTTACTTCTGTTCGTTGAAAATAAAGTTTTAGACTGGGGTTCCTTGTAAGCCTAGTAAAAAAGACTACGATCACCTTTTCTCCTAGGTGGTTGCAGTCTTTTTAGTTTTCAGGTTACATAGAATTCACACTACAAATTCAACAAATACAGGGGATCGAAGCTTTCCATTCTTTGTCCAGTTGCGAGTTTTTATTTTCGCTATAATCAATGGCTCCATATAAGCAAAGTTTTTATTCTCTTTGTATACAAGACGCTGTTTGACGCTGTTTAAGGCTCTCTTATGCTCAGGAGTGAGTCCTAACTCAATTACACCGACTGGAACCTTAGAACCATTTGCAGAGTCAATAGAAGCGAGTAAGCCAAAATCATTTTTTCTATATCCCGAGATGTATACGGATACGATAGTCCAGTTAAATACTTTTAACCATTGTTTTGAGCGTGTATTTAGTCGATAACGTGTATTTGCTTGGGTGCTTATATTTGCTTGTGAACTTGTACTTAATGAATTGTTTGATTCGGCAATGCATTTCATGACTATTCCTTCAAGTCCAAGTTTACTGACCTGGTCAAAATATTCTACCGCGTCTCCTTCAAAAACTCTGACCTTTTTGTAAAAATCATTCTCTATGAACGCTTCTTCAAGCAATTCTTTTCTTTTAAGTAGACTTAGACCAATCACGTCTACTCCCTTGTACCCGTTCCGTTAGAAAGACCGACCTCCACCCCTTGGATAGATGTGACGAAGGAATGTAAGGGCTTTGACCCGTTGAGACATGGGAGTGAAAATCGCTAAGGTCACCGTGGAGAATGCGTGCAGCATTTAGAATGAATTGGGTGATTCAACCCCACCTCTGTTCCCGCATGCCTTTTTAACGAAACGTCTTAATATATCTCGCTATCTTTCAGTCATCGTCGAAACCTACATGGGAGAAATCCTGCGAATAGACGAGCTTGCGTGAGATAATCAAATCATACCGAGGGAGCGTAATGATTTCAATACCCTTTGCTCTCAAAATGAATTATTGTTCAATGTAGTAATTAAAATAATCTTATCGTTAATTTCTGAACGTAAGAATGCTTTTGCATCTTCTTTTCCAGTTAATTGAAGGAAAATCGGTTCATCTTCGCTACTTGCTATCACCGTAAAAGTTAAAAATGGACAGCATTTCCTCTCTAGACTAATCCAAACAGATAAATAGCGCAGTGTATCCGAGTCGCCCGGAAATTGATATTGAAAACCTGCTTCAATCTCCGTTACTGCGAGCCTTCTCTTATCCAACTCACTCCAAATTTCTTTATAATCCAAACGCTCTTCTTTCGTGAAGACCGTATGGCAGCATGCAATCGGTATATCTTTATTCATATGCTTAGCTCCTCCCACTTACACAAGACGTGCAACTGCACCCTGGTTTCATGCATGATGTTCCATTTGCTTTACGACGCTGATAAACAACGACTGCCACAGCAATAAGAACTAGAGCTAAAATAACAATAACTACTGGGTTTAAAAAGAAAGAAGATATTCCAAGAACTGCCGCGCCTCCAAGTAAAGGCAATGCACAACAAAGCGCGCATGCTCCAAGAATACCTAGCCCCGCTAACCATTCGCTTTTTTTCATTTACTCCACCACCTCATTAATATTATAATTTTAGTATAATACTTAAAGCTAACTTTAAGTCAAGTGAGGTGCGTACAAATGTCAGAACTTAGTATTGGTCAACTAGCTGCTAAAGCAGATGTGAATCCATCGACTCTTCGGTATTACGAATCCATCGGGTTACTACCAAATACAGACCGTAAAAATGGTCAGCGTCGCTATTCCGAAAGCCTGCTGGAGCGAATTACATTTATAAAAATAGCACAGCATACCGGTTTTACGATCCCAGAAATTGCGGTTTTACTTGAAGGATTTGAAACAATCCCTCCATCGGATAGATGGGAAGAAATGGCGAGAGAAAAACGCGCTCATCTTGAAGAGAAAAAGAAACAAATCAATTCGATGATTCAAATTTTAGACGATGGATTAAATTGCAAATGTCTTACCTGGTCTGAATGCTTTGATAAAATAAAAACTACTGGTACTTGTTCATAGTGAAAGGAGCAATCTATTTTGTTATTAACTATCCTAATCTTCATCATTGCAGGTCTTGCAGAAATAGGTGGGGGTTATATGGTTTGGCTTTGGCTACGTGAATCCAAGCCCTTGTGGTACGGCATTGTAGGCAGTCTTATATTAATCATCTATGGCATCATTCCAACGTTGCAGAGTTTTCCAACGTTTGGACGTGTGTATGCCGCTTACGGTGGAGTTTTCGTAATTTTAGCAGTCCTTTGGGGCTGGTTTGTTGATAAAAAAACACCAGATATGTATGACTGGATAGGGGCTGCTATTTGCATTGTAGGCGTGTCTATAATGCTATGGGCTCCAAGAAGCTAGTAGATTCTTATAGATTCTAAATCGCAAGCTACCACCACGCTAATCTGCCCGTTAGCTCAACAGGCTACTGACCTACGACAACCTACTTAGATACATTGATTGATGAGAAGTATAGATTTAAATCAATTCTTACTGTTCTAAATTGCGCTTTGGCAAAAATACTTTGTTCTTGTCCAAAAAAGTAGCTAAGTATATATGTTCTTGTCTACATTTACGGCAATAGATATATGTTCTTGTACAAATATTCGTCAAAAGATATATGTTCTTGACACAAATATTTTTGTTTTTTCCTTGCATGATGTTGTTGTCACTAAATTGTTTCCATAAGAATCCTAAAATATAAAAAACTATTCGTAGAACTCCCGCCGTGGCAAAGGATATATGTTCTTGTTCAGTATCGGTGTAAAGGATGTAAGTTCTTGTCTTATGAAAAAGACAAGAACTTACATCCTTAAAATAAAAAAACCGCGCTGTGCGCGGATCTCTATAGATATATGTTCTTGTCCTCTTACATCGACGTTTATTAACGAAACTGTCCTTGTTATACAATCACACCATCAATAAACTTAAAGATACGATTAATATTCTCTTTTGTTTCTAATAGAAGAGAACTATGAATTGCATGTGGAATAATTTCAAGAATTACTCGTTCTTCCCCGCAAAGATCATTTGCAGCTAATGCAAATTCAATAGACTGCTGCATAGGAATTATCTCGTCACCACTCCCATGCTGCAATAGCAGTTTGGGCATAGCTGTATGAATATATGACATTGGATTCGCCTTTTTCACCTGTTCACTTAACTCATTAATGGATGAGCCAACAAATGTCGTGCACACGCTTTCATCATTATGAAAGGGAAACTCATCGTCTTGTGTCGGCGGATCTGTAGGTTCATACTCATCTTCATTTTGATCAGGTGATTCCGTTCTCAAAAACTTATTTATAACACTGTTAATTCTCAATTGCTTATCCAGTGTTGAAAAATCGGTTATTGGATACCATGAAACGCCGGCCCTAATGGCTGCTGAAACACAATTATTCTTATCCTGCTCCTTGTCAAAGTACTCATTTTTTTCGAACAGACACGCCATTAATGCCATATATCCTCCCGCACTGCCCCCCCAAGCTATCATATTTTTGTCATCCAATGATAATTGTTGTGCATTAGCACGAAGATATTTTATTGCTTGTTTAATATCACGCACAGGATATGGAAATATGGCTTCATTATTAAGCCGATATTCGATACCAACAACAGCATATCCCCTATTTAAGCCTTCTAACATAGGCTCTACACAATCGCTTTGCCCTTTATCTCCCCAAGTAAATCCACCCCCATGAATAGATAAGATTACAGGAAAGGGGCCGTCTCCTTTTTCTGGAAGCCATACATCCAGCTTTTGTGAAGTAGAATCGCTTCCGTATGCCAAATTGAAATATCCTCTTTTCCCGTCGACGGATAAAATTTTGCCAGGTTTTCTCCAATGCCTTAATGACATAATAAGCACTCCTATTCATTCTATTATCTCAACTTTCGCTGCCTATGGCATGATCCTTGAAACGCGCTAGCATTTCAACAGCCTTGCCTCCCGTTACGATCGAACATGGCATCATCAAAGATAATGGCCGTCTCTCTACTGGCGGGAGGTCAGTTTCTCGACCCTTTGAACCGTATGCGTCACTTTGCTCAATTCATAAACATTTTGGACAAGTTCAGTCTTTTTGCTGAACTTGCCCAAAAGGCAGGCTTACAATTGGAGCCTGCCGCCATGCTGCTGTACAACTTTACCAGCAATCACATTGCCTAGCTCGCATGCGTGCCTTAACGAATAACCCCTTGCTAATCCAGCTATAAAAGCACCTGTGTGCGCGTCGCCTGCCCCAATCGTATCCACGACCTTAACAATCTCGGTTTCCACCAGGCCACTGTCCTCCGAAGAGCAGAACAGGGTGCCGTCGCCTCCCAACGTTACGATGACCGGCTCATTCGTCCGTCGAGTCAGCTTTTGGGCAGCCTCATGCGCGTCCGCTTCTCCCATCAAAGCGGTGATTTCGGATTTATTGGCATGTACAATCGTACCCATACTGAGTATCCTCTCTACGATTTGCGGCTCCAGAAACGCTCCGCGCGGCCCCGGATCGAATACGATTTTCCCTGTTGCCTTCCGCTCACTCAGCGCATCAAGAATGACCGCGCCCGAATGACCTTCCAGTTCATAGCCGCTAACATAGATGTAATCATATGCGCAAAGTTCGATGTGTTCGAACCAGCGACGCTCCCAGCGCGACTCTATGCCCGGAATCGTGATAAAGGTTCTCTCGCCGTCATGTTCAACAATGGACAGATTCCAGCCGTTGTCTCCGGATGCGTCCTCTAGCATCAGCGCAATGCCATCGTGATGCAATTGGCCTCTGACAACATCGGCATAAGCCCCCTTTCCTACCGGGGCGAATAAACCGTGATTCACGCGCAGCTGCTTCAAAATATTGGATACATTATATGCGCAGCCTCCAACTACTGTTTCTTTGTGCTCGGCCACTACATCTTCCGCTGTGTGGGGGAGTTTATCCAGCTGGATAATCACATCCACGACAGCAGCGCCGATCACTAAGATGTTACCGCTTTCCCCTGACACGGCATGCTGAACCAAATTCGTATTCACTTCAAATCTCCTCCTTACTTTTCAATTGATAGAGAATGATCGTAACGATGGCGCTCGCCGCGAAAGCCATTAATACACCTAGGCTGCTATCCTTGAAAATCCCTTTAGCGAACGGACCGTTGAAGAATGGTGAATTCGTGAATAGAAAACCTACAATGATGCCTGCTAACCAGCTGAAAATACCATTGTAGTTAAGGGATTTTCCCGTTGTATGATCCAGCAGTGCAGCATCGTAGCCAGCTTTTCGGCGAAGCAGTATATAGTCGAACATGAAGCTCGCGGCCCAAGAAGCAAGCCCGATTCCCAGAATGCCGAGGAACAGCTGGAAGTTCCACAGGAAGTCCTCGGAAAAGAACAATACATATATCGGAATCAGTATCATAATTAACGCATGAATCGAGATCGCCGTTGCATTGCCAACTCGAATATTCAAGGTTTCCAGATTGACGCGCGCGGACTTCAAGCTAATAATACATTGCGGAATCAAGCCGCCAATCGCTGTAATGAAGTACAGCACCGTCATCCATTTCGGCAGCGCTTGGCCGATCGCTTCAATCGGATTCGACGAGGAAACCAGGTCTGGAACAGAGGTACTAAGCAGAATGCCGACTCCCATAATAAGGAACAAGGGGATGAATGCTCCCACCGTCACACTGGCAAAAACCTTTTTCGCCGAATGGACCGGATTCTGATACGCGCTGTAATCGGCAGCAGCAATGGACCAGCTGATTCCCGTTCCCGCCACAATAATGGAGATTGCGGGAAGGAAGCTACCCAACCAGTCGCCGTTGCTCATGCTCAACAATGCCGTCCAATCCGTCTTGGGAATAAGAATGATCAATATGAGAAAAGTCAGCGCACCGAAGACGTAGGTGAAGAAGGTTTGAATTTTAACAAGCATATTTTGCCCAAACAAGCTCGATGCAAGTATAAGCAGGACGAACACAGCCAAGCTGATGACCATTAATACACCTGATTGGCCAAGGCCGAAAATACCAAACAAGGACATTAAGGTCAAGGTCCCCGTAACAACGTTAACCGCAAGCCACCCTACAAGGCTCAGCCAGCCGAGCAGATTTGGAATGTAATTGCCCTTCACGCCGAAGGCGGCTCTCGACAATACGAAAGTTGTGCCTCCTGCCTTAAGACCCGAGATGCTTAGATAGCCAACTAGTCCAAAAGACAATGCGCCTATTACCGCAGCCATAATCGATTGGATGAAGCTTAACTTGTAACCAACGATCAACGCGCCCATTACAACACCTAGAATTCCAATATTGCCAGCAAACCATATAAAGAATAACTCCTTAGGACTTCCTGTTCTTTCAGCATTCGGGATAAAAATATCAGACCTCGAGTTAGACATGTGCTTTTCCCCCTATAATTAATGTGGATGGATCAATGTTGCTCTCTGAAAACAAGAATTCGATCTGCATATTGGTCAAAATCAACGTCGTTCGCCTGGTCAATTAATTGCTTCCAGCTTGTGTCGATCGCATCCACTCCCGTTTTGGCTCCGCAAATGGCTGTCGCCATCGCTCCTATTGTATCCGTATCCCCGCCTAGATTAGCACATAGCAGGCTGCAGCGCTGAGGCTCCTTGGCGTAATAGGCAATGGCCAATGCCGCTGGTACAGATTCACTCGTAATAACTCCGGTGCCAATAATATCATAGATGGTTTGCAGGAATTGCTCTTCATCATCTTCATAACGCTTGGCAAATTCCAATGCTAACTTCAATCTTCCAGATAGCGAGGCGCTGTAAGTCTCGGCTCCGTAGGCTTTCGCTATATCGTATATATCTATAGCATTCTGCATAATGGAATCCCAGGATTTGTCCTCCATCGCAGAACCGACAGCAGCAGCAATCATCGCCGCTCCTCCGACCGCTACATCAGTGGAATGCGTCACTTTACTAATGTTGAACACGAACTTGGACAGCGCTATCTGCTCTTCCTGCAGGAACATACACCCTACAGGCGCGATACGCATCGCGGCGCCATTCGTTTCCGCCTTCGAAGTAAATTCAGTAACGTCCTTACCTTCTCTCAGTGCCAGCAATGCCGCTTTGGAGCTTGGACCAAGGATATTATTATCGAAAGCATGGTATTTATCTGCCCACTCCAACAGGTGTCTGCCAATAACACGTTCATCCGGCACAAAGTCATTTTCAATTAAAGCATCGAGGATAAGCAGCGCTTGCGACGTATCATCGGTATATTGTCCTCGCGTAAAGTTCCGAGCTACTTCATTCTCTTGCGGACCGTCCAGAAAATCCGTAATCTTTCCAAAAAAAGCCTTAACCTTGTTTCTACCCCACAGTTCAGACGGCATACCCATAGCATCCCCGATAGCCATTCCATACAGGGCTCCAAGAACTTTCTTCTTCATGTTAATCCCCTACTTTATTATTATTTTTAACTTATACGCTTGTACGTATGAGTTATTTTAAAGGATAAGCCGATTTCACTCGGCAGAACTCCCTCTATGGAAGCCCTTTCTAAATATGCGTGACGACTTTAAACTCAGCATTCGGTCCGTAGATAACCTCTACCTTTTCAACCTCTGTTCCGTCTTCACCGTGAACACTGCCTTCCGCCATAATAAGCGGAATATCTCCCTCATAACCGAACAGCTGCTTCGTCCTCTTATCTCCAAGAATCGGATGGATGCCAAGCGTTGCATGCTGAGGATAAATGTTGTAATTCTGATTCATTATGTTGTATAACGATTGCTCGGAGAAATCATATTGATCTATACCTGGAAATAACGCTAGCGGCACATAGGAAGTGTCAAGCGTTAGCCACTTTGTATGCGTTTCCCTTCGAGTTCCTCTAAGCCTAATCAATTTCATAAATTGGCCATTATTTAAACTTATGATTTCCTTGTTCAACACTTGCGATACTGGAATCTCGTTCTTCTTGCGTGCATAATCGGTGAAGCCGCTAAAATTCCAAATGTTTTGCTTCATTTCCCTCAAGCAAACCATCGTACCTTTGCCATGCAGCTTAATCAGAAGCGCCTCGTCCACAAGGTTGGCTATCGCTTTGCGGATTGTTGTTCTTGTTACGTCATAGGTTTTCATCATTTCAGTCTCGGAGGGGATGATTTCCCCTTCCTTATATTTCCCGCATATAATGTCATCTCGAATGATGTTCTGCAATTGGACATATAAGGGAACACTTTCGTGCTTGTTAAGCATATCTTCCTCCTTGCACCTAAAATCGTATAATGCCCTTATCAATGAACATTGGATCCTTGCACCAATCCGCTCTTCATGCAAGATTGCCGACTCGCCCACCGAAAGCAGCCCAACAATAAAAACTTTCTCATTTACTAAGTTCTACACTCATACGTATGAGTTGTTCCTACTATATCAAGTTCTTGCGGATTTGACAATATGAAAAAACAAATATCGAAGACTTTCAAGTAGTTCAACCGTTGTGGTGATTCAGTCGGATTCATTAAATCTAATGTAATCATTTTTTCCCTCTCTAAAAATATTATGGAAAAAATATTTCACATTTCTTTTGAAAATATCCTTTTTTGATTTCGCAAGACTGCCCGTTAGTTTAATCGCCCCCCCGGGTTGACTGACTTGCTTGCTTCCATACGACGACTAAGGATTTCCTCCATATAAGAAATTATATAGGCGTTCACGCAATAGAGTGCACGCCTATTTAACTTCAAAATTTAATTTGTCACTTCAAGACTTTGTTTGTTACTTCAAGACTTTATTTGTCACTTCAAAACTTTATTGTCTACTTCAAAACATATTTATCACCCAACAATTCTTCTGTTGGGAGACATTAAAGTTTTGAAGTGCAGAAATCCAGCAAACATAAGGGTTTGCTGGATATTTTATAAAAATAAAATGACAAATATAGTTTTGAAGTGGTTATGGTGCTCAAAAATGCCTAAATACAATTAAGTTATGAAGTACTTCTGACACAAATAAAAGCCGACTGTTCATTGAACTAACGTGTCCCGTTAGCTTAACAAATAACTGAGTTTATTTCCTTTTAAAATACGCAAAAATACACTGTCGGGGATGAAAAATAGAGATATTAACTATAATCTATTTCATGACTATCTAATTTACCATTTTGATCAAATTGTAATCGAAGCAAACTAACACTAACACCCATTAATCCTGCTGTGCCCAAGTAGTAAACATATTGAATATTAGGTTTATCAATCTTTTGCTCAGGTTTTCCTAGTAAACGAATGATTTCTTCTTCTGTCATTCCTACAAGTTCGTATTTATTTATCAAATTATATACCATATCATTCCTTTTCTCAGGTTCTTTTAACCAACCATCTTTATTAAATTGTTGATCACACGCACAGAGAAATAGTAATACTAACAAAGAGAGGAATATCTTTTTCACAGTTTTCACTCCTATCGACGGATCTCTCTCAATATTAGACGAAAATGGGGAGAAATCGTTGCGTTATTCTGCCCGTTAGGTGAGCGAAAGGCTGCCGATCGTGCCGGCAGCCTCCCATTGCTGTGTATTGAACAAACGTT
>NZ_WHOA01000119.1 GCF_013141715.1 Paenibacillus phytorum | reverse complement strand
TTATCGACTGTTTTCGCTCCTGTCTAGGACAAGAAGCATAGTACACTGGTTTTGTAAGGTAAATATTCGATCTAAGGGGGAAATAAAATGAAGGTCAAAACAACCGCAGTAGTGCTCATGTCGCTTACGCTCCTTATGACGGCTTGTACTACGGGTAGCAAAGAAGCGGCGCCAAGCACCGTGCCGAGCCAAACGAAAGATACGCAAGGAGCCGCTAAGGATGATCCTTTTAGTAAGTTTACTCAGCCGATTACGCTAAGCCTGGGGAAAGCAATCAACACGAAAGACATTAATCTGCCAAATGGGGACACGGTCGACAACAACGAATACTTCCGGTACATCGAGAAAAAATTGAATGTCAAAGTAAAGTATGCTTGGCAGACGGAAACGCTTGAAGCTTACAATCAAAAATTGTCTGTATCCATCGCGAGCAGAGATATTCCGGATGCGTTCATCGTGAATGAAAAGCAGATGAAGCAATTGGCGGAAGCCGATCTGATTGCCGACCTGACAAACGTTTATCAGAAGCTGGCAAGCCCGCTTGTTAAAGGTTATTACGAATCCTATGGGGATCGTGTCTTGAACAGAGCAACAATAAATGGCAAACTGATGAGTCTTCCGTATACGAACATCGGCGGAGTACATACCATCACCTGGATCAGGCAGGATTGGCTCGATAAACTCGGGATGAAAGCGCCGAAGACGCTCGATGATCTGGCTACTGTGGCGAAAGCGTTTATCGAGAAAGATCCGGATGGCAACGGGCAAAATGATACGTACGGCTTAACGGGATCTCAGGAATTGTCCGGGTATAACTCTATGAATAACTTTAGTCCGATACTCGGAGCGCTTCATGCTTATAAAGGCCAGTGGATGAGCGACAAGTCGGGCAACGTCTCCTATAGCTCCATTTTGCCGGAAATGAAAACGGCTTTAGCCAAACTTCGCGACTTGTATGCGGCGGGTATCATCGACAAGCAATTTGCCATTCGCAAAGATCCTAATGAGCTTGGTGCGGCAGGGAAGTTAGGCATCGTGATGGCACCATGGTGGGGTCCGTATGGCAGTCCTCTTACCGATTCCGTCAAGAACGATCCGAAAGCGGAGTGGAAGGCCTACTCCGTTCCTGTCGATGCAGACGGAAAATTCAATACGTTTGATGTGGATCCGGCCGCTAAGTACCTAGTTGTCAGGAAGGGGTACGAATATCCCGATGCGGTTATGAAAGTGCTGAATGTTCAGGTTCAAGCCGGACGTCTGCTTGATCCGGATGCGAAAGACATCTATAAGGGGCTAAACATCCCATTTTATGTATGGCCGTTTGACCTCCTACTAGATTATGAAGATGTCGTATTCAAAGATCATTCCAAATTAAAGAGCGCATGGGAAGCGAAAGATCCGTCCAAACTTTCCCCGGCTGTAAAAATTTGGTATGACAACGTGAAGAAAAATGATGAGAATCCGAAAAAGGATATAGCTGCATGGGGCGAAGCGATGGCTAGAATGGAGGGCTCGGCGCAATACGATCCAGCTAATTACGTTATCGCACGCAACGTCTTTTTCGGACAGACGAAAACGATGGAGCAGAAAAAAGCCATTCTAGATAAGTTGGAAAATGAAACGTTTTTGAAAATCATACTTGGTGAAGAGCCTATTGATAAGTTCGATTCGTTCGTTACGGAATGGAAGCGGCTTGGTGGTGATCAAATTACAAAAGAAGTTGAACAAGAAGTTGAAAAACAAGTAAAAAAATAAGAAAGAAGGGGAAGGCGTTAAGTTGTCTAACACTTGACGCCTTTCATGCTTCTGGGAAGGTGAGGGAATGAGGTACAAGAAAACATCTTTGCATTATCATCTCATGCTGATTCCCGGCGTCTTGGTGCTGTTTGTTTTCAGCATCGTTCCGATGTTCGGAGTCGTCATGGCGTTTCAGCGGTTTGTGCCGGGCAAGCAGATTTGGAAACAGGAATGGAACGGATTGGAAAACTTTACCTATATGCTGTAAATTCCGGACAGCAAGCAAGTGCTGTTCAATACGCTGATCATTGCATCAATGAAAATCGTTGCTGGCATTATCGTTCCGGTCACATTCGCCCTACTTTTGACGCTGTTCAGTATTTTCGGGCACTGGAATTCTTTCTTCGACGGACTGATTTACATGAGCAAGCCGGACAACAATCCGCTTCAGACGTATATCCAGCAGCTGGTCATCACTATAACGCCGGAAGCGATGAATAACTTAGCCTCAGATCAGCTGATCCAACTGATGAAGGCATCGAACAAGACGCTTAACGCGACAAAGCCGATGGTCGCCATGATCCCGATTTTGTTAATTTATCCGTTCTTGCAGCGGTACTTCGTTCACGGCATCGTGCTTGGATCGGTCAAAGAATAGCGGCGGAAGGAAATTTGAGGCTCTGTACGGTGTAAATCTTCGAACGGAGCTAAACCGAACATTTTCCAATCGTCTCGACGCCAATTTGTTTACGCTCGGCGAATATATATCCGGCAAGGTAATGAACTACGAGAGTGCGATTGGTTACTGACGCCTGTCGTAGATGCTTTCAAGCCGGAAGCGATCATTATCGGCGATCAAATCGCCAAAAACCATGATGTATTTCTCGAAAGCTGCGAATAAGCGATTGCCGAGCACGCATCATCTCATCATCGAAAAAAAGCAAGTTAACGTTAATGGCATCACCATAAGAATGGGAGATCAAGATGTCTAAAATTAAGGAAATTCTTGTGTACCATCATAGTCATTTGGATATAGGATACACGCATACTCAGCCCGTGTTATGGGAATTACAAAAAACGTACATCGATCAAGCGCTGGATTTGTGCGAACAAACAAAGAATAGCCTAGAAGACGAGCGCTTTTATTGGACTTGCGAAGCGACGGCTCCCGTCATGAAATGGCTGGAAACGGCAAGCGAGGAAAGGGTTAAGCAGTTCCAATTTTTCCTTGACAATGGGCAAGTTTGTATCGCTGCTTTAAACATGCACACGACTCCGCTTTGCAATGCCGAGCAGTTAGCACGTCAACTTTATCCGGTTAAAGAGCTTCGCGAGAAGTTTAACGCGCGTATTCGAACCGCGATTTCTCATGACATTAACGGACAGCCTTGGCAGTTCGCGCAAGCGATGCTAGATGCCGGCGTCGAACTGTACACGACCGGCATCAACATTCACTTTGGCGGCATTCCGCTGCAGCGTCCGAGAGCGTTCCGTTGGGTCGCGTCGGATGGCAGAGAACTGCTGACATTCAACGGGGAGCATTACTCCATGTTTACCGCGTTCTGTCGTCTGGATGAAGAAAGCACGCAACTGATGAAAGAAGGGCTCGATAAGTATATTTCCCGCATTGAGCGCGAAGGATATCCGTACGATTTCATTTATTTGTCGGCAACTAACGTGCCGATGTACGATAACACGCCGCCGGATCAACGGTTGATGGCGATGATTCGCAAATGGAATTCGGAAGGACATCGGCAGCGTATTCGCCTTGTGACGCCCGACATGCTGCTCGAGAAACTGAAACAGCAGCCTGCAGAGACGATCCCAGCATACCGGGGAGACTGGACGGATTTCTGGAACTTCGGCGCTGCAAGCTCCGCGGAAGAAACGCGTTTGAACCGTAGAACGAAAGTCAGCTTGAAGAGCGCGGAGTTTCTTTCGGCCTTTAATCCGAACGGACAATTAGGTAACGGCCATTTATACGATCAAGCGTGGGATCAGGCGCTCATGTACGACGAACATACGTGGGGAGCGAATGAGTCCATCACCAATCCGGATTCTTTATTTACGAAAACGCAATGGATGCATAAGGCGCATTTCGCCTATCAGGCAAACAGCCTCGCAAGCTACGTGCTCAATCAACAGCTGGAACAACTCGCAGGGAACCCGTTGCAGTCGGGACCATTAGGTAGCTTGCTGCTCGTCAATCCAACGCATATTGAGCAAACGTGCGACATCCATATTCCGCGTGAATATATGCTCGAAGGCAGAAACACGTCGGCCTTCCGATTTATTGGGAGACAAAACAATTACGACGTGGATTGGACAACGAAGTCTTACGGCACCGTCACGTTGCCGCCTTTCAGCTACAAGAAGCTGCCGATTGAAAAAGCCGCCGCCGAGTCGTCCGAAGAGCTTGTCCACGTGACGGATCAAGGGATTGAGACCCCATACTATCGAATGAGCTACGATCAAGCAACCGGCAGGATTAAGGAATTGCTCGACAAAACGACCGGCTGGTCCATGATCGACCCGAACAGCGAATGGACGTTATTCCAATTCGTGCACGAGACGCCGAATCCGTTGCTTAATAAACAACATCGCGCAACGTTGAATGATCGTAATATTGATGATTGCAACAACAGCATCAGCAATTGGAACCATAATTGGAAGGCAAGCCGTACAGGCGCAGAGAAACTCGTTTCGTGCAGCGTCGATAAACACTCGGCAGGCGCAACACTGAAGCTGATCTGGACAGCACCGGGCGTGAAGCGATTGGAACAAAAAATTACGTTCTTCGCGCATCGTGCCGACATCGAATTGTACGCGGTGGTCGAAAAACTTGACGTTCGAGAACCCGAATCCATTTACTTCGCCTTTCCGTTGCAGCTTGAGCGCGATTGGAACGCAGTATTCGATAGTGCCGGAGCTTTTGTTAGCCTGGACGCCGATCAGTTGCCGACCGTGAGCAAAGATTGGGTTACTGTCGATCAGACGGTTTCCGTCTTTGATGGCAAACATGGCGTGACGTTAGCTTGTCCGGATGCCCCGCTCGTCCAAATCGGCGGATTCAATTTCGGCAAAGAGCAAAAGACGATTCCGCGCGATGAAAATCCGCTCTTGCTGGCATGGCCGATGAACAACTACTGGGATACGAACTTCAGAGCTAGTCAGCCAGGAAGATTGGAATTTAAATACGTGCTGTCGACGTTTGCGAAGTTTAATCCGGAAGAAGCCGCGAAAAAAGCGGTAGAGGCTTCTCATCCGGTTCAAATATTCCCAATGATTCACAGCGAAGGCGAACAAACAGGCGAGCTTTTGAAATTTACGGGGGATGGTATCGTCCCTGCGTATATCAAACCGGCAGCCGACGGAAACGGCATGATCCTGCGATTACAAAACTTGCTGGATCAATCGACTTCGGCTGCAATCGAAATTCCAGGCTATTCGAATCTACAAGCGTATACAACGACGATTGTGGAAGAAAACATCAACGCGCTTACTGTCGAGGGCGGCAAGTTACAAGTGAACTTGACCGGCAAGCAATGGTTGAACCTTCGCATTGTGAAAGGCTAAATCCATGTTTCATTTCGGTAATAGATACAGAAACATTTATCACTTACATCGTTTCTGTATTATTCCTCAGTAGCGTTGCATAAAACGTAACGCGGGCATTATGAATGAATTATCTGACACTTTGTTAGGATTGTAAGGGACGTTATCGCCAAAGTAGAGCAAGATATCCAGCGGATTAGCGGACTTGGCATGACGTTTCCCGGTCCTTTCGATTTTGTGAACGGGATAAGCCTCATTCGGGGCTTGCCCCGGAGTTTCGCATAACTTTCGAGAACGACGCCTCATTGTTCGGCCTCGGCGAAGCCGTCTATGGGGAAGCCCAAGGCGCAGACTGGGTCGTATGCTTAACAATCGGAACGGGACTCGGCTGTTTTCTGGAGCATGAACGCTTGGTGAAACAACGGAGCGACGTTAGGGATTGGCTTCGCAGGGCCTTAGGACGCATGTTTTAATAAGTCAAGAGACACATACAAGCACTTTTAAGGGGATCTATGATTACGTCAGGGGATATATTAATGGTTCTCCAAAAACATTGAGAGGGTAGTTCTGATAGATTGTTATCAGAGGACTATCCTCATTTTTTTTATCGGATAGATATTATGGATACTATATATCTGAAGAAGATAAAGGATGAACTAGCACCTTTCTTGATTATGTCACCTTACAACGAAATTGCGAAAGGAACGAGGCGGTACAAAATGTTAAATACATTGATTGTGGATGACGAGAAGCTGGTTCGCAAAGGCCTTATTTCCACGATGCCATGGGGTAAATATGACATCCGAATTGTCGGCGAAGCGGGGAACGGTCGGGCGGCACTCGATTTCATGCAACAACACAAGGTCGACCTGCTGTTCGTTGATTTGACGATGCCGATAATGAGCGGTTTCGAACTGATGCAGGCGGTTCGCGCTCAGCATCCGAAGACCTGGATCGTCGTGCTGACGTGTCATCAGGATTTCGAATACATTCAAGAAGCGATGCGTGCCGGAGCAATTGACTATATCGTCAAAACGCAGTTGGAAAAAGAAAGTATGGATAACATGCTGGCGCGAATCGTACAGAGAATCCAGTTTGACGAAACGAATACAGTGGCGGGAACGGATATTTCCAAAACGAAGACGGAAGACAGACCTATTTATTTATTGGCGCTAATGTCAACAACCAAGCAACTAGATCCAGTTTCCGATTTAATGAAAGCTGGCATTTTTTCCGTAACACCGCTCGGCGGTCAAATTTGGTCCATTGCTTGCACGGATGACGAAATAGAATCGTCCTTAAGTCGATATGCAGCTCAATCGAACGATTACGTCCTTATAAAAGTATATGGAAAGCCGGAATTATCCGTCGTAAACATTCGGACTTATTTGTTTTACGAATACGAACCGAATCGGAAAGTATACGAACTGACGATGATGCCGGCAAAATCGGCGGACAAACAAATTCTCGATGAACCAAAATTGCTTGATGAAGTGTGGTTCTCGTTCCGCTGGCTTTATGAGGAGGATGAGTGGCAGCGTCTGATTGCCTTGATCGAGCATACGAAACCGGACAGCCGATATTTGTCGGAATTACTCCGTATATCCGTGCGTCTTTGGCGCGAAATGTTCCGAAGCGGCGAGTTGGATGCATACGATTTATCTCCGAATCGTTGGTAAGCTGGAACGTGTTTAAGCAAATCCTTATTGAGATTCGATGTGCGATAAAGCTGAGAATAAAAACTTCGCTTACTTTGACAAAATCATTGTCACCGTTTTGAAAGCACTTTATTATATGCGGCAATTGGAGGATTTGCGTGTCAATCGCGACATGGGGGCAGCAACATTCAACATAAGCAGCGGCTATTTCAGCGAATGCTTCAAAACGATCATCGGCAGATCGTTCGGTGAATACATGAAGGCTCTGCAGATCGAGAAGGCGAAACGGCTACTTGTCGAAACAAAGTACCCGATTTACCGAATTGCGGAACAGACCGGCTATAAGGATGAAAAGTATTTCAGTAAAATATTCCGTGAACGGGCCGGGATGAATCCAGCGGAATACCGTAAAGCGAACGAAGGGAGCGTAGAGACTAAATGAAGATCGACTGGTCTTCCCTGAAAACGCGATTGGTTGCAACGCTCCTGATGAGTACTATAATTCCGCTCCTCTTGCTAGGGGGGCTTATATGGCTTTGCAAACTATTTTTCACGAAAAAATCGAAAACGGGATTCAAAACACGCTGTCCCAAACACGAGTGAGTCTCGAAAATACGCTTAGCAATATGGAATATGTCTCTCTGCAGCTTTCGCAAGAAGGAACTTTCGGACAATCGTTATTATTCAATCGGCTTTCGTCACATCAGAAAAATATGAATCTCGTTAATGTCACAAATCCGTATTTGGGGGTTATGCTCTATTTTTTCCGGGTGAGGGGAAAGTGATGTTCCAAAACCGGGGAATCAGAGACAACTTCTCCATCGAATCGCTTCCTTGCTGTCAAACGTTAGAGGTGGATCGTTCTTCGGTCCGAATGAAACAGCGTACAAGTACAGTCAGAATACCGTTTTCTCGTTGGCAAGACGGGTCAATGTCCCTGGAATAGAGCTGCAAACGATTTAAGTGTACATGGAAACCAATCTCCTTTTTTTTTGAGAAAATTCTCAACAAGTATCAATATGGGATGAACGCCTCGCATATTTTGTAGATTCAAAGCGGCAAAATTGCCTGCGCGATTTTGAGAAGGAGTTCAATATCTGGCTAATGCGATACGGGGGCATCAGCCTCGTCAAGCTGGGCGATGAACTCGAAGCCTTGAAAGACTACGTGGCGCTCCAGCGCATTCGTTACGATTACCAGTTCGATGTCTGTTACGACGTGGACGAAGCGTTGCTTGACCAGACGATTCCGCGGTTCATTCTGCAGCCGATCGTCGAAAATGCTTTGTATCACGGGCTTGGAGATGAAGCGAAAACGAAAGGAAGAAATCAGGTCTCGGCATCGGACTAAGTTACGTATTGCGGATTATCAACGTCCATTACGCAGATAATGGACGATTTCGGGTTGAAAGCCGCATTGGGCATGGTACGACGATGATGATGAATATTCCGTTGACGCAGTGGAGAGGTACGCTAGAGTAGGAATGCAGTCGGAGGAGGTGTGAAAATGGTCGGCGATGACACAAACGGAGGATCGAATTCTACCTGCTATCGACTGTTTTCTCTCCTGTCTAGGACAAGAAGTATAGTACAATCGCTTTGTAAGGTAAATATACGATCTAATGGGGGGAATAAAATGAGAGTCAAGACAACCGCAGTAGTGCTCATGTCACTTATGCTTCTTATGACGGCTTGTACTACGGGTAGCAAAGAAGCGGCGCCAAGCACCGTGCCGAGCCCAACGAAAGATACGCAAGGAGCCGCTAAGGATGATCCTTTTAGTAAGTTTACTCAGCCGATTACGATAACCTTGGCGAAAGGCATCAACACGAAAGATACTGGTCTGCCAGAGGGGGAGACGATCGAAAACAATGAGTACTTCCGGTACATCGAGAAACAATTGAATGTTAAAGTAAAGTATGCTTGGCAGACGGAAACGGATGAAGCGTACCAACAAAAACTGTCTGTATCCATCGCGAGCAGAGAACTTCCGGATTTGTTCCTCGTGAATGAAAAGCAGCTGAAGCAATTGACGGAAGCCGATCTGATTACCGACCTGACAGACGTTTATAAGAAGTACGTAAGCCCGTTTGTTAAAAGTCGTTACGATTCCTATGACGGTCGCGTATTGAACAGAGCCACTATAAACGGCAAGCTGATGGGTCTTCCGGGTACGAACATCGCCGGACAGCATAGCTTGACCTGGATCAGGCAGGATTGGCTCGATAAGCTCGGGATGCAAGTGCCGAAGACGCTCGATGATCTGACTGCTGTAGCGAAAGCGTTTGTCGAGAAAGATCCGGATGGCAACGGTAAGAATGATACGGTCGGCTTAACGTCAATTCCGGATTTGTCCAGGTATGAAGCGAAGAATAACTTCAGTCCGATACTCGGATCGCTTCATGCTTATAAAGGCCAGTGGATGAGAGACAAGTCGGGCAACGTCTCCTACAGCTCCATCTTGCCGGAAATGAAAACGGCGTTAGCCAAGCTTCACGACTTGTATGCGGCGGGTATCATCGACAAGCAATTTGCCATTCGCAAAGAAGCAGATCTTAACCAGCTTGGTGCGTCAGGGAAGTTAGGCATCGTGATGGAACCATGGTGGAGTCCGTATGGCAGTCCGATACCCGATTCCGTCAAGAACGATCCGAAAGCGGTGTGGAAGGCCTATTCCGTTCCTGTCGATGCAGACGGAAAATTCAATACGTTTGATAAGGATCCGGCCAATTCGTACATGGTTCTCAGGAAGGGGTACGAACATCCCGAAGCGATTATAAAATTGCTGAATATTCAGTTTCAAGGAGAAGAGCCGTTTAAAGACGAGGACAAGTATGTAGGGGCAAACGTCGTCTGGTGGGTATGGCCGATGAACATTAACATCGCACCAGAAGATGTTGTATTCCAAGACTATGTGAATTTGACGAAAGCATTGGAATCGAAAGACCCGTCTAAACTTGCACCATATAACAAGGTTAGGTATGACAATGTGTTGAAAGATAGAGAGAATCCGAAAAAGGATTTAGGTATGTGGGCCGAAATACAGGCTAGAATTGAGGGTTCGAAGGAAACCGATCCAGCCAAATTCGTTTCCGCGCGCAACGTCTACTTCGGAGTCACGAAAACGATGGAGACGAAAAAGGCCATTTTAGACAAGTTGGAAAATGAAACCTTCTTGAAAATCGTAATGGGTGAACTGCCTGTCGATAATTTCGATTCGTTCGTTACGGAATGGAAGCGACTTGGTGGCGAACAAATTACAAAAGAAGTTACAGAAGAAGTTGAAAAACAAGCGAAAAAATAAGTAAAGAAGGGGAAGGCGTTAAGTTCTCGGACTTGGCGCCTTCCATGCTTCTTGTGAAGGTGAGAGGGAATGAGGAATAAAAAGACACTTCTGAACTATCATATCATGTTGCTTTCCGGCGCCTTGTTGCTGTTTACTTTCTGCATCGTTCCGATGTTCGGAATCGTTATTGCGTTTCAAGATTTTCTTCCGGGCAAGCAGATTTGGAAACAGGATTGGAACGGGTTAGACAACTTTACCTTTATGCTGCAAATTCCGGACAGCAAGCAAGTGCTGTTCAATACGCTGATCATTGCATCAATGAAAATCGTTGCCGGCATTTTCGTTCCGGTCACATTCGCCTTACTCTTGAATGAAGTTCGAATTCGTTCTTTCAAACGGATCGTTCAAACGATCGTGTACTTGCCTCACTTCATGTCTTGGGTTATTTTGGCGGGCATTATGGTCAACATGTTTTCGCTTGAAGGTGTTATCAATCAGATTATGAAGCTTTTCGGTTTGGACCCAATCATGTTTTTGGCGAGCAACACATGGTTTCGACATATCATAGTGTGGAGTGATGTGTGGAAGGAGTTCGGATTCGGCGCCATCGTATACTTGGCCGCTCTGACCGGGATCAATCCTTCTTTGTACGAAGCGGCGGAAATGGACGGGGCAAACCGGTTCCATAAGCTGGTTCATATTACGCTTCCTGGGATTATGGCTACAATCGTGCTATTGACAACTCTGAGTCTTGGCAATGTGCTGAACGCCGGATTCGATCAAATATTCAATCTGTATAATCCGCTCGTCTATTCCACTGGTGATGTTATCGATACGTATGTTTACCGGGTTGGTATCGTACAAATGCAGTATGGCTTGGCCACTGCCGTAGGCTTGATGAAATCGTTCGTTTCGATCATTTTGATTGCGATTTCATATCGACTGGCCTATAAATTGACGGGCTATCGGATTTTTTAGAAGGAGGTTTCTATGATTAGGTCGCAAACGCTGTCGAATCGGATGGCTGACTACATTATCTTGTTTTTCTTGGTTATTATTGCATTGATATCCCTTTACCCGATGTGGTATACCGTAGCGATTTCCTTAAGTGATAAAGCCGCAGCGACCGCAGGAAAGGTGACGGCTTGGCCGATCGGGTTCAATTTGGAGTCGTATCGAATTATTCTCGGAGACGAAAAGTTTTTCCGGGCGTTCGTCGTCTCTGTCAAAAGGGTTATTTTGGGAGGCGCACTCAACTTTTTGCTCACCGTCATCATGGCGTATCCTTTGTCCAGGGAAATAAGACAGTTCCCTGCGAGAAACTTCTACATGTGGTACCTCGTTTTTTGCATGCTATTTTCAGGTGGATTGATTCCTCTGTATATGACCGTCACGACGCTCGGCTTGCAAAATACAATCTGGTCTTTGGTCCTTCCGGGAGCGGTTCCCATATTCAGCGTCATACTCATTATGAATTTCTTTCGCAGCCTGCCGAAGGAATTGGACGAAGCGGCCGAGATAGACGGCGCTGGCCCATGGTATGCGCTGATGCATATATATATTCCGCTTTCCCTTCCGGCGATGGCAACTGTAACGCTGTTCAGTATTGTCGGGCACTGGAATGCTTTTTTCGACGGACTGATTTTCATGAGCAAGCCGGAAAACTACCCGCTTCAGACGTATATTCAGCAATTGGTCTTTACTTTTAATTCGGAGAGTGGAATGTCGACCGAACAAATGATTGCGGCGATGAAGACATCGGACAAGACGCTTAACGCAGCAAAGCTGATGGTCGCCATGATCCCGATTTTGATCATTTATCCGTTCATGCAACGCTATTTCGTTCACGGTATCGTGATGGGATCAGTTAAAGAGTAACGGCGTCATTGTGACGATGCTTCCTTTGTTGGTGATCTATCCATTTTGCAAAAATATTTGATTCACGAGCTCGTACTCGGCTCTGTGAAAGAATGAAGGAAGGAAAACGAATTTATGACTAGAGTTAAAAAAGTACATGTTATTTTCAAAACGCATTTGGATATCGGGTTTACCGATCTTGCGGCTAATGTGGTTGACAAGTATATGAATTCGTTTATTCCTCAAGCCTTATCATTGTCTGAACGTATGCAAAGCGATGACGGACGGTCGAAATTTATTTGGACAGTGGGGTCTTGGCTGATCGAGGAATATTTGCAAACCGCGTCGGTAGAGCAGCGGATCCAAATGGAGGATGCAATAAGCAGAGGAGACATTGCCTGGCACGGTCTTCCTTTTACAACCCATACGGAATTGATGGATAAAACACTGCTTGAATATGGTTTGTCGATTTCCAAGAAGTTGGATCAACGATTCGGGAAAAAAACCATTGCCGCGAAAATGACGGATGTCCCGGGACATACGATCGGCATCGTACCTATATTGGCTAGTTACGGAATTCGTTATCTGCATATTGGAGTAAATCCTTCCTGCAAGCCTCCGTGCGTCCCGCAAGCGTTTGTTTGGAGGGCTAGCGACGGCTCAGAGCTGATCGTGAACTATGCCGGTGATTATGGTCAAGCTCTGGAAGTGGAGGGACTTGAGGATGTGCTCTATTTTGCCCACACAGGCGATAATAACGGTCCTTCTTCCTTAGAAGATATAGAGTGGCTGTACAAACACTTGCAAGCTGAATACCTGGGTGCGGAAATTGCCGCGTCAACACTGGACGCATTCGCCGAAAAGTTGCTGGAATGTAAGCATGTGCTTCCGGTCGTTAGTGAGGAAATAGGTGATTCGTGGATCCAGGGCACGGCTTCTGATCCGTTGAAAGTAGCACACTTCCGGGAACTACTTCGATTAAGGGATAAATGGGTGAATACGGGTTCTCTTGATCCAAATGGCGAAAGTTACGCTAAGTTTTGCAATCGTCTCATGTTGGTCACAGAGCATACTTGGGGGTTGGATGAGAAAACATATTTGGCGGACTACGTAAATTACTCTGCTGAGGATTTTACGGCGGCGAGATCGAAGGATCAATTTAGGGATGAAGCGGTTCAAGGTCCGTATTATGCTACGTTTGATCGACTTAAACGATTGGAGGAGCGCAGCTATCGGCACTTTGAAAGTTCGTGGGAGGAGCAGCGCGCATATCTGGATCAGGCGCTGTCAGCGCTAAGTTCGGAATTGCAAATCGAAGCAAAGAAAGTGTTAGACAGCTTGAACCCTGTCCGTTCATCTCATTCGAATGACGCCGAAAACATTGAAAATCTTGAAATGAACCGATGCTATACGTTAGGGAAATTTCGAGTTAGCTTCGATTCTGACGGTTCTATCGAACAACTGGTTGATAGTAATGGGAAAGTATGGGCAAATGATGGAAATAGGTTGGCTGCCTACCGTTATGAAACGTTCGGCCAAGAAAACTACGACCGCTTTATTAAGGAATATACGATTGACATGAAAAAGAATTATATTTGGGCGATTCCCGATCAGGCCAAGCCCGGAATTGAATATGCAGAGCCTAAACCGGAACATAAGCAGTACCGTCCGATTCTAAGAAATCTTCAATTGGAAAGGCGAGCGGACGCCGACAAAGTATCGGCTCAATTGGAGATGCCTTCCGATGCTTGCAAGTACTATGGCGCACCTCATCAGCTCGAGATCGTTTATACGTTCCATCATAACGATTTTAACATCGATGTGGAGTTGAACTGGATGGATAAACCGGCATGCCGTTTGCCGGAAGCAAGTTGGTTCTCGTTTGTCCCTTGCGTTGACAGTCCGAATATGTGGACAATGGATAAACTGGGTACACGGATTTCGCCGTTGTCGGTAGTAAAGAACGGAAATCGGAATATGCACGCTGTGAATACAGGACTTTATTATGAAGGTGCGGATGGAAGTGTCGTGATTGAGACACTAGATGCGCCTGTAGTTTGCCCAGGTGAAAGACGATTGCTGCAATTTGACAATACGTTTGCTCCACTCGCGGATGGCTTTCATTTTAATCTGCACAATAATTCTTGGGGTACCAATTTCCCGATGTGGTTCGAGGATGACATGAAATATCGGTTTCGGTTAACGCTGCAGTCTGCGATCAAGCTCTCGTAGTCAAGCTGACGAACGAGGGCGCGGCTATTCTCTCAAGATGCCTTCTGCCGCTTGTGAGCAATACGGTGCGCCCCAGGACTCTCCCTCTCGTCGGTTATTTTATGGTGGTTTAATTATGCCAAGAGGCATGCAGTGTTCTGTTTATTTTGCGAGTAAATTAGTAACTTTAGAAATTTAAAAAGTATGAAGTGTTCTTGCCAATGTCCATATTTTATGATGAAGGTCAGCGCTTATTCTATTTACAAGCGGGCCGCACAAGCTACATTTTGCAGGTATATAAATCGGGCCACTTGGCCCATTTGCATTGGGGTGATCGTGTCCGTGATGTAAAATCGGATCGTATCATTCGCTCGGTTGATCGTGCTTTCTCCCCGACTCCCGATCTGCACGACAAATCCTATTCCTTGGACATACTTCCGCTGGAGTATCCCGGATACGGGAATTCAGATTTTCGCCAACCGGCTTATCAGGTGCAACTCGATAACGGTACTACGGTAACGGATTTACTTTATGTGTCCCATACGATTACGCAAGGAAAAGCTCCGCTAAGTGGCCTACTCGCTACCTACACGGAAGACGATTCCGAAGCGAAGACGCTGGAGATCGTGCTGGAGGACAAGCTCACTCAGCTTCAGGTGATTCTAAGCTATACCGCATTTGAACGGCATGATGCCATTGCCCGCAGCGTCCGCTTTGTGAATAACGGAGAAAAGGCGCTCAAGCTGCTGCGCGCGCTCAGCCTGAATGTTGACTTTGCACATGACAAGTTAGACATGCTGCATTTGTCCGGGGCTTGGTCGAGAGAACGCTACATTGAGAAATGGGCTCTTAAGCCGGGCACCCAGTCCATTGAGAGCCGTCGCGGTGCAAGCAGTCACCAGCATAACCCGTTCCTCGCTCTGCTTTCACACGACGCCACCGAGGACAACGGCAGCGTATATGGCTTCAATCTGGTATACAGCGGCAATTTTCTTGCTTCCGTGGAAGTTGACCAGATGCATACCGCCCGCGTATCGATTGGGATCAACCCGTTCGATTTCAGTTGGCTTCTGTCGCCCGGTGAATCGTTCCAAACGCCGGAGGCGGTGATGGTGTATTCGAACAAGGGGCTTAACGGTATGTCTCAGACGTACCACGAGCTGTATCGGACGCGTCTTTGCCGTGGGGAGTTCCGTGACAAGCCGCGTCGGGTGCTGATTAATAACTGGGAAGCGACATATTTTGACTTCAATGCCGAGAAAATCGAGCAGATCGCCAAAGCCGGCCGAGATCTGGGCATCGAGCTGTTCGTACTGGACGATGGCTGGTTCGGTAAGCGCAATGATGATACGACTTCGCTGGGCGATTGGTTCGTTAATAAAACCAAGTTGGAAGACGGTCTGTAGGATCTCGTAGAACGGGTAAATAAACTGGGCATGCAATTCGGTCTCTGGTTCGAGCCTGAGATGGTTTCCCGCGACAGCGAGCTATACAGGGCACATCCTGACTGGTGCCTGCATGTGCCGGACCGTACACGATCCGAAGGACGAAATCAGCTGATTCTCGATCTAACCCGCCCCGAGGTGTGCGAATACATCGTGGAGTCGGTATCCCGCGTGCTTGGAAGCGCTCCGATTACCTATGTGAAATGGGACATGAATCGGCATTTGACGGAGATCGGCTCAGCAGCACTCCCGTCGGAGCGTCAAAGGGAAACGGCCCACAGATACATGCTCGGCCTGTATTCCGTCATGGAGCGGATAACATCTTCATTTCCTCATGTGCTCTTTGAAAGCTGCTCCGGCGGCGGCGGCGGACGCTTTGACCACGGTATTCTGCACTATATGCCGCAAACGTGGACGAGCGATAATACGGATGCCATCGTGCGGCTGAAAATCCAGTTCGGTACTAGCCTCGTCTATCCGATTAGCTCGATGGGTGCCCATGTGTCCGCCGTGCCTAATCATATGATTCACCGGGTTACTTCCCTCAAGATGCGCGGCGATGTGGCTATGTCCGGAAATTTCGGTTATGAGCTTGATTTAACGACGTTTACTGAGGAAGAAAGGGAACTGGCCATACAGCAGGTTGCTTTATATAAAGAGCTGCGTGAGTTCGTGCAATTCGGGCTTTTTTATCGGCTGCTGAGCCCTTTCGAAGGCTTGGATGCCGCATGGATGTTCGTATCCGAGGATGGGAAAGATGTTTTGGCCTGCTACTTTAACATTTTGGCCGAGCCAAACAGCCCTTTCCAAATGTTGAAGCTAAAAGGGCTTGACCCTGAGCGGAATTACCGCAATGTGGATACAGACGAACTGTACGGCGGTGACGAGCTCATGTATTCGGGACTCGCTTTGCCGCTCCAGCATGGAGATTTCCAAAGCAAGTTCTTCCGTTTCCGTATGGAGGAATAATCCGATATCCAGCAAATGTCATGCAGACGTCGACCCAAGCCATAGCGCCTATATTCACAACGGCAGTTATAAATTGTATGGAAGATGTCTCCGTACAATTTATTGAGATTAGTGGAAGTGGCGTGCAAATTTTTGACATAAAACCGGCTGAGGAAGGTAATATTGTGCGCCTCAGCAATTGCACGGATCAGCTAGTGGCAACACAGCTTCATTTTCCGAGTAGAAAAATTGAAGCTGTGTTCAAGACGAATGTTCTGGAAGTGAAACAAATGGAAATGAATATAAATATAAATGGTTCGCTTGAATTAAATCTGGAAGCCAATCAAATACTGCTTTTGCTAATGATTCTTGAATAGGAGTGGAATTCGTGGATCGTAGCGAACCGTATTATTTCAAAGGAGGAATTTATCCATGCCGAGTAAAAAGCCATTCACTTTTTTTATCATTCAGCATGCACATATTGATATCGGATATACGGAACGTCAAGAAGTAATCACCGAGTATCAAACGCAGTTTGTAGAGCAAGCAGTTGATCTGGCGCTTTCCCCAGAACAATTATCCAGGGACGACAATGCCAAATTCAAATTTATGCTTGAAGGATTCTGGGCGGTTGAGAAATATTTAAGTAAAACCGGATCCTCAGGAAGGGCGAAACTGGTTGAAGCTTTAAAAAGCGGAAACATAGAACTGACGGCATTCTATCTGCATTTGACCGAACTTCTGGATGAAGGACATTTGAGAGATACGTTAAAACCATCGATTAAGTTTGCAAGAGAAGAAGGCATTCCCTTGGTCAGTGCCATGTCTTGCGATGTGAACGGGTTCTCATGGGGAATGGTTGACGCTTTGTATGATGCGGGAGTGAAATATTTATCTACAAATATTAATACCCATCATGGCGGCTGTCCTTTCGGCAAACCAAATGTGCCGTTCTATTGGGAGTCACCGCAAGGGAATCGTATTTTGGTCTGGCAAGGCTTGCAGTATCACAAAGCGAACTTATTGGGGATCATGCCTGGATACAATCTGGTCGGCAATCCGATGATTCCCGGACTTTCCGTTGAAGATATTCATAAATATGTCGATGTTCAGGATATTGGGTACGCCGAGAAATCCTTGTTTCCACTCGTGGAGGGGCTGCGAAATGACGGCTATGAATACGGATTTTTACCGATCATGGGATCCGGATTATACACCGACAATAGTCCTCCGACAGACTCCTATTGTGAATTGATCCGGCAGTGGAACCAAAAACATGGAGATCAAATTGAATTGCGAACTGCAACGTTAGCAGAATATTTTGCGTACTTGGAATCCGCGGTGCTGGATATTCCTATCTACCGTGGTGATTGGAACGATTGGTGGACGGATGGCGTCATCTCTACTGCTCTGGAAACGTCTTTATTTCGCAACGCACAGCGTACGAAACGGGTGGCTGAACGGTTGGATCCGGAGCGTGAGTATGTAACTGATGAAGAATGGAAGTCCGTTATCAGTGCGCTTGTCCTGTATGCCGAACATACTTGGGGTCACTCCGCCTCTTTGCATAGACCTTATGATTTTCGCGTGCAGCAGTTGCTTTTACGCAAAACCAAGTATGCGGTTGAGGCAGATGAACTGGCATGCATAGCATTAGATAAAGTACTTGCCGGCAAGGGCCAAGGTGATTTTACTGCTCGGAGGATTTTTATTTACAAGGTCATGAATCCTTCGATCGAAGCGAGAATGTCGCTTGCATATTTGTCGCTTGATTACTGGGAATCTCCTATATTTGAACAGGAGGTCCGAGTGGTAGATTTGCAGGGGCGCCAATATCCCTTTGAACGTGTGAATCATTCCCTGCGGGGACAAGAATTATGCATCCAGCTCCAAATGGAACCTTTGGAAGAGAGAGAATTAAAACTCGAGTTCTTGATCGTAACCGATGAATCCCATAAGGCAGAAGCAGAATCCGCAATAGGAGTGGCAAAGGGGATGGGATGCTTCGAGAATGACTTGTTGCGCGTAGAGTGGGACGATAAGAAGGGTGTGCATACCCTCATCCATAAACCAAGCGAAAAGTCACTCTTAGTGGACGGAGCATCAGGCCTAGGCGCACCTCTGTATCAGCTTTTTGAAGGGGCCAATCGTTGGGAACCGGCAGGCTTTGGTTATAAGTCTCGTAAGATTCCGAAAGGCGAAGTTTTTCACGGACAAATCAAGCGAATTACAAATACAGGAAGCAATAGCTTCTATGAGACATGGGAATTCGAATACGATATTCGAGGTGCGCACTCGTATGCGATTGAATATAAATTTTACAGATCTGGCTCTCGTTTCGACATGTCTGTGAGATTGAACAAGGAAAACATTTTGGATCCAGATGGCATGTATACCGCATTCCCTTTCCAAACGGAGCAAGGGTTCTGGTACTTAGATAAAGCGGGTGCAGCCATACGGCCGTGCATCGATCAGCTTCCAAATGCGTGTTGCGACTATTATTCTATTCAAAGTGGAGCATCGTTGGTAGGTAATGACCTGGGAATTTCAATTACTACCTTGGATGCCCCTATGGTGCATATCGGGAAGCTTCGATTATGGGACTATACAGAACAAATTGAACCTACAGGGCCGTTATATTCATGGCTAACCAATAATAAGTGGGATACGAATTTTAAAGCCTCTAGTGGCGGCTTTTACGAGTTCCGCTATACAATAGATGTCAATCAAGCGTATAATGATTACGCGACAGCGATACGTGCTTGTCAGGAAAACAACTATGATTTCTTAGCAATAAGATATTAAGGTTACAAAGACCATTAATTCTACTAAAGTAGAATTAATGGTCTTTTCCTTTATAGAGACATGAGTTATGTACTTCGTGGTAACACCTGGTATTTCTGGGGTTTAGGTAACGATCAAGCCAGTCACGTCTTTTTTCTATATAAAAGTTTCCTAAAAGGTCTTCAATACCAATTCATTCAAAGACGAACTCGAATAGTTCTCATAATAAGGGATAGGTTTTGAACATTTTCGATCATTTGTGTTAGAATGAGTGAAAACTTAGGGGGGG
>NZ_WHOA01000118.1 GCF_013141715.1 Paenibacillus phytorum | reverse complement strand
ATAATTTGATGGGGGAAAGGCATACAGAAAAGGGATTTCTTTTTCTAACTAACGGTACAGGTCCTGTAAATGGGGCGGTAACTTATGATCCTCGACGTGCTTGTAGCTAACGGTCGTTACGTCCCCGCTCAAACCGACAAGAAATTTAATCTCGTCGACACCTACGGAAACGTGAGCACCGACAAATGGCGTTACTACGACGGTTACGGAGTAAGTTGTTTTGTTCGTTGAAGCTGCTTCACAAGTTACTTGCGTACCAATAAACGGTGCGTAAGTCGGCGGATGCACCAGTATCTTTCCATAATACTTATTTACTTCAGCCGTTATTTGCGGACTTAGCAGTCTTGCGATAACTGCATTACATACAGCTTCGTCTTCGTTTGTTATTGCCGATACAGTGGTAGGTTGACTGAATAACAATATACAGGCGGCAAAGATGAACTTTAACATTAGCCCTCCACGGAAAGTTTTGAGGTTATTCTTCCCACTTGTCATTCGAATATTACTAAAAAGTGGTTGGGGGG
>NZ_WHOA01000117.1 GCF_013141715.1 Paenibacillus phytorum | reverse complement strand
CTGAGATCACCTGACTCCCCTAAAACACCCGCTAAAGCAATCGCACTTATGCCAGTAATGGCAAGGATTTTGCTTGCATAGGGGATTCGTTCAAGTACGGCTTTGGCCTCAGTTTCGATTCTCTGCAGCTGTGTGTTTGCTAAGTCATACTCCTCAAGAAGATGCTCAAGATGGAGTTTGTAAGCATATGTTGCCTGGGTAGACCCAACGCTCTTTTTGGCAAGATCGATGAGCAACTTAGCTCTACGGACACCAGAGTGTCGTTTCATGGACTTTTTCCATCCCGCAATCACATCGTTAGGTTCTAGTCTAGATAGATCGGCGGGGAGAGGAAACAACCTAAGAGTCTCCAATGCACCTTTGCAAGTTAAGATTTTAAAGACTTGTCTAAGCTCAGGAAACACAATGTCGACCCAGCGGTGAATTTGATTAACTGCACTTACAAGCCGCTTAACAACAGTCTCTCGATTTGCCATAAGGACTCGCAGCTCTTCGTATTCTGTGGAATGAAAACGGACTGGGGAATAGTAGCCGTTTTTCACCATGTCAGCAATGACAAGCGCATCTTTTTTGTCACTTTTAGATCGTGTATTGTCGCGGTTTTCTTTGTTCTTTTTGACTAGGTGAGGATTTACGAGTACAGCCTCGATCTCGGTATCTTTAAGCCAATGTGCAAGGGCAAGCCAGTAATGTCCTGTTGGCTCCATACCGACGATTACTTGGCTTAGCTTGTACGAAGCTAGCAAGTCTCGGATCCAGCGATCAAGAGATCGGAAGCCGATTTCATCATTACTAAATTCCAGGGGATTACCCAAAGCAATACCACGGAAATTAACAGCTCTAGCAACGTGGATCTCCTGAGCGATATCTACACCGACAACAAGGTGATTAGAGGTAATGTTTTCAATGAGTTGATTTTGTTTATCTTGTGCTTTAAACTTCATAATAGAGCGACCTCCTGATGTGGG
>NZ_WHOA01000116.1 GCF_013141715.1 Paenibacillus phytorum | reverse complement strand
TTTATCATTAGATAAGAAAGTATAAGTTTTATACTTTTGCTTCGCATCTACCTTGACAAACGCGCTCGTCCTAGAAGGACGACGGAGTCGTTTATCCTTGTTTGTTAGAACGTTTTAGCTAATGCTTGCGCACGGCTAATCGCTTCCTCTTTAATTTGTGGAGCCTTGTCGGGTGACTGAGCCATTCCTTCAACAAAAATTCCTTGGAAATCCGTAATGCCGAAGAATGACATGATGACACTTAAATAACGATGTCCCATTTCCATAGCGGCAGCAGGTCCTTCCGAATAAACGCCGCCGCTTGCTTGGATATGCAGCGCTTTTTTGTCAGGCAGCAAGCCTACAGGGCCAGTTTCTGTATACTTAAACGTCTTGCCAGCGATACAAACAGCATCGATATAGGCTTTCATAAGCGGAGGGAAAGAAAAGTTCCACATTGGCGTTACGAATACGTATTTATCCGCTGCGACAAACTGATCCGTTATTTCGCCGAGTCGACCTACTTTTGTTTGTTCTTCCTTGCTCAAATCTGAGAATTGTTGACCGCCTCGCAATTTTCCCCACCCGCTGAATACGTCGGCATCAATGTGAGGCAATTGAATACTGTACAAGTCCAGATGGATGACTTCATCATTAGGGTTGGCTTCCCGATAGGTATCAATAAAGGCTTTGCCTACAGCCATACTGAATGATGTTTGATGGTCATGTGGATGTGCTGAGATATGTAAAACAGTTGCCAATGTGATCCGTCCTTTCATTTGGTTGCATGGTAAAGCCATATATAATGTTCATTAAAAGCAAATAAAATATGCAGGCAGAGCAAATTGGTTTTTTAACGATTGCTAAATTTGTAAACCTATGTACATTGAGCATAAGCTCCTTTTGGTATATGATGAAAGACGGTGCATTTGACTTCAATATTTGCCCTTCATATGGCTGCAAACAAATTTATATAAAGTGAGATGGATGAGATGAAACCTAAGGATTTACACTATAGAATGCCAGCAGAGTGGACAACACACGAACGTACATTTATTTCTTGGCCCGTTCAATCTTCGATGGTTTATCCGGAGGATCATGCGGTTGTATCAAAAGGCTATGCAGATTTGGTCAAGGCCATTGCCGAGTTCGAGCCTGTGACAGTGATCGTGAACCCGGCGGATGCTGAGCAAGTAAAGGCTATGTTCGACGAGAAGAACGTTGATTTTCTGATCATTCCGCATAACGATGCTTGGTTCCGAGATAACGGCCCAACGTTCTTGTTAAATGAACAGCAGGAAATTGCAGCTGTGAATTGGAAATTCAACGCGTGGGGCGGCAAATATGCGCCGTGGGATCTTGATGATAACGTGGCTCCGCAAATTCTAGAGCATCACGGTGTGAAGCGTTTTGACGCTCCGCTCGTCATGGAAGGCGGCTCCATTCATGTGGATGGAGAAGGTACGCTTTTGACTACGGAGGAATGTCTCCTGAACACGAACCGCAATCCAGACCTAAGCCGTGAACAAATCGAAGAGTGTGTGAAAGATTTCGTCAACGTTGAGAAAATCATCTGGCTGAATAAAGGGCTGGACGGCGATGAAACGGACGGTCATGTCGACAATATTGCTTGCTTCGCGGCTCCAGGCAAAATTATTTTGCAGGTTTGCAACGACCCAGCGGATGCGAACTATGCGATTACTCAGGAGAATTTAGAAATTCTGCGCAATGCGACGGATGCTAAGGGACGTTCTTTTGAAATTATCCAGATCGAACAGCCTCCTTTAACGTTTTTTGAAGAGCAGCGTCTGACGCTGAGCTATTTGAACTTTTATTTCGTAAACGGCGGCATCATTTTGCCAGTGTTCGGCGGAACAGCGGAAGAGACAGATCGTAAGGCGGCAGAGGTGCTAAGCGCAGCTTTCCCAGATCGCAGAATCCGCACAATTAACGGCATGTCCATCATCAAAGAAGGCGGCAACGTTCACTGCACGACACAGCAAATGCCAGCAAGCAAGAGAGGGTGATTCCATTGAGAAATGTCACAGTAGCAGCAACGCAAATGAGCTGTTCCGATAATATAGAAGAAAACATTCGCAAAGCAGAGGCCTTGGTTCGCCAAGCAGCCGCGAAGGGCGCTCAAATTATTCTGATCCAAGAGCTGTTTGAGACACCGTATTTCTGCCAAAAAGAGAAGTCCGACTACTATCATTACGCGACGGAGCTGGAGAACAACAAAGCGATCAATCATTTCCGTGAAATTGCTAAGGAGCTTCAGGTTGTACTACCGATAAGCTTTTATGAGAAAAAGAATTACGCGCGCTACAATTCGTTAGCTGTCATCGATGCTGATGGCGAGGTGCTTGGCCTTTATCGCAAAAGTCATATCCCTGACGGTCCGGGGTATGAGGAGAAGTTCTATTTTAACCCTGGCGATACCGGGTTCAAGGTTTGGAAAACACGCTATGCCAAAATCGGCGTAGGCGTATGTTGGGATCAATGGTATCCAGAAGCTGCAAGGGTTATGGCTTTGATGGGTGCGGAGTTACTGTTCTACCCGACTGCTATCGGCTCTGAGCCGCAGGACGGTTCGATCGATTCTAAGGATCACTGGCAAATGTGCATGCGCGGCCACGCAGCGGCGAACCTGATGCCGGTTATCGCGTCGAATCGCATCGGTAAGGAAGAAGATGAAGAGTCCAGCATCAACTTCTATGGTTCGTCTTTCATCGCAGGCCCGCAGGGCAATATGATTGAGGAAGCTGGCCGCGATGAGGAAACGGTGCTTGTTGCTGAATTCGACCTTGATCAGCTGGAAGTTCAGCGTATTGAGTGGGGCATTTTCCGCGACCGTCGTCCGGATCTGTATAAGAAGATTGCTACGTATGATGGTGAGCAGGTACTGTAATCACAATGCTCATTCCGTTGTTGAAAGGAATTTTACTGGGGCTCTCGATCGCTGCACCGGTCGGGCCAATCGGTATTTTATGTATACGAAGAACGATCACATTAGGCAGACTGCATGGCTTTTTGTCAGGATTAGGAGCTGCGTCGGCTGACGCTTTCTACGGCTTTATTGCCGGTTTCGGTCTTACGCTTATAACCAGCTTCCTGCTTGACCAAAAGGTGCTGCTGCAAGCGGTCGGTGGCTTATTCCTATGTTATTTGGGCGTGCGGACCTTCCGCTCTAAGCCTGCTGCCGATGCGGCCAAAGCTTCAGGCAATACGCTTTTCAGATCGTACGTCTCCACGCTGATGCTGACCATTACGAATCCGATGACCATAATGTCTTTTCTTGGTTCTTTTGCTGGTTTAGGGATGGGCGGCTCACAGACAGGCATTGCTTCAGCTGTTGCCCTGGTGATCGGCGTATTCGTAGGCTCCGCCTTATGGTGGCTTGCGCTAAGTACTGTGATTGGCATGCTTAGAGATCGTATTCATGTTACGGCTTTTCGCTGGATCAACCGAATATCGGGTGTCATATTAACCGTGTTTGGCTTGGTAGCCATCATAGGGCTGCTCCTTGGGGAGTAGCTCTTTTTTTTGATGATTTCATTGTCGAACAAAAGCAAACGGAACTACGATCCGCTATTTATCAAATATCCAGCCTTTTTGAGCTTAAAGGGAACATGGAGACGTTATTTTGCCATTTTTGATTGAAATACTGCCTACGGAGGAGAAATAAGGGCTTGATGTTCCGTTTAACGAGTTAAATAGCGATTTTCAGCAAAATAACGCATATACGTTCCCTTTATGAGACTTCGGGGTGTTAGAACTAGGTCGGAGAGAAGTCACTCTCCGGTCTAGTTCTTTTTTCTTCAAGGACGCCTTGCAAATGTCCTTAATTTTGTGACAAAATCAACATAGATTCACTGAGTGAGGGAGCAAGCCTAGAAACGTGAGTTTCTTGGCGTTAGGGAGAGCACACTAACGAAATAACAACATGTGATTATCAACTGGGAATGCTTTATTTCTATTGTATATGCGTTATATATATAAAAATGATTGGAGTGATCGTGCGATGGACTCTTCCAAATATCAGAAATATTTCTCAACCGACGGCTTCTGGCTGAAACTGAAAAAGGGCGCCAAAAAGGCAGGCAGCAAAGTCATTTACAGCGGATTGCTGCTCTTCTACGCCGTAGAAAGTCCGAAAACACCGCTTAGAGCAAAAGTTCAAATCTACGGCGCGCTGGGCTATCTCATTTTGCCGTTGGATCTCTTGCCGGATTTGCTACCGATTGTCGGATATGTAGATGATTTAAGTGCTTTGGGGTTAGCCTTGGCATCTGTCGCAAGGAGTATCGATGACGATGTGAAGCGCAAAGCGAAGAACAAGCTGAGGGATTTTCTTGGTGATGATGTGATGAACAGCAAGGATATTATCGATATCGATGGGCAGCTTGTAGAGCAGAAAGAGAAGGAATCAGAGAGTGATGAGCATGGAGTAAAATAGAGTGTTGCTGACTACTCCCCGGGCTGTTTGCAAAGCGTTAGCACTTTTTGCATGATTTGGCCTGAAAATCCTGACATAGAGTAAATTTGATGCACTTTCTGCATCAAAGGTGTATGGCTTGGTTATCGTGCCTGTTATTTGGCGATACATGTGAGAGCCTCGGGTGATAGACCCTCATTTAAATTACAGTAGTCTCCAAATGAGAAAAGACACCCAAGAGGTGTCTTTTTTATTAACAGCTGGAATTCAGCAAGAAATCGTCCAACCGTAAGAATCCTCGATCCCTCCGTATTGAATCCCAGTAATCGTGTCGTAAAGCCGACGAACCAGATCACCAATGTTGCCTTGGTTAATCACCATGGGCGTACCGTTCCACAAGAGACTGCCAATAGGGGACACGACGGCAGCCGTACCGGTACCGAAGGCTTCCTCCAGGGTTCCGTTCTCATAGGCCTGAACAATATCATCGATCGAAATTTTCCGCTCTGTAACCGGAATGCCCCACTCCTTCATCAGGTGAATGATGCTTTTTCGTGTGATGCCATCCAGAATACTGCCGCTAAGGTTCGGGGTCACAACTTCCCCGTTGATTTTGAAAAAGACATTCATGCTGCCTGCTTCTTCTATATAAGTCTTCTCGATGGCATCCAGCCAGAGCACTTGAGCACAGTTGTGTTCTTTGGCGAGGGCTTGTGCTTTGAGGGTTGCAGCGTAATTACCAGCTGTTTTGGCACTGCCTGTACCACCTTGAACGGCCCTGGCATAATGGCTTTCGACAAGGATGTTAATGGGCTGAAGACCTTCCTCATAGTAGGCGCCAACCGGCGACATAATGATAACGAACGAATAGCGCGAAGAGGCACGCACGCCTAACCCAGCTTCGGTGGCAATCACAAAAGGACGAATATATAAAGAGGAGCCCTTCTTTCGAGGCACCCAATCGGCATCCAAACGAACGAGGGTTCGAATAGCGTCTACGACGAATTCTTCATCCATTTGGGGCATTTGCAGCCGGTCGCTGGAACGGTTTAGTCGCTGTGCATTTTGGTCAGGTCGAAATAGAACAATCTCATCCTTTTCCGTACGAAAAGCCTTTAACCCCTCGAACACGGCTTGCCCATAATGGAAAACCATCGCTGAAGGATCATGGGAAATGGGTCCATAAGGGATAATACGCGGATCATGCCAGCCCTTTCCTTCCTCGAAATCCATCATAAACATATGATCGGTAAAATGACGCCCAAACCCTAAGTCCTCTTCAAAACGGGGCTTTGCTTTACAACTCAGATTGTGTTCGATTCGAATCTGTCCATACATCGCCATCAACCACCTTTTCGAATGTGCTTTCTTGTTATCGTTACTATAGATAAATAACAATCATTGATCAATTGCGAATAATCAATTACCATCATAGTTAATAACTATGATCGGAGGCATACCAAGATGGAGCATCGATTGTTGGAATACTTTTTAGCGGTATGCGAAGAACTTCACTTCACGAAGGCAGCGGAAAAGCTTGGCATCAGCCAACCCACACTTAGCCAACAGATTCGTTTGTTGGAGCATCGGGTAGGATCACCCCTTTTTCAGCGAATCGGAAAAAAGATTTACATCACAGAAGCAGGCGAGATCCTTCATAAACACAGCAGGAACATGTTCCATGAGTTGGATCAAGCTCAGGCGGCTATTAATGAGATCCAGGGTATGCAGCGGGGACGGCTGCGTATTGGCTGCTCCGGTAATCATTTGCTCACCGCGACGATTATTGCCTTCCATGCCCTCTACCCGAAGATCGAGCTATCTGTGACCGAGCTCGCTACCGAGGAGACGAAGGAGCGTCTGCTGAGCAACCAGCTTGACATCGGCGTGGTTTTCCTGCCTGATGAAGATGAACAGTTCCATTACATGCCGTTGTACAATGAACAGCTGCGGTTTGTTATTTCGGACAAACATCCGCTTGCACAGGCGAAAGCCATTCGTTTGACGGACTTGGCCCAGCTTCCAGTCGCTATGCTCCAGAGAAAGTTTTATGTTCGGCAAATGATGGATGATTGCTGTGAGCAGTCTGGCTTTGAGTGGAAGCCGGCGATAGAGCTCTCCACCTTGGAGTCACTGCTTCAGATGGCCAAAAATAATGTAGGCGGAGCTATTTTGCCACAGTCCTATGTGGACAGTATCCGCAGCAGCGGCATCCGGAGTATCCCGATTATAGACCCGATTCCCCAGAAGGACGTCGGCATTGTTTATCGGAAGGATATGTTCCTATGTAAGACGATGGATATGTTTATGAAGCAATTGATGCAGCAGTTTTTGTAGACATAGGAAAGATAACAGAGAGCGGAAAATTGAAAGACATAAGGCATAAGGCATAAGACATAGGCATAAGGCAAAAGACAAAAGACAAAAGACAAAAGACAAAACAGATTTAGGCATTTAACATGTAAAATGAGGGATGATGTATGGAACATATATACGTATACGCCTGCCACGAAGACGAGCAGGCGCTGTGCCAGTTAGAGCTGCGCACCTTACTGGGCGCAGAGGCAGTGCTTGGCGCGCGCTACGCCGTTAGCGCGCGTCGTGTAGAGCCGAGCCGCAGCCCGTTTCTGAAGCTGCGGCTGGATGTGTTGTTCGAGGCCGGCAGCTTGCCGGAGCTGGCCTCGATGGTGGCAGCGTTGACCGTACAGGGGTCAACGTTCAAGGTTGCGTTCGCGGAGACAGACACTGCGGTCAGTACGGACCGTCAGCGGGAGGTCGCTCGCGAAATAGGCCGGCATCTTCGCGGCAAAGCCGAGATGCGACGGCCGGAGCAATGGTTCGCCGTGACGGAGCTGGGAGGCCGATGGTTGTTCGGCCACTGCAGCTACGGCGAAGCCGTGTGGCTTCAGCATCAGCAGAAGCCACAGAACTACTCCACCGCCCTGAGTACGCGCGTAGCGCGGGCGGTGGTGAACATTGCCGTGCCCGACGTAGCGGGCACGAAGGCAATTGACCCGTGCTGCGGCATCGGCACGGTGCTGGTGGAGGCGATGTCGATGAGCATCGACATCGTGGGCTGCGACATCAACCCGCTGGCAGTGCGCGGTGCGCGGGTGAATCTCGAGCACTTCGGCATGCCGAACGTAGTGAGCATCGCGGATATGCGGACCCTAGGCCTGGTAGGTGAGCAGGTTTCGTCACCGATCAGCCTTGGATGCATAGGCGAGCAGGTGATGGAATCACCGACCAGCCCACAGGTCCGCTACGATGCGCTCATCCTAGACATGCCGTACAATCTCTGCTCGAAGCTCCCAGAGGACGAGCAGCTGCAAATGCTCCAAAGCGCCCGCCGATTAGCAAAGCGCGCGGTTATCGTTACGACGGAGCAGATCGATCCACTCATCGCGAAAGCAGGATTTCGCATCGCAGAGCGCTGCACCGTCAATAAAGGTAACTTCAGTAGACAAATAATCGTCTGCGTCTAGCACTAATAAAGCATTTTACCAAGCGGTCCATCTTCAGTGATGATATCCTGGATGGCATACACAGAAATAGGAAAATACAAAAATCCATAGACATAAGCGGCCAGCTCATACACTTGAAAATAAATGACCAAAGCCTTATCGGCGATATAAAAATCCTGGTCGGGTCTAATACTATTAAATTCTACCAACAAAGGAATATCCCGAGTTTTAAGCTCAGCCTTAATAATGGCACTAAGCTTGGCAACATAATCGCTGCCGGGTTTAAACAGATCTTTGAGCGCATAGGCTTTGCCCGATTCCGTGTTGAAGGTCAGTGCGTTTTGGATCGTTAGTCCATGGGCTCCACCCGAAAAAGCATAATTCCATAAGGTCAAGCTAAGGATGCCGCGTTCATTCGTCTTAAGCTCATAATGAGCCGTCACGTCTGTCTGCGGATTTTGTGGATAGCCTTGCTCGCGAAGCTGCTTATTAACTGCGTTAACAATCGCTGTGTTCATTGCAAGCTCTGCCGTGTAAGGCGAATGCTTCACAACAGCTGGGTACAGTAGGTTTAATTTATCACGAAGCACTTTATACGTCTGTATACTAACGGGTTCATCTAATCCGTTCATCTTCATCATCCATCCATACGTTTTTGCTACAATTTATTCGGCGCATGGGCGTTTGGTTCAATGTTCTTGGGAATGTTGGAGAATAAGAGTCTCGAAAGACTCCTATTGCGGAATAAAATACAACAAACAGAAGAATAGAAGCCCTAAAAGACTTCTATTTCCATCAAATTACCTACTATAACTCACTTTTTTCGAAAATAAGAGTCTCTAAAGGCTGTTATTTCGATCAAAAGGGATGAAAACGGAGAAATAGCAGTCTCTGGAGGCTCTTTTTGGGGAAGCGCGGAGAGGTAGGGAGTAGAGGAAGGGAGGAATGGGCGGTAGAAGTAGGAGTTAGGAAGTAGAAAGATGGAGGAGCGCAGCTGTACTAGAGAAGTGGAAAAGTAATTGTGTGTAGAAGTGAGTTAAAGCACTCCGATTGGTCGAAATTGGCAGCGGGGTTCACTCAGCTCATCCGCCTATCATCCTTTAGTACCAAAAAAGGAGCTCTTCCTCGGTCTAGATAGACCAGTAGGAAAAGCTCTTTTTGCAGTACCTTGTTTGTTCTTATCTAATAGTGTTAATTCTTAATCATCTAAAATGATTTGCAGCAGATTACTCTTGTGAGGACGTATCTTCATTGGCGCTGGAGTTTGTTGCTGCACCTTGAAGCAAGGAGTTTAACTCCTCCACTTTTTGTTTAGATTCGCTATCTTCCGCGTTGGCCTGTGCGGCATTAATGCCATGGCTCACCACATCATCACTGCTGTTGGTCGTTGACATTTGAAATCACCTCCTCTAAGTTTCAGTTGATCAGTAAGTATAAGTTGGCAACTTATCTTACTTTGCATCAACCCTGACAAACGCACTCGTCCTAAAGGACAGCGTAAGCCGTTTATCTTTGACTAACTAAGTATGTCTCTATTTTCCAGTAAACATACAGGCTGTTTATTTGATATTAGAATGCAGTAGCTATAAACCATAGGTAAAGACTATAAAGAATGTCTATTTTAACTATTTCACAAATACCGTAAGGGAGAGCATAATAGAAGAAAATGGAAAGGCGATGATTCGCATATGGGGAAATCATTTGAAGCGCTGCTGCCGGAGCATGAAGCATTTATCGCGAAGCAGCACATTTTTTTTGTGGGGTCGGCACCGTTATCGGCGGAAGGGCACGTTAATCTTTCACCGAAGGGTCATGATGTGCTGCGTATTTTATCAGCGAATGAAGTGGCCTATTTGGACTTAACGGGGAGCGGAAATGAGACAAGTGCGCATCTGGAGGAGAATGGACGAATTACGTTGATGTTCACGGCCGTGGAAGGACCACCTATGATTCTGCGCCTGTATGGGAAGGGGCAAGTTGTTTTGCCAGGGACCCCAATGTGGGAGAAACTGTCTCCGCGTTTTACGATGCTGCCTGGAGCTCGGCAAATTATCGTCGTCCAAGTCCATGAAGTCAAAACATCATGCGGCTACAGTGTTCCCTTTTATACTTATGAAGGAGAGCGGAATACCCTGCAGAATTGGGCTACGAAACAAGGCGAGCAAGGGCTGGATGACTATTGGCAAGAAAAAAACGTGACAAGCATGGACGGACTGCTGACGACAATCGGTCAAAAGTTATCCACAGGCACTGTGTAAGATCGCATTTTTTATTCAAAATGTTTTCGCAATGCCTCGGGCGCTTCTCGGCTTTTACGCGTCGTGCTATCCATCGTTACGCTGGTGACAAGGGCGTCAGCACATAGCTCGCCTTGCTTGTTGAAAATTTCTTGCTTCAGCACGTAGCTGGAGCGTCCCATTTTGTCAGGGCGGCAGGTGACCGTTAGTTGATCTCCTTGTTTGCATTCTTTTTTATAATTGATGGTGATGTTCACGGTAACGGTTTGAATCCCCATCGCACCAAAGGTTTCATAGGATAGCTGGGACTGCTCATACCATTCCTCGCGCCCCCATTCTAGGTACTCCAAATATTTGGCATTATTGACGTGTCCATTCACATCAATTTCCGTTGATCTGACGATGATATCCAGTTTGGATTCCATGAAAATGAGCTCCTTCTTTACACCTGACATGGGCAGGTGTTTTTGTTCATTATAGCTCGTTTACGGATGTGAAAACCAGTAGAAGGCTCATACTGCAGCATAACGTGGGCAAACTATGCCATGCGTGTTTGATGATGTCAGTAGATTGGTTAATTTATTTTATCTGCACATAAAGCTAGGTAACGGGAGGCGGCACAAAATGGCGCAAGATTATCGCATTGAAAAGGATACGATGGGTGAAATCAGAGTACCTGTGGATAAGTTATGGGGGGCTCAGACGCAGCGCAGCTATGAGAATTTTAAGATTGGCACGGAGAGGATGCCGGTGCGGTTGATTGGGGCTTTTGCCTTGTTGAAAAAAGCCGCCGCGCAGGTGAACCGCGAGCTAGCCGGGTTAACTCCCGAGAAGGCGGAGGCGATTGCGCAGGCTGCAGATGAAATCGTGGAGGGTCGCTGGAACGACGAGTTCCCGCTCGTCGTATGGCAGACGGGCAGTGGGACGCAGTCGAACATGAACGTCAATGAGGTGATTGCTCACCGAGGCAGCGAACTGCTGGGGGATGGCGGCGAACGCATTCATCCCAATGATGATGTGAATCGTTCGCAAAGTTCAAACGATACGTTTCCTACCGCGATGCATGTCGCTGGCGTCATCGCGGTGGAGGAGGAGCTTTTGCCTGCGATGGAGCTTTTGCAGGCTACGCTCCACAGCAAGATGACGGATTTCGCCGACATCGTGAAGATCGGCCGCACCCACCTGCAGGACGCTACCCCGCTCACGCTGGGGCAGGAGATCAGCGGCTGGTGGGCGATGCTGGAGCAGACGGGGCGCATGGTGCGCAGCAGTGTCGATACGATGCGCGAGCTGGCTATCGGCGGTACCGCCGTCGGCACCGGGCTGAACGCGCATCCCGAGTTCGGCGCGCGTGTCGCCGAAGCTTTGTCTCGCGAGACGGGCACGCGCTTCGTCTCGGCAGAGAACAAGTATCATGCGCTGACCAGCCATGATCAGATCGTTTACGCCCACGGCGCGCTGAAGGCGCTGGCGGCGAACTTAATGAAGATAGCCAACGATGTGCGGTGGCTATCGAGCGGTCCCCGCTGCGGGATCGGTGAAATCACGATCCCGGAGAACGAGCCCGGCAGTTCGATCATGCCGGGCAAGGTCAACCCCACGCAGAGCGAAGCGATGACGATGGTCGTTTGCCAGGTCATGGGCAACGATGCGGCCATCGGCTTCGCCGCCAGCCAGGGCAACTTCGAGCTGAACGTGTTCAAGCCCGTGATCATTCACAACTTCCTGCAGTCCGTGCGGCTGTTGGCTGATAGTATGCGCTCGTTCAACGATAACTGTCTCGTTGGTATGGAGCCGAATCGCGAGGTGATTCAGCGCAATCTCGAGCAATCCCTTATGTTGGTTACAGCGCTCAACCCGTATATCGGGTATGAGAAAGCGGCCAGCATCGCGAAGCAAGCCCATAAAGAAGGGCTGACACTCAAGGAGTCAGCCGTGCGCAGCGGCTACTTAACGGCCGAGCAGTTTGACAGCTACGTGCGTCCGGAAGACATGGTGAGTCCAAAGGAAAGATGAGTGATTTTCATAAAGAGGGGTTGGGCGCAGTTTACACTGACGCTCATCCTTTTTTTTTACCGGTAGAGTTTGTTTAAGAGCCGAAAGAGCCAAAAAGGCGCATTTAGTGCAAATATCGAGGATTTTCTATTGACCCACCTTTTCCCTTCACATGTAGTTATGCATGTTTAATTTTCGTTATATAACGGAATATAAGAATCAAGTACTCTTAGATATGTAAGCACATACATTTAAGATTACCTGGGAGGTCACATATCAGATGAAAAAATCATTGAAACAATGGGTCGGTGTTGGAACCACAGTTATCATGGCAGCAACAGTTGTTGCAGGATGCGGAAGCACGCCGGAGAAAACGCAGCAACCAACGCCTGCAGCGGGCGCAACCGCTAATGCGAAGCCTTTTGCAGGAAAGACGATCTCTTTAGTAGCAGCGAATCATCCTTGGGCGGATGCGATCAAGCCTTTGCTGCCTGACTTCGAGAAGGAAACGGGGATCAAGGTCAACGTTGAGAGCTTTTTCGAGGATCAGCTGACACAAAAACTAACCGTACAATTTACATCCGGTTCTGCGACACCAGACGTTTTCATGTATCGTCCGCTTCAAGAGGGCAAGCTTTTCTATAAAAACGGTTGGGTTCAACCGCTGGATGATTATGCTCAAAAAGCAAAGGACTATGACTTCGCCGATTTCGCTAAATCCGCTGTTGGTTCCACGACGGTTGATGCGAAGCTAGCTGGTATTCCGATTATTACTGAGCAAGAAATTTTGTACTACCGCAAAGATCTGCTGCAAAAAGCTGGTATTGCGGTACCGAAAACGTTAGATGAGCTGCAAGCAGCAGTTAAGAAGCTGCATGATCCGAAGAACGAAATGTACGGTTTTGTGGCTAGGGGCCAACGTTCACCGCTAGTTACGCAAGTATCTTCCTTCTTATACTCAGAAGGTGCAGACTTCACGAATGGCGACAAAGCGTCGATTAACACGCCAGAAGCAATCAAAGCATTTACAACATACGGCACTCTACTTAAGGATTATGCGCCTCCAGGCGTACTCAATATGTCTTGGCCGCAAGCTTTCGGTATTTTCGCACAAGGGAAAGTTGCTTTCTTAACAGATGCGAATTCGCTCTACAAAAATGCGACTGACCCAGCGAAGTCCCAAATCGCCGATCAAGTTGGTTTTGCCGTTATGCCAGGTGGTAAAGCAGGTTCTAAGCCTTACAGTATTACATCTTGGGGTCTTGCAATGAACGCCAAATCGGGTAACAAAGATGCGACTTGGGCATTCATTGAATGGGCGACAAGCAAAGATATCGTGTTGAAAACGCAGCAAAAAGGGAACCCAGGCGCTCGCGCATCGGTATGGGATAAACCAGAAGGTACGACAGGCTTCCCAGCGGATCTTGTTCCTATCATTAAAGAAAGCTCCAAAAACGGTGTTGACCACGACCGTCCGACGGTAATTAGTGTTGGTGAAGCTCGTGATGCCGTTGGTGAAATCGTACAAAAATTAATGACTGGTGAAACGAACATTCAGCCAGTAGCAGACAAAGCGAATGCAGCTTTGCAAGCGATTATGGATAAAGACAAAACGAAATAAATACAGCACGAACGTTAGCAATGAGGGTCATCTCAAGTGGCCCTCTTCACCCTTTGCATAAGGGTACAATTTCATCAGGAAGGGTGAATGAAGTCATGCAATACAGTTGGTTTAACCGCAATTTAAAATGGATTTATACACTTCCGGCGGTCATCTTCGTCCTGTTGATGATGTTGTTTCCAATCATCTATACATTCCGAATCAGCTTCTATGAGTGGAGCATGTCCGCAACAACACCACCACTTTTTGTAGGGTTGTCGAATTATATCGCCTTATTCAAAGATGAGCGCTTTTGGCATGCCACAGGTTCAACGTTCTACTTCACGATCATGGCCCTTGGGCTTGAAGTTATTCTGGGGATTGCGATTGCCTTGCTGCTGTCGAGGGAATTCAAAGGCAAAAACATCGTAAAAACGGTATTCCTGCTGCCCATGGTAGCAACACCGGTAGCTATGGGCTTGGTGTGGATGCTCATCTATGAGCCGACCATTGGGGTAGCTAATATGATGCTCAAATCGATGGGGTTGAAGCCTTTACTATGGCTAGCCTCACCTAATCAGGTTATACCTTCCTTAGTTATTGTAGACGTCTGGCAATGGACACCGATGATTGCTCTAATTATTATGGCAGGCTTAGCTACACTTCCAACCGATCCTTATGAGGCGGCGGATGTAGATGGTGCAACGGCATGGAGAAAATTCGTTTCCATTACGCTGCCCTTGCTGAAACCAACGATCATTGTAGCGGCGATGCTTCGCTTAATCGATGTGTTGAAGACGTTCGATATTATTTATGCGACCACACAAGGCGGACCGAATTTTGCTTCAGAGACATTGAACTTGTACGGCTATGTGCTCGGATTCCAATACTTTAAGTTGGGTATGGCTTCATCGTTACTTGTTATCTTCTTTGCTCTGGTGATGGGACTGACTTTATTTATGATATGGATGCGCAAACGATTGGAGGGAACCTCATCATGAAGCCAAAGAAGGGCTTAAGACTTATACAAATGCTGCTAACGTTCCTAGTCCTAATCGCTTTTGGTTTTCCATTTATCTGGATGTTATTGGCTTCTTTTAAGACGCAATCACAGATTTTATCGACAGGTGATATCTTCTTTTTCAAACCGACTTTTCATAACTATGTCAGTGTATTCAAAGAGTACAATTTCCTGAAGTTTATTTGGAATAGTTTCCTTGTTGCGGCTGGTTCAACGCTTTTGTCCCTTATTTTAGGGCTTCCTGCGGCTTATGCCATTGCAAGACATCACCTTCACAAGCTGGGACTTCTCATCTTAGTTGCGAGAATTATTCCGGGAATCACGTTCTTGATTCCTTGGTTCATCCTGTTCTCCAAGATCCATTTGGTAGACACGTATACAGCTTTAATTCTAAGTCATATGCTTGTTGGATTACCGTTTATTATTTGGATTATGATTTCATTTTTCGAGGCCCTTCCTACGGAAATCGAAGAGTCTGGGCTTATCGATGGATGTACGCATCATCAAGTGTTTCTGCGCATTATTTTGCCTATCTCAGGACCAGGTGTCATTACTGCATCGCTGCTCTCATTCATTTTTTCGTGGAACAATTTCATGTTCTCGGTTATCTTGGCAGGGGACAAAACCAAAACATTACCGATCGCTGTGTTTAACTTTATGTCCTATTCCGAAATCAACTGGGGTGCGCTGATGGCAGCGGCTTGTATCATTACACTTCCGGTTCTGATCATAGCTTTAGTGTCTCAACGCTACGTGGTCAGCGGACTTTCTGCTGGTGCAGTTAAAGGCTAATAACGAAGACATAACGAATACGAGGATAGTCGTCGCCTTTTCTTTGCATGACTTCTCTCGTATAGTTAACTCTAAGTTAGAAAGCTTAGCAGAAGCATGGAAGGTGAGCCCAGCGTGCCGTATAAACTTAATATTTTCAGCAAAATTCTCATTCTATTGGTTCTACTCCTTATCCCTATTGTGCTGCTCTACAGCTATACGAATCGGATAACGAATAACGTTGTTCAAGACCAGATTCAGTCATCGAATTTAAACCAGCTGTCTTTCTTCATGCATCAATTGGATGGGGACGTGGAGCGATTAGCGATGTCTCCCGTTATTCTTGGCAGCGATCCTTACATAAGGGAATTTATCGACAGGAATGAGTCGCCCGATTATGACATGCTGAAAGAACAGTCGCGTATTATACAAAAACTTAGCCTTCAAAGTGTCTCCAGCGGATGGGTGAATGAACTGACCATTGCCATTCCACATGGGAAGCAAGTGTTATCTTCCAGTATTTTTGTGAATGGGACGGATACTTGGCCTTGGGATAGCCCGATAAAGCGAACATGGACGTATGAGGAACGCAAGGGTGACAATGGGGTAGGGTCGTTCGTTAGGGAAATTAGTGAGCCGATACGTGCCCAGGTTGCCGGTCAAGCTAATGTGCTGTATCAAGTAAGGTTCAGCGTGCAGAATATGATTCAACTGCTGGATGTGTACAAGCAAGATAAACGAAGTGATCCTTTTTTGGTTGATGGGCAAAATAGGGTGGTTTTCAATAGCTCGTCGAATCCGTCGATTACACATACAATCCATGAAAGATTGGCTGGTCAAAGCTTACCGCTTACCGGCCAAGTTCAATTTGAAATCGCGAATCAACAGTATTTGATCAGCTTTGTCAAATCGGAACAGTTGGATTGGTACTTGGTTGATTATGTACCTGTGCAGAAGATACTTTCTCCTATTACCATGACGCGTAAATTGTTTTATGTTTCTATTGCTTTGCTACTTGTGATGAGTATTCTGGCTTCATTCTTGCTGTATCGCAACGTGCAAATTCCGATTGGCAAGATGATTCAAAGTGTACAGCAAGTGAAGCGAGGCGATCTATCGGCTCGGATCGCGTATAGAGCCAAAAATGAATTTGATTTCCTCATCCAGCGTTTTAATGAGATGGCGGAGCAAATTCAAGTACTTGTAGAGGATGTTTATGCGGAGAAAATCCGTTCACGTGAAGCGACTCTGAAGCAGCTGCAATCGCAGATTCACCCGCACTTTCTGTATAATTCCTTATTCTTCATCATCAATTCAGCAGAGATGGAAGATAAAGAATCAGTCGTAGCCATGTCGCAAAATTTAGCTGAGTTTTACCGTTACACGACGAGAGTCGAAAAACAAAGTGTCCGGTTGCGTGATGAGCTGGATTTGGTAGGCCATTATTTAACGATTCAGAATCTCCGCATACACCGGTTGAAATATGAGATAAATGTGCCGGAAGAGATGCTGGGCGAGTGGGTTCCCCGACTTATTTTGCAGCCGTTAGTAGAGAATGCCATTGTCCATGGAATTGAGCGCAGCGCAGAGGGTGATCGAATCACGATCACGGGTGAGCAGAAGGAAGGTTGGAATCGTCTGATTGTTGAAGATAACGGCGGAGGGTTGGATGAAGCGGGCTTAGATAAGCTGCTTAAACAGCTGGAGGCTCCAATGTCTGATGAGATTGGCTGTGGAACATGGAATGTCCACCACCGTTTGTATTATCAGTTCGGGGAAGGCTCCGGACTTACTTTTGAACGAGTACATGACGGTGGTTTAAGGGCCGTACTGACTTGGAAACACAACTCGCAGGAGAGTGATCTAGCCACCGAGGTGATAAAACGATGATTCAACTATTGATTGTCGATGACGAAGCGCATGTCGTGGATCGGCTTCAGTCTACGATTGACTGGGCATCTATCGGGATTGAGCAGGTTTTTAAGGCATATTCTGGTAAAGAAGCGCTGGAGCTGCTCGAACAAATGTCGATTAATATCGTGATTACGGACATTCAGATGCCAGGTATCTCCGGTTTGCAATTAATTGCTGAGATCAACCGTCGTTGGGCGAAGACCAAGTGTATTCTCTTGTCCGGATACTCGGACTTCAACTATGCCAAAGAAGCGATTCTTCAGGGCTCGGAGGATTATTTGCTTAAGCCTGTCACTGAACAAGCTTTACTGGCTACTGTCAGCCGGGTGATGGAAAAGCTGCAGAAGGAATGGGAGAACGTCATCTCCACGCAGCGTCTTACGTATACTCTCAAGGAAAACCTCCCTCTGCTAAGGGGGAATTTATTGAATGATTTACTTCAAGGGCACAAAATATCGGAGCATTCACTTCGAGAAAAAATGCAGATTCTAGAGCTCCCAGATTACCATGAGCATGCTTGCGTATTGATGATGGTTCGGTTGGAATCGGATTTTCTGGAATATGATACCGGACATTTGTCGTTAATGGAATATGCGATTAGCAATATGGCCGACGAATTATTTGCGGAGAAATTCGATAGCTGGCATACGAAGGATGCTCACGATTATTTGGTATTTGTGATGAAGCATAAGCAGGAAACATCCGACAAGGAAGATTCGGCTTGGCTGGAACGTACGGCTGCTGATCTCCAATCAGCCGTGAACAATTATTTGAAAGGCAAAATTTCCATCCTTCTGAGCAGTTGGGGCGACTTCCCGGCCGAAATAAATGCGCTATACAATAGCTCGCTTAGCGCATTTCGCAAACGTATCGGGAGTGAGCACGAGCTGTTCATGCGGCTTGGCGATGAGTCTGTTCAGACCGAACTGTCAGCCTTGCAAAGGCTGTACGAGCCGCCGACGCTTAATCATTTGTTGGAAGCAGCAAGATGGGAAGATACAGAGGAGAAGCTGTCCCTGATTTTTGATGAAATGGAAGTTAGATTTTCGGAATCTCAGGAACATCTATTAGAAGTTTATTTCTCGATCGCATCCGCTTTTGCTTATATTGCACATAAGAATGGCCGACAGCTGCATCAGCTCATTGGCGGTGATTACGAACGAATGATGGAAGGTATACCTTTTCGTACCGTGAATCAGCTGCGCGAATGGTCGATTCGTTCTTTACAACGCATGAAGGAGGATATGGATCAAGAAAGGCAGGACAGCCGTTCAACGCTGATCAAGGATATTAGGTCTTTCATCGATCAGCATCTGGCTAGCGACGTCTCCTTACAATCGATTGCCGATCATGTGTACATGCATCCGGTTTATATATCAAAGATCTATAAACTTGAAACGGGTGAAAATTTAAGCGACTACGTCAATCATGCACGGATGGATAAAGCCGCTTATCTGCTGAAGAATGGCCAGGATAAGATTTATGAAATCGCCACACAGCTTGGCTATCAGCGCCCACACTCCTTTAACCATGCGTTCAAGAAGCATTATGGCATGACTCCGCAAGAGTATCGAGATCAATATTCATAGCGAACAATTCATCGCTGATTGGTGAGAGGAGTTTGGACTCGCCCGGCGAATTCAACAGGGGATAGAGGAGGACGATGATCATGAAAATTACGAAGCTGGAACTGTTTAAGGTGCCGCCAAGATGGTTATTTCTGAAAATCGAAACGGATGAAGGCATTACGGGATGGGGAGAGCCCGTCGTTGAGGGCAAAGCGGATACAGTTGCTGCCGCGGTGATGGAAATGAGCGACCATATCATTGGCAAAGATCCGATGCGGATCGAGGATATGTTCCAAGTGCTGTACCGCGGGGGCTTCTACCGCGGAGGGCCGATCTTGACAAGTGCTATCTCAGGCATTGAGCAAGCGCTCTGGGACATTAAGGGCAAATTCTACAATGCGCCCGTCTATGATCTGCTTGGCGGTGCTTGCCGCGACAAGACGCGTGTCTATTCGTGGATCGGCGGGGACCGCCCGAGCGACGTAGGTCAAGCGGCCAAACAGCAGGTCGCTGCTGGATTTACGGCGGTGAAAATGAACGCCACCGAGGAAATGCACTACATCGACTCCATCAGCAAAGTCGATGAAGCTATTGCGCGCATTGCCGCGGTACGCGAAGCCGTCGGCAAAGACGTTGGCATCGGCATCGATTTCCACGGCCGGGTGCACAAGTCGATGGCCAAAATCATCGTCAAGGAACTAGAGCCGTATCGTCCAATGTTCATTGAAGAGCCTGTTTTGCCTGAAAATAATGAAGCGCTTAAAGAGATCGCTCGCTACACTTCGTGTCCGATTGCCACGGGCGAGCGGATGTATACGCGCTGGGGCTTCAAAGAGCTGCTGGCCCAAGGCATCGTGGACATTATCCAACCCGATCTCTCCCATGCTGGAGGCATCTTGGAAACACGCAAAATCGCCGCGATGGCAGAAGCCTACGATATTGCAATTGCGCCGCACTGTCCGTTAGGCCCTATCGCTTTGGCAGCATGCCTACAGCTGGATACGTGCTCTCCGAATGCCTTCATTCAGGAGCAAAGTCTCGGCATTCACTACAATAAAGGCAGTGATTTGCTCGATTATTTGAAAGATCCTTCTGTATTTAAGTATGAAGGAGGCTTCGTTGCCAATCTAACAGCCCCAGGTCTTGGTATCGAGATCAATGAAGATAAAGTACGAGAGATGGCTACTATTGGTCATAATTGGAAAAATCCAGTTTGGCGTCAAGCCGATGGTACGGTAGCCGAGTGGTAAGTGGAACAACAGGAAAGAGCAAGAATGAGGCTGTCCCATAAGGCGTTCATCTTTAGGCTGCCTCTGTTTTCACTGTTGCACTACATGGAAAACCTACCGTTAATTTGGGTATTTTTTCATGAAAAGCTAGTTTACATGGAAAATCTCCCGTTATTTCAGAGGTTTTCTCGCTGAATAGCGATTTCCCCAAAAATTAGAGGGAGGTTTTCCAGTTAGATGACCGTTTAGAACAATTAACGCCAAATTAGCTGGAGGAATTCCTGTTAGATTTCGCTCCGTATCGAAACAAAATAGAGGCTGCTCGCTAGGTTATTAACCTTTTGAGTCAGCCTCTCTTTTTTTTGTATAGGAAATTATGATTTTCACAGTTTGTGGATTAGGTGCTTAATCTGCATGGACGTGCGGGACAGTCTGCCGAGAAGTCGATTTCCGGCTTCTCAGCCCGGAGCTCTCCACTTCTGGTACATGATCAAGACATTGATCTGGAAGGTAAGAAAAGACGAATCCTTGAGCTACTGAATCGGATCAGGAATCATATTCTTTTCCAGCAGCTCGCTATTCGTCTTCATATGTTTCATTTCATTACCCAGCTTCTTCATCTCATCCATATCCTGCGCCATGGAGCCATTGTTGGCTTCTGCCAAGGATCTGCTGGCTGATCCATTACAGAGTCGCTCTAATTCAATTAGCTTGTCCAATGCTGTTCGGCGAACTTGCAGAGGAACGAATTCATTCTCTTGAAAGTCGGCCTCATGGAAATGAACGGTTGTATTCCCGTGTTCAGAGGTGAATGTGGTTAACGTAAGCGGGTAGGCGGTTGATGTGGCATCGTGATAAATATCGAATTTATAGACCGATTTCTCCGTGTACTCGATACGTTCCAACCCCAAATCGGTTAACTGTTGATGCAAGATGCCTTTATCCATCGTAATCTACTCCTTTCGAGCAAGCGGAAATCGTTAATCCGTCCTTACGAATCTATGTGATACCCTTAATGTTGATTGTTTTGGTAATTCGTTTTGGCAGCCTGTAAAGACTCATCTACAAGCTGTTTGCTTTCTTTGGCCTTATCAGCGGCCTCAGAAGCTTGATGGCTAACGGAGTGGGCCATATCCTTTGTTTTCTCACTGACTGCTGAAGCAACTTCCTGCGTCTTCTCACTAAGAGCTGACGCGATATCTTGTGTTTTGTCACTTACGGTCGAGACAATATCCTGTGTTTTCTGACCTACAGCGGAAGCCAATTGGCTTGTTTTATCATTGAACGTGCGATACGTATTTGACAAGTCTTCACGCAGCTCCGACCCGGCTTTAGGGGCTAATAACAATGAGGTTATCGCGCCTACAGCGCCGCCGATTACTAAACCTAACAATAGTCCGCCTTTGTTTGTTCCGACTGCTTCACTCATGAGTCATCTCTCCTTTAGTTTGGGTGTTGTGGTGTTGCCATGCTTCATACTAGGATGTAACCTTCTTTCTTTTATTTGAAACACGAAAAACTCATTTTTATTTCCGTTTCATTGATATAAGCGAGGAAGCCCGAGCATCCTTGTGATTGAATTTTTTTCAAATGGGTAGTAGATAAAATAAACGATCAACATGTTTGATAATAAATTATGGTAAACTACGATGAGGGTTTCCGTTAACTTTTACCCGAAAGGGGTTTGAGAAATGAGTATTGTGATAGTAGACGATAACGCAACAAATTTACTTATTATTGAAAAAATTCTGCTTAAAGCCGGTTACACCGAGTTAGTTATGGTGTCTTCTGCGAGAGAGCTGTATCAATTATTAGATATGGATTCACCAAGCACGGTTGAAGTGCCGGTTGATTTGATTTTGATGGATATGATGATGCCGGAAATTGATGGGGTGGAAGCTTGTCGGACGGTTCAAGCCGATGAAAGGTTCCGGGATATTCCGATTATTTTCGTGACGGCGATGGGGGATTCCAACAAGCTGGCTGAAGCGCTCGATGCCGGTGCACTCGATTATGTGATGAAGCCGATTAACAAGGTGGAACTACTTGCGCGTATTCGTTCTACGCTCCGCTTGAAATATGAGAAGGATTGGCACAAAGAGCGGGACAAGCGGATTAAATATGAGCTTGATTTGGCCAAACAAGTGCAGCTTAGTGTACTGAGCAACCCGATTCAGAATGAGCATATCCAGATCTCAGCGGTCTATAAACCCTCTTCTGAGCTCGCGGGTGACTTCTATGCCTGGTATCCGATTGGACCCAATCGGCATGGGATCATTTTGCTGGATATGATGGGGCACGGCATTTCGTCTTCGCTTGTCTGCATGTATATTTATTCCGCTTTGAAGGATACCATCACGAACATTTGTGATCCGGAAGGCGTGATGCGTGAGCTGAATGGGCGGATGAATCAGCTGCATCAATCAGATAACCTGATTAATTATTATTTTACGGCGATTTATATGGTCCTAGATACGGAACAGCGCACGATTGAGTATGTGAATGCCGGACATCCTGCAGGCATCGCGCTTTTGGACGGTGAAGTGAAACTATTGACAGAAGGCTGTTGTGCCCTTGGCTTTTTTGAGGGGATTGAGATTACCAAAGGTGTAATTCCCTACGAGAAGGATGCCCGGATTGTCTTATTCACTGACGGTCTGTCGGAGTGGCTCGATGATGAACAGGAGGATGGCATCACCAAAATCATGAGAAGCTTGCAGGAGACGACGACGCACGATCCCGATGGCTTGGTTGAGCGTATTTACCCTTTTGCCAAAACAGGTTCTCCGCAAGACGATATGTGCTTGGTTATGATTACGACGTAGTAGTTAGCGGTGAAAAACATCGTTTCAGTCGGCCAATTGGCGAAAAATGGCCATCTCCCACAACTGTAAGCATGTTTTACATCGTTAAAGGGGCAAAATTCCGCTTTCCCCGTCGGTTAACGATGAAAAACATCGTCTCAGATAGCCGATTGGCGAAGAATGGTTTACAAAAAACGCACAAGTTTTATCCCAAATCGGGAATAAAACTTGTGCGTTTTTTGTTTCAATAGACCCGAAGGCGTGTAATAAGGAGTATTAGAGTCCAACACGTTGGGAGGAATTGGGATGGCGACATTGGCATCGGAAACCAGTTCAGACGTTTTGTATTTGTTACATGAGGGTACGCAGTATCAAAGTTATCATTTTCTGGGTTCCCATGTGGAAGAGCGCAGTGGTCAGATGGGGGTTAACTTCGCAGTTTGGGCGCCAAATGCCAAGCAGGTTAACGTTTCAGGTAGCTTCAATGGATGGGATGGCAGCAATCACCAGATGTCGCTAGCAGATGGCGTATGGACGCTGTTCATTCCGGAACTCGGTGAAGGCACACTATATAAATATGAAATCGTCACACTAGACGATGAATGCTATCTAAAGTCAGATCCTTATGCGTTTCATTCCGAGCTTCGGCCCGGAACGGCTTCCATTGTTACCTCATTGGAAGGCTATGAATGGCAGGATAAGCAGTGGCTGGCGAACAACACGTCAAACCAATTCCTACAACAGCCGCTTCTTATCTACGAGGTGCATTTGGGCAGCTGGAAGCGGAAGGAAGACGGCGGATTCTACAGTTATGTGGAATTAGCTGACGAGCTGGTCGATTATGTGCATGAACGGGGCTATACCCATATTGAGCTGATGCCGTTAGAGGAACATCCTCTGGATGCGTCTTGGGGCTATCAGGTAACCAGTTATTTCTCGGTGACGAGCCGGTTTGGATCGCCGAAGGACTTCATGTACTTCGTTGATCGTTGCCACCAGAAGGGGATTGGCGTCATTATGGATTGGGTGCCCGCACATTTCTGCAAAGACGCTCACGGCTTGACCCGATTCGATGGAACACCGCTTTATGAATATGCAGACAGCCGAAAAGGTGAACATCCTACTTGGGGGACACAGGTATTCGATTATGCAAAGCCGGAAGTTCTTAGTTTCTTGATCTCCAATGCCCTATTTTGGATGGATGTCTATCATATTGATGGGTTAAGAGTAGATGCCGTTTATAGCATACTTACGCTGAATTTTGATCGAGAAGATGAAGATCGTATTGTGAATGAACAGGGCGGCGATGAGAATCTCGAAGGAATTGCCTTCCTCCAGAAGCTGAATGCCGTCGTATTCTCTAGGTATCCCAATGCACTGATGATGGCTGAGGATACGAGCTCTTATCCAGGCGTAACCGCCCCCGTCGAGAATGGCGGACTAGGCTTTAATTACAAATGGAACTTAGGCTTTACTTGGAACACGCTTGCGTATATGAAGAAAAATCAGGAAGAACGCTGCAGTCAGGAAGATCAATTAACGAATTCGCTGCTAAATGCTTGGGATGAGAATTATATTATCCCCTATGCGCATGATGAAGTGGTTCACTCCAGTAAATCCCTTCTCGGTAAAATGTCAGGTGACGACAACTGGCAGCGTTTCGCCAATTTGCGGGTGCTGTACATCTATATGATGGGTCATCCGGGTAAAAAGCTGCTTTTCATGGGAAATGAATTCGGTCAGATCGATGATTGGAATTCGGAAGCATCGCTGGAATGGGATTTATTGAAATTTGAAGAACATCAGCAATTTGAGCATTTTGTGAAAAATATGAATCACTTCTACATAGCGGAGAGAGCCTTATGGGAATTGGATTATGAACCGAGCGGCTTCGAACCGATTAACGCTGAGGATAAAAGCGATGGACTGGTTTCTTTTATTCGAAAAGCGGAAAACAGCGATGAACAGCTCGTGATTCTCTGTAATTTCAAGCCTGAGGCTCATGAGGGATATCGACTAGGGGTGATGAGGCCCGGGCGTTATCAGGAGGTCTTTAATAGTGATAAGCAAGAATATGGCGGATCGGGCGTGACGAACGACAGTACGCTAGTCTCCGAAGAGTGGACATGCCAGGATTGTCCACATAGCTTAACGATATCGATACCTCCCCTTGCAGCAATCGTACTCAAATATATTCCTTCGGAAGGATGAGATGACTATGAAAAAGCAGGAATGTGTAGCCATGTTATTAGCTGGTGGTGAAGGTACTAGATTGGGTCCTTTAACTAAAAATATCGCTAAACCGGCTGTTCATTTTGGAGGAAAATATAGAATTATTGACTTTACCTTGAGCAATTGCCGTAATTCCGGTATCGAAACGGTCGGTGTACTGACGCAGTACAAGCCAGCTGTTTTGAATGCCCATATTGGCAATGGGGAAGCCTGGGGCATGGCGAGTGAAAATGGCGGCATCTCTATTCTGGAAAGGCAAGTTGGCGCTCCGAATGCTTATTCGGGGACAGCGGATGCCATTTATCAAAATATATCCTACCTTCGTGCACATGATCCAAGCTACGTGTTAATTATTTCTGGTGATCATATTTATAATATGGATTACAGAGCTATGCTCGAGCATCATAAGGCATCTGGTGCCAATGTGACGCTTTCGGTTATTCCAGTGAGATGGGAAGAAGCAAGCCGGTTCGGCATTATGAATACGGACGAGCATCACCGAATTACCGAATTTGCTGAGAAACCGCTCAAGCCTGTTAGCAATCTGGCTTCCATGGGCGTGTATATATTTAATTGGGATGTGCTGAAGGCATGTCTGGAACAAGATGCGAAAGATATGACATCAAGTCATGATTTTGGTCATGATATTATTCCTGGACTGCTGACGGCAGGAGCCCATTTATCCGCATATCCTTTTGAAGGGTATTGGAAAGATGTCGGTACGATCGAAAGCCTATGGGAATCCCATATGGATTTACTTGGTTACACGCCAAGGCTGCAATGGGATCACGATACATGGCCTGTGCTGACCCAAGAACGTGATCTTCCGAAAAGCCATGTCTCCCTAAGTGCCAGAGTGAACAATGCGGTGATAGGAGACGGCGCAGCCATTCATGGTAATGTAAGTCATTCTGTTCTATTTGATGGCGTTAAGGTTGGAGAAAATAGTAGGATCCTGAACAGTGTCATCATGCCGGGTGTTCAGATTGGAAAAAATGCACTTATTCTTAATGCTGTTATTGGAGAAGGATCCATTATTAAAGATGGAGCTATTGTTGGTAAGCCAGGTGGTGCAGAGATTATTGCAGTAGGTGAGAAAACAGTGGTAGGACGCCATTATCCAGCTGTGATACCTGCTAAGCTGACGGATACGAGGCTGAATTTCGGTTAATTGGACATAGCTAATGCTTACGAAGCTAGTTTTGCTAACGCAAAACTCAGTAAATGCTTACGATGCAAGTCTTGCTAAAGCAAGACTCTAAGGAGGAGTGTATGATGAAAAATGTTCTTGGCATGATCAATCTCATGAATGAACAGGATGATTTATCAACGCTTACACGCAATCGTTGTGTCGCTGCTGTGCCTTTTGCCGGTCGGTATCGACTGGTCGATTTCGCGCTTTCCAATATGAGCAATTCGGGCATTCAGAAAGTCGTCGTTCTGGCTAATTCGAAGGCGGATTCGCTGCTTGAACATGTGGGTGACGGGCATCACTGGGGTTTAGATGCTCCGGATGCAGGAGGGGTCTCTATTCTCCCTCCTTTCTCCCTATGGATTGATCCCGCGAGTGATACGCGAACCTTCGACCATGGCGATCTCCTTCATCTATACAGTCATCTCGATTATTTAAAGTCGTGCACCGAAACCTATATTTTGCTTGCGCCTAGCCGTGTTATTTATCGTTCTAATTTCGAAAATATGGTCGATTACCACCTCAGCAGCGGGGCAGAAATTACGGTCCTTTTTAAACATTTGACAGAGATTGACCGTCATGCTCATATTGGTCGCGCTTACAACTTGGAGATGAATGATCAAGGTCGCGTGATCAGCGCCTCTCCCACCTATCACGCACTGCCGAGCTTAACACCGCAGAATATCGATTTGGACACGATGGTTATGGAGCGGAAATTACTGATCGATCTTATTGAGAAGAGCTTGAAGCGCGGGAGCGAGATCTATCTGAAAGAGGTCATCTGGGCTCATCTGGCCGATATTCATGTACAAGGCTATGCCAATCATGGGTATATGGCAATTATGGATTCCATAGATAGTTACTATGTGCACAGCATGGATCTTCTGCAACCGCAAGGCTGGAAGCAATTCATGATTAATCAAGAGTTTGTCTATACGCGGAAAGAGGAAGAACAAGCAACGGCCTGTAACCATGACGCGCTGATCCGCAATTCGTTCGTCGCTCATGGCTGCCGGATTGAAGGCTATGTAGAGAACAGCATCTTGTTTCCAGGTGTGACGGTAAGTAAAGGCGCCAGTGTTAAGAATAGTGTCATCATGCATGACTGTGCAATTGAAGCAAGCGTGTATTTGGACCGAGTTATTTTGGACAAGCAGGTCGTAGTGGAGCAAGGGGCCGTGTTATGCGGTCAGTACGCACACCCCTTTGTGGCTGAGAAAAGTGGAGTGATCTAATCCAAAGTGCGAGAGTAGGAGGATCAGATATGAACGTAATGTTACGTGATAAAGGTGCTAAGCTGCTAACACACATAACAGGCTACCGTAGCCGTGTCTATAAGCTAGCTTTGTTCTTTCTAGTCGTTATTCTAGCGATGATTATCGTCAGATGGACAACTTCTGAACAAATCGGTGAACCGGAAATCATCCTTTCACCGGGGATCATTACTCTGAATCCGGAAGGACCAGATAACACTTTTCTACCCGTTCTGCCGCCTACTCTTGCCGCTGCCCAAGCGGAATCTAGCAGTGATATAGGTGCTAATTTACAGGTAGCTGAAGCTAACTCATTGGTGCCTATGCTCAATAGCCTAGAGGGAATCTCACTTTATGATGATACAGAGTCAGTCATTGCCAAGAAAGGGTATCCACTAACGTTTGTTCAGGATCCCAACTTTGTAGAAGCCTTTACGTATGAATACCCGGATATGAATATTGGCTTCAAAGATGATATCGTGACTTTTGTTCAAATTCCAGCCAAGGTTGGGCACGTTCAAATCAATGATCAACGGATTCCGTTGACGATAACGGATGTGAAGCGGCTGCTAGGAGAACCCGATTATGTGGCGGAGGACGGTATCGTCTTTGGGCGGAGAGAAGCATTAATTAAGCTTTTTATTGAACCAGAGACACAAGAACTGATATCCATAGATTATTATCATCTTTCAAGTACCTAATGTCTGCAGCTGGCCTCTATGGTCAGCTTGAAGGCATATGCAGGGAGATCTTCCTATTTTAGGACATGCGGATGAGAATCCTTCCCATTTTAATGGGAGAGATGAAAGTCCGCTTTGCCCGATATCCCTTTGTGGGATGGCAGGGGCAAAAAAATGCCTATTCTAACAATACTCTTCCTCTCCTCTTTGAATTAGAACATTTGTTTGGTATAATGGAATCAGATAAGAAACGAATGTTATATATTTGATTTCCACAAGGCAAATGGAAGGAGACGGCTAATGCAAAGAACCTATAAATTCCGCTTGTATCCAACCAAGGAAGAGCAAGAAAACATTCATTTCGTACTGCAACGTTGCCGTCTTCTCTATAATCGATTGCTCGGAGAACGAATCGCTGCCTATAAGCAAACTGGGCTAAGCTTAACCTATTACGAGCAGAAGGCGACGCTGCCAGTGAGAAAACAGTATATACCCAAGCTCAAAAATGTCCATTCACAAGTTCTTCAAAATGTCGTAGAACGGTTGGACAAGGCGTATCAAGCCTTTTTTCGCCGCGTCAAAAACGGTGAGAAAGCAGGCTTTCCAAGATTCAAGCCTGAAAGTCAGTATAGCTCCTTTACCTACCCGCAAAGCGGATTTTCCTTAGAGGGAAAGCATCTTCAGCTTTCCAAGATCGGCAATGTGCGCATACGACTTCATCGGGAACCGCAAGGAACGATTAAGACGTGTACCATCATGGTCAAGAGTGGCAAATATTACGCTTGTTTTTCTTGTGAAGTCGAAAGCAAATACCTTTCAGCGTCAGAAAAGCAGATAGGCATTGACCTTGGTGTGTCACAGCTTGCGGTAACATCAGACGGTGATCGTATACGATCACCGAAATTTCTTCGTAAAAGCGAAGAAAAGTTGAAACGAAAGCAGCGTGCGGTCTCGAAGAAAAAGCGCGATTCAAACCGCAGACGCAAAGCTGTAGGCGAACTAGCCAGACTTCATGAAAAGGTAGCGAGTCAGCGTAAGGATTATGCCCATAAAGAGTCGCGAAAGCTAGTAAATGAGTATGGACTCATTGCCTTCGAGGACTTGAACATACGTGGGATGGTCAAGAACCATCATCTTGCAAAAAGCATTGCGGATAGCGGATGGAAGCAACTTGTTCAATTCGTGACGTACAAGGCTGAAAGCGCTGGTCGTCAGGTTATGCAAGTGAATCCCTATCAAACATCACAACGATGCTCTAACTGTGGTGAAATCGTCAAAAAATCACTTACTGTTCGTGTCCATCAATGTTCTTGCGGATACAGGGCAGATCGGGACGAAAATGCAGCCATTAACATATTGAAACTAGCTTTACAAAAAATATCGTAGCCATACTAGTCCAATCAGGCTAGGAACTAGCCTTCAAGGAGGGACGAGGTTACGAGTCCCGATGAATTGAGAAGCTCGTTAATTAATTGACGAGAGGTTCACAGAAAGAATAACGTAAGGGAGTGTGGCTGATGTCAGCAGAGAAGTTCCAAGTTGATCAGGAAGAATTGGAGAAATCTATACAGCTTCGTATCAGTGGGGAGCTCGATTTGGCTGCGGCCTTAACGTTCCGTCATGCGCTCGAAGCGGTTGTTCATCGGGCGGATAAGGCGTTAATCCTCGATGTGGGGCAGTTGAGGTATATTGATAGCACGGGGATTGGTATTGTGGTCTCGGCTTTGAAAATTCGGGATGAGTTGAAAGCCCCGTTCACGGTCAGTAATATCCCGGCCGGCATTAAGCGGCTGTTTGATCTTACGGGAATCTCTGGATTCCTGAACGAAGGGATCGAAGGAAGCGCATGAATGTGATTCGTTTACAAATACCCGCGGCAGCGGAATACTTGGATATCGTAAGACTCAGTCTTTTTGGGGTTGCTACCAAGTTAGGTTTCTCATATGAAGATATCGAGGATATGAAGGTAGCGGTTTCGGAGGCTTGCAACAATGCTGTACTTCACGGGGAACCGCAGAGTGGCAGTGGGCAAATCGAAATTAGCTATGAGCCCGGAGACGACAGATTGACTGTGAAAGTGAAAGATGATGGCACAGGCTTTAATTATCAAGAACGCGACGAGCATACGATGCCTTTGTCAGGGGCTTCGCCCAGCGAGCTAGAGTCTGGAGGCCTCGGGATTTATCTCATGCAAGCGCTGATGGATGAGGTTATCGTGAACACAGAACGAGGAACCGAAGTCACGCTCATCAAATATGTCCAACAAAAAACCACGGATTGACGGGAAAACCGCCGATCCGTGGTTTTTTGTTAAGCTAAGTGGGAATGTGTATACAAGTATAAGCTCTCAGTAAGAGACTATTTTCTACTGGATTTTTGTTTTCTGGTTCTTGGGAAAATGGCCAATCAGAAAGGCAAGTTGTACAGCGTACAACAATTTCCTTGATTTCTTCTTGAAAAGCTCAGGTTGTTGTAGTTTATACAACAATTTATCCCTTTTGTAGGCTGTAGAGCTACTTTAGGCTGGAATTATTGTATTTTCTGCAACAATCGCGTGGAAAACGCGAATTAGCTTGCTTATTGTTGTACAGAGTACAACATGTGCGCACTCACAACCAAGGACGGCCTAAGCCGGTGTTTTTATTTGCCAAGATACGCATCCAGCATCCAGCTATGCTTCTCAAGCGATGAGCGAATCCCGATGAGCAGATCGGCTGTCGGTTGATCCTTTTGCTCTTCAGCAAGTTCAATTCCCTCTGTCAGCTCCGAGCAAATGCGGGTGAAGTCACTTACCAGCTGCTTCACCATTTGCTCAGCCGTCTCCTCATTTTTAGCTTCCTTTATGGACGCTGTGGCCAAATGTTCCTGCAAGGTTGCTGTCGGAATCGTACGAAGAGATAGCATTCTCTCCGCGATAACGTCTAGATGCAAGGCAACCTCTGTATATAATTCTTCGAATTTGATATGGAGGGTAAAGAAATTCTCGCCTTTCACATACCAATGATAATTATGCAGCTTCATATAAAGAACGGAAAAGTTAGCGACCTGCTTGTCAAGAATCTCTGTAATCGGACTTGCTTTCGTTGCCGTTTTGACCATTGTAAAATCCCTCCACTTAATTAGTATGGTTGTGCATACGTATATGTACCCTTCCTTATGCCTCTTGAAACAGAAAGGAAAATAAATCGAAAATTTCTTCATAATTGTTTCAGATGCCAAGAACAGGGGTAAGCAATAAGTAATTAAGCAGATAGGGGTGATTGAAATGTTAGTACAAATTAGTGCGATCATTGCAGCCGTTGCGTTTGTGTTCCTTGTCTTCTATTTGATTCAAACTTTGAAATCACTGAAAAACTCATTAGATGAGATCACATTAACGATGGGCCAAATGAAGGATGAAGTCACACAGATCAGTTCGGAAGTACAGGACGTTATTCTCAATACCAATGAGATGGCCATAGATGTGCGTGTGAAGCTGTCGAAGCTTAATCATTTATTCAGCTCGGTTAACGATGTAGGGCAAGTGATTCATGAGTTAACATCGTCGGTGAAACAATCAGCTGCGAGCCTAATCTCAGCCGTTAAACAAACGAATTTAACCCAACAAACTCAGCCGCTTAGTACGAAATGGAAGACGATTTTGCAAGGAGCTGCCATCTCGTATGAGATGTTGCAAAAAATGAAAGCCAAGAAATCACCGCAAACTGGAATTACGAAATAGAGAGGGGTCATCTTGTGAACGCTATACGTAAATTTACTGTCTACAAACAATCGAATGGGAAAGAAAATATCATATACTTAAGTGGAGAACTTGATTTATCTGCTGCATCGGAGCTAGCCACAGTGCTTGACTCGGTCGTTCATAAAGGAAATGAGGTTTTAACGTTGGATTTAAAAGAGTTGCGTTATATTGACAGTACAGGAATTGGTATGATTGTCTCCGTGCTTAAAGTGAGAGCTGCTATGAAGGCAGCCTTCCGTATTCATCACATTCCTGCCAAAGTTCAGCGATTATTCGAACTAACCGGCATTGCCCGCTATTTGGTAGATCGTGAAGACCAAAGTCAAAACCAAGGTGTAACAGAAAGGAAAGAAGAAATCATATGAGCCCATACATTGGCCTTACGATACCGGCAAAGGCGGAATATCTAGATATTGTTCGACTCACTTTATATGGCGTTGCCACCAAAGCGGGCTTTTCCTTCGAAGATATTGAAGACATGAAAGTTGCTGTGGCAGAAGCTTGCAACAATGCGATCCTGCATGCTTACTCTCATGACCAGTCAGGAAGCGTAGAGGTTCAATTTGAGCACAGCAGCGGCTTTTTAAGAATTTCTGTGAAGGATGAAGGTAATAGCTTTAATTATGTTCAAACAGATGCAGAAGCTGCCTCGCTGCACCATAAATCCATCAGTGAAGCGACGGTGGGGGGACTAGGTTTGTTCCTGATGCAAGCTTTAATGGATGATGTACAAGTATTGACGCATAGCGGTAAAGGAACCGAGGTTATTCTGACGAAGCAACTGGCAAGCCAGCTGAATAGAAAAGAGGAAATGGTATGAATGCGAATGCATCATCCTCGAAACCGTTATATGAAATGTATTCGAAAATGAAGATTTATCGGGAAACCGAATGTCAAGAGACGGCTACGGCGCTGCTGCTGCACTATGAACACATTGTTCGTATGGCAGTAGGTAAGATGTCGCGGAGCCGTCCTGATTTATATGAGGATTTATTTCAAGTCGGACAGATGTCGATGCTGCGGCTTTTTGTACAATATGACAGCACCATGGAGATTCCGTTTGAAGCCTATGCAATGAAAAGCTTAATTGGTCACCTGAAAAATTATTTGCGTGACAAGTCATGGTACATTCAGGTTCCAAGACGAATTAAAGAGAAAGGTTCGCTTGTCCAGCGTGCCCTGGATGAACTGACCGTGAAGCTGGAACGTTCGCCGAGTATCGATGAGATTGCGGCTTATTTAGAGCTCAGTCCGGAAGAAACGATTGAGATTCTGGCAGGCCGCGATTATTATAATTACACATCACTGGATACTCCGCTCACGAGTGATGGGGATAGTGCGACGATTGGCGATATGATCGCTGGTCCAACGGATGACTATCAAAACCTCGAGAGACGTATGGATCTTGAAGAGGCGATGACTTGTTTGAAAGAGGAAGAACGTACGGTTATTGGTCTTATTTATCATGAAGGACAATCGCAACGGCACATTGCCGACAAATTAGGGATTTCTCAGATGAGTGTATCCCGGATTCAGAAGCGGGCGATTGATAAGCTGAAGACTGTCTTAAACCAGAGCACGTAAGGAGGCTACCCGATGCCGGGCGACCATTTTCAATTGGAATACGGGAAGAAAGTACGTTTAGAAAGCATTGATCCTAATGAAACCGGAGCCCTTCACGATCGTGAAGAGGCCGAACCGAATATAGAACGTCTGAGCGAACGATTAGAAACCTTGCAAAATATCCTGTACGCCGAGAAGAAGCAGTCTGTTCTTTTTGTGATTCAGGGCATGGATTGCAGCGGTAAAGACGGCGTCGTTAAGCGTGCGCTCGGAAGACTCCATCCACAGGGCTTTCAAGTAAGCAGCTTCAGAACGCCTACTGAAGAGGAATCCGCTCATGATTTCTTGTGGCGCGCTCATAAGGTTGTGCCTGCGAAAGGAATGATCGGGGCCTTCATTCGGTCTTATTATGAGGATGTACTGATAACCCGCGTACACAACTCGATTAGTGATTCAGAAGCGAAGAAACGATTCAAGCACATTAATCGATTTGAGAAATTGCTGGAGAGCAGCGGTGTAAAAATCGTTAAGATTTTCCTGCATATTTCCAAGGATTTTCAACTTGCAAAGCTGCGGAATCGGCTAACGGATCCAACGAAACGTTGGAAATTCGACAAGAATGATCTCGTGGAGCGAGAATCCTGGGACGAATACCAGAAGGCTTATGAAGATGTATTTAAGCAGTGCAGCTCAGCTTCTGCTCCGTGGTATGTCGTGCCTGCTAATCATCGCTGGTACCGAGATTGGGCCGTTCTGCAAATTGCTGTAGAAGCGTTGGAAAGCATGAATGTAGCTTATCCGGAATCCGATCCGGAGCTCGATCAGTTGCTTGATCAATTATAGAAACAAGGCTCAAACTATCTCTCTAGCTCTCTTAATGTGGTATAGTGAGAACAGTAGAATGTTAACATAACATTCTCTACGAACTGTACTAGGAGGCAAACATGTTTAAATCTATTCCTATCAACATAAAGACGAAAATCACGCTAGGATATGTCTGTATTATTCTATGTTTAGGGGCTGCCCTCTTAGTTGTGAGTGATCGAATAACCTCTCTTCAGAAGGAAGTAGACTACATATCCACGCATGATATTGAAGTGCGCGATCTCCTTAATGTTATACAGAAAAACATGATCGATATGGAAACGGGGATGCGAGGCTACGTCATTACTGGGGAAGAGCAGTACCTGGATCCCTATGAGGCTGGCAGCCGAGCATGGCTCGATAATTATAATAAGCTTCATCTTTTAATAAGTGATAATCCTGCACAACAGAAAAGTTTGGAGCAGATCAAGCCAACGATTCAGAACTGGATCAAGAATGGTGGCGATAACGTTGTTAAGTTGAAAAAAGAAAACAATACAGCAGCCATTAATGATTTTTTTAAACAAAATTCAGGGAAAAAATTGATGGATCAGCTGCGCACGCAGTTTGATTCCTTTCTTAGGGTTGAACAGCAGTTAACGGCTGCAAGAGTCGATCAATTAGCAAAAAGCAACTATAATCTTAGAGTTGTTCTTTTTACCGTTTTGGGCATTACTTCTATTTTTGCGGTTCTGGTGGCTGTATTTTTGTCCAATTCAATAACTAGCACGATCAATCGAGTCATTAAGACAATTCGAGATATTACAGCTGCTGAAGGAAATCTAGATGCAAGAATTGAAGTGAGAACCAATGACGAGATTAGAGTGCTGGCAGAAGCAACGAATGATCTGCTGGCAAGCTTAGACAAGCAAAACTGGATTCAAACCAATATAACCGAAGTATCAACCTTGTATCAGGGGATTAGCGATATCACGGAATTGAGTGAAACTTTTGTGAGTAAGCTAGCTCCTATGCTGGATGCCGTCTATGGTGTTGTTTACCTCCGTAATAACGCTGGGGGCGAGACTCGGTATGTGAAAATAGCAGGATATGCAGCATCCGGGGTGGACCCCTCAACGGCTAGCTTTCGATTAGGGGAAGGCTTAGTCGGTCAATGTGCCATAGATAAGCGGATTTTCCTGATGGATAATCTTCCGGAGAACCATATTAAAGTAACGTCAGGTTTAGGTGTTTCCACACCTCGAAGCTTACTTGTTGCTCCTATCATGGTGGAAGGCAAAGCAGAGGCAGTTATTGAATTAGCTTCACTTCAACCCTTCCAATCGAAGCATCTTACGTTGGTCGATTCGCTGCAAGAGAAATTCGGTACGGCGATTACGAGTGTGCGAAGCCGAATGGAAGTAGAGCGTCTGCTTTCGGAGTCACAGATGTTAACGGAAGAGCTGCAGGCACAATCGGAAGAGCTGCAGACACAGTCTGAAGAACTCCAGATGCAGCAAGAACAGCTGCGGATGACGAATGAGTTCCTAGAGGAACAGAACCATTTCGCGGAGCAGAAAGTGTTAGAGTTGAAGAAAGCGAAGGATGAGCTGGAAGAGTTCTCGCTTAAGCTTCAGACGAGTTCGCGGTATAAATCCGATTTTCTGGCGAATATGTCCCATGAGCTGCGAACACCGCTCAATAGCATTATGATTTTGTCGCAAATGCTTGCGGAAAATAACGGTGACATGCAAATGTCGGAGGTTGTGGATTATTCACGTGTCGTTTATGCTGCAGGCAATGATCTGCTCGCGCTGATTGACGATATTCTTGATTTATCCAAAGTAGAAGCGGGTAAAATAGAAATTATGACGGATGAGGTCAACGTGACTGAAATACCGCAATTAATGAAGCTGATGTTTGATCCCGTAGCGGATAAGAAGGGGCTGGATTTCGAGGTCATTTTGGAGCCGAATGTGCCTAATGTGATTTTGACGGATGGCCAACGCATGCAGCAAATCATGAAGAATCTGTTATCTAACGCTTTTAAATTTACTGAGCAAGGCTCTGTAACCATGAAAATCGCACTCGCTGACCCTTCTCGAGTCAAAGAGCTGCTTCATAGAGATCCGGAAGAAACCGTACTGGCTATTTCGATTACAGATACCGGAATAGGTATCCCGATTGATAAGCAGCAGGTTATTTTCGAAGCGTTCCAGCAGGTGGATGGTACAACGAATCGTCAATACGGCGGAACGGGACTTGGTTTATCGATATGCCGCGAGTTTACGCGTTTGCTTGGTGGATCCATTGTCGTGAAAAGCGAACTTCACAAGGGCAGCACGTTCACCCTCTATGTGCCTAACGCGCGTGAATTGGAGCCTGAGGTCCAAGAGAACGATCATTCGCGGGGGGAAATTGCAGCAGCTAGCGAGGAATTAAAACTAGATACAACTGTAACAGTTTCGACTGAACCTAGTTCCTTGATAGCAGAGCAGCAAATGGCTGAGCTCATAAGCTCAGATTCGCAATTGTTTCATGGTAAAAGAGTGCTTCTCGTAGACGATGATGCGCGTAATGTTTTCGCGCTTGTCACAGCACTTGAGACGAAGGGAGTTACCGTGGAGATTGCTGATCACGGCAAGCATGCCCTGGAGCTTTTATCCATAGATTCCGACTACGACCTTGTGTTAATGGACATTATGATGCCTGTCATGGGGGGCTATGATGCGATGAAAGCGATTCGCGGTCAGCTGAAGCTGCACGATTTACCCATCATTGCGCTAACGGCGAAAGCAATGAAGAGTGAGAAAGAGAAATGTCTGGAGTCCGGCGCTTCCGACTATATCACCAAGCCGCTGAATATGGATCAACTATTCTCGCTTATGCGGGTATGGTTGACGAAGCAGGTGAAGAAACATTGATTCGCCAGTCCTTGGATAATTACTCCGAATTAGAAGAACTGCCCTACGATGAGCTGCAAAATATCGAGATTAATCTGCTCTTGGAAGGCTTATATCAAATGTATGGGTTCGATTTCCGCCATTATGTGCGTTCATCCTTACGCAGGAGAATTCTTAATCGCATGAAAGCAGAGAAATTGCCATCCATCACAGCGCTGCTAGAAAAAGTCCTGCACAAACCCGGCTTCGTGGAACAATTACTGAACGACATGTCGATCCGAGTGACAGAAATGTTCAGAGATCCAAGCTTTTTCAGCGCTTTTCGTAATCAGGTAGTTCCCGTGCTAAGGAAGTATCCTGAGATTCGGATTTGGCATGCAGGCTGTGCGACCGGAGAAGAAGTCTATGCGATGGCGATCCTGATGCAGGAAGAAGGCTTGGCCGAGAGAACGAAGATATATGCGACAGATATGAATGAGAAAGCGATTGAGAGCGCGCAAAAGGGCGCTTTCCCACTGAAGCAGATGCAAGTCTATACGAAGAACTACTTGGAATCAGGTGGGACCAAGGCCTTCTCCGAGTACTATACAACAGATCATCAATATGCTTATTTTCAGCCGCTGATGAAAGAAAATCTGATGTTTGCGCAGCACAATCTCGTCACGGACGGCTCCTTTAATGAATTCCATGTCATCCTGTGCCGCAATGTCATGATCTATTTCGATACGAAGCTGCAGCAGCAGGTACACAGCCTATTTCATGGAAGTTTAATTCCAGGTGGATACCTAGGCTTAGGAAAAAAAGAATCCATTCTTTTCGTGCCCGAAGGCGTGCAATATGATGAATTCGTACCGCAGGAACGAATTTATCGTAAGAGGTAATTTTGCTGGACACTCTCCCTTGGAGAGTGTTTTTTGTTTAATGCCCGACTTGTAATCGCGCAGCCTCGATCTCTGCGGAACGTAGATACCTTATTTCGCTCGAAACCGCGTATTTCATGGTTTCGCGGAACGAGGATCCGCTATTTCACGATTCAGAGGTGTAAAATTGCAAAAACACTAAAATAGCGTACGTACGTTCCGCATATAGGCGGCCCAATATCGACATATTAACCGAAATAGCGGCCCCTCGTTCCCCAAGAGCCTCAGATCAGCAGTTTAGTACCTAAATTTTGAAACTACATTGATTTATGGATCTACAACCTCCAATAAAGGAGCACGTCCCATAGGGTTGTTTCATCAGCAGCGGGGAACGTTTACATATAAAGTAGCTTGTACTTTAGAAGCAGAAAGAAGGGAAACGAATGGAAGAGGAAATCGATGAGATGAAATCTACAGGCGATTGCACGCCTGAGAAGTTGTTTCAGGAACTGGACAACGATCCGAGCACCAAGCTGGATAATGACCAGTTAGATCGCATAACGGCCATGGTGAATGAATATCAAGGGAATATTAAGTCCCATTTGATTGAACAGCAGGAGAAGAAGTCTTCAAGGGCAGATCGCCTTGCTGATCATATTGCCTCTTTTGGCGGCAGTTGGACATTTATAGTGTTGTTTTGCACTTTTTTGGGCATTTGGATGATCATTAATCTGATGAGCTTCGCATTTGATAAGCCGCCATTCATCCTGCTTAACTTGATTCTATCTTGCATTTCGGCTTTGCAGGCACCGGTTATTCTGATGAGTCAGAATCGTCAAGCGGCGCGAGATAAGCAGGAGGCGATCCTTGATTTCGCGATCAATTACCGAGCCGAACAAGAGAATATGGAGCTAAAGACACTGCTCGAACGTCTAGATAAAAGGCTGGAAAGAGTTGAACAGATGGGCTTAACACGGCAAGCTGAAAGTGAAGATAACAATGGATGATGTCCTATTTTTCAACTGAAAAGTGTTTCATTACTAGGCGAAGTGGTTAATAGATAACATAGCAAGAACAACCAATATTCGATGATAAGAGAGGGTGTTTCCTATGTTAGGTTGGGCAATTATGTTTCTAATCATTGCGCTTGTAGCCGGTGTTTTTGGATTTTTCGGGATTGTCTCAGCAGCGGTAGGGATTGCCAAAGTCTTATTCTTCGTATTCCTGATTATGTTCGTCGTATCCTTGATTTTCGGAAGACGAAGAGGCTTTTAGCAAAAGTTTCATACATCACTAACCCAATAAATAATAGCCAAAGAGGAGGAAATACCATGAATACTTATACCAGAGTGAGTGTGACATCGAATCTTCAAGAGGCACAGAATAAAGTGCAGCAATTGTACAGAGAAGGCTTTGAGCGAGAGCATATTTATGTGCTGACCCATAGTGCTGAAGGTACTGATTACGTCGCTAACTATACGGGAGCTGAGCAGATCACCATGGCTGAAGAGGGGGTGCTGACGTCTATCGCTAATCTGTTCCGTTCTCGCGGCGATGAGCTGCGGGCGAAGATGAGAGCACTCGGTGTGCCAGAAGTGGAGGCCGGTCGTTTGGAAAGTGAGCTGGATAAAGGGAAAATCCTTGTTCTGGCTACCCCTTCAACGGAAGTTAGGGAATATAATGGCCAAGATTTTCAACGCACTATTTTATGATAAAACCTTAAAAAGGGGACTCCTTCAAGGAGTCTCTTTTCTGTGTAGATAAGAAAGTATAAGACGGCGTAGCCGTTTATTTTACCTCATGCAAAAATAAAAACAAAAAAACCCTAAACGCCTCCATTCGGAGACGCGAGGGTTTCTCTTGAAATCAATTGCTACCTTCTTGCATTCATCGCCTGCTGCTTGTGTTCGATAAGGTTGGGAGCATCTTTAAATCCTTGACCATGGATGAATTGCAAATTGGACATGCAGGACTATCAGCGAATGAAAAATTATCTCTCATCCAGCATGAGCACTGTTCGGTGCTGCAGGTCCAGATGCTGGTTTGCTCCTCGGGGACAGGTTCCAACGATTTCTTTGAAAAGTACAATCGAACTCCTCCTTGTCATAGTAGACTCAGACTCGCAAGCAGTTAAAGCAATATGTGGTGAAGGACTACAGCTTGACTACATTTTCAGCTTGCGGTCCGCGGTTACCTTGAACAACTTCAAACTGTACGCTTTGGCCTTCATCCAAGCTTTTGAAGCCTTCCCCAGTAATAGCGCTGAAGTGAACGAAGACATCTTTGCCGCCTTCCATTTCAATGAAACCAAAACCTTTTTCTGCGTTAAACCATTTAACCGTGCCTGTTTCCATGTATACAAAAACCTCCAACAATAATTTGTGCCTGCGCTCCTGTTTCCGAAGACCACGTAGATCCCGATAGCTTGTTAACGCAGCTTTGATAATATATCCATTTATAGGGGAGCTTATTCCATTTTTACTAAAAATTCATTGATCGAAAAATTTATCACAAAGTCATTGCGTTGATAAGTATTGACTTGCCGCCATTTTCTGCTCTATACTGGGGCTAATTGTAAGCCGTAAGACACAACTTCATAGTTCGTATAACCTCGATAATTCGGTTCGGGGGCTCTACTGGGAACCTAAATCCTAACTACGAACACAATATATGCTCATATATTGTGTTTGTTGTTAGGATTTTTTTGGTTTCCTCATTTACGTTGAGGAGGAAGATGGGATGGGTTCATTGTTGATTCGTGGTGCAAAAGCAATTGTAACGGTGGATGCGGAGGATCGTGTGCTGGAACAGGCGAATATCCTGATTGAAGACAATCGGATAGTGAAGATGGGGAAGGACTTGTATGAGGCAGAACAGGTGATTGATGCGTCACAGATGTTCGTGTATCCCGGTCTCATTAACGTGCATCATCATTTATATCAAACGTTCACGCGCAATCTGCCGCAGGTGCAGAAGCTGGAGTTATTCGACTGGCTGCGTTATCTCTACGAAATTTGGAAAGGGATTACGCCAGACGCCGTGTACCATAGCTCGCTTACGGGGATTGCGGATCTGATGAAGAACGGTTGTACGACAGTTTTCGACCATCATTATGTGTTTCCACAGCAAAATAGTGCCCATTTTATAGATAAACAGTTCGAAGCCGCGGAGCGCCTTGGTATCCGTTTCGTTGCATCGAGAGGATCCATGACGCTAGGCAAGGATCAGGGAGGGCTGCCTCCCATGAGCGTTGTTCAGGATATAGATACGATTCTAGCCGATAGTGAGAGGCTAATTGATCTCTACCACGATGCCAGCGCAGGTTCAATGAGGCAGGTAGTGCTCGCTCCGTGTTCACCGTTCAGCGTATCCGCGGATATCATGCTTGAATCGGCGAAGCTCGCTAGATCCAAGGGCGTGCGGCTGCACACGCATCTAGCTGAGACGAAGAACGAGGAAGCCTACACGCTCGAGCGTTTCGGGATGAGGCCTTTGGCCTACATGGAAAGTCTCGGCTGGTTAGGCCACGATGTGTGGTATGCGCATGGTATACATTTTAACGATGATGAAATGAAGCTGCTTGCACATACCAAAACAGGAGTCGCGCATTGCCCGATTTCGAACATGAAGCTTTCGTCCGGCATAGCCAGGGTTCCCGAAATGCTTGCGATGGGGATTCCCGTTGGCTTAGCTGTTGATGGGAGCGCCTCAAACGATGGCTCGAATCTGTTAGAGGAACTGCGAGTTTCGTATCTCTTGCACAGACTTCAGTCTAGCAGTCAGGCACCGACCGGATATGATCTCTTGAAGGTAGCAACCAGAGGTGGAGCAGAAATATTAGGAAGAAGCGACATTGGTTCGCTGGAGATTGGCAAGGCAGCAGACTTGTTCATGGTGCGTGTAGATCAAATTGATGCTGTGGGGACTCTGACTGATCCAAAGTCGTGGCTAGGTACGGTAGGACTCAAACGTCCGGTTGATTATACAATTGTGAATGGAAAGGTTGTTGTCGAGAACGGCAGACTGGTCGGAACTGATGAGGAGAAATTAGCTAGAGATTGTCAGGATTCATTCGAAAGATTCATTCAGCAATGAGAAAAGCTCGCTCCACACCAGTCATATAGACCGAATGAGGGCGAGCTTTTGGCTTAGGATCAGCTATTCTCTGGTAATGGTTACACTACCTGTTTTATTATCGAAACCAACCTTACAGCCAAGCTGCTCGGCTATAAAACGAAGCGGTACGAAAGTGGAGCCATTCTTCAGGATGGGGGCGCTGTCCAATTGAACAGATGATCCGTTAACACTCGCTGTTTTACTGTTAAGTGTCAGAATAATCGTTTTGTCGTTAAGTTGGTCTTTCACTGTGATTTGATTTGAGGCTGCATTCCACTTCACTTCAGCTCCCAGTCTCTCCGAAATGAATCGAACGGGCACCATGGACACTTGATCCTCATTGATAAAAGGATGGGAGGAATCGAACTCGTAGTCGTCATCGTCCTGACTCATCAGCAAGTGAATGTCTTTTTTGGCTATTTTCAAATCTTCTCTCAGAAAGGAATAGAACTTAGAATCTTTGTTGAAATAGGTTAGGAAGGAATCGTTGTTGGCTGATACCTCGCTCAGGTTCAATACCCCGCCAGAGGTATCAATTACACTTGCTGTAACAGGCTTATTGATATTCCATATTTCACTGGTATAAGTAAATTTAAGTGCACTGACTCCAGCACTAACCTCTGTGAGGGGGAGTGTAAGCTCCGCATTTACTTTGCGAATCTGTTTATCGGTATCGATGAAGAAGTCTGTTTTAAGTATGGTTTTATCACTCAGTAATGCTTTCACTTGGGAGTCGGATACAGAAGAAAGTGTGTCCTGCATGTTTTTATCCCACTCGTTGAGAGCTTTCCGAAGAAATTGCTGAATGGTTGTGTAAACAAACTCAACAGCTAACGTCTTGTTATCAAGGTAAGCCATCATAAGGTCTGGCAATTCAGAATTTAACCCACTCTTAGAGGGGGAAGCTTTCATTTCTTCTTTAATAATAGGCACCAATGCATCATAGAGCTGACCAATCAATTCCTTCATTCCCTTTTCATCAGCAAGGATGTTCGTTAGGAATGCTTTCAGAAGGCCTACGAGCTCATTACCTTTAATCTCTATGTGGGCCTTTTGCATGGAAAGTGTTTCACTATTCACAGGCTCGGACACGGAAGATACGGCGAAATGTTCCGGATTCGGAGCATTGGTTAAGAAGAATTTGAGCAATGCAGGCCATAATTCTTCTGCTTTCTTGAGTAACTGCTGCTGCAAATTGGATGATAGTGCTGCAGATGAGCCAGCTAAGCCAGCTTGCGCCGTCATCGGATCAAAGAAAAGTGGTTTCTTAGCACCTTCGATATGTATAGTGAGTTTCGTCCCATTTACGTTGAGCTGGAAGGGGATAGACCCTTTGCTGTAGATAAGAGCACCATCTACAGAGATGTGCTGCTTATCTTGCATTTTAACGCTCTTCAGCTCTAAGTTCACATGATGCAAGACGTCAATCATCCGTTTCTCGTCAGCGGACAAGCCATCGGTGTTACCTGTGATGATGTCCATTTGAAGCGAGCCTTTGGATTCGGCGGATTGAATGCTGGCACTATTTTGAATAGCTTGCCCCAAATCTAGCCCTTGAACAGCCTGACACCCCGTTAACGCCAAAAGCATAATAACTAATGCAGTGGAAATCCACCAAGTAAATCTCTTTCTTTGCATCTACAAATCTACTCCTTAGATATAATAGCTAGTAAAAAATAGCAGTGATAGATTATACGCACAAAAAGAGGGAAAGATGCGCTTTGATTAGAAAATTTTTACAATGGCTTAATATACGCTAATAGAAAAACTCGCTTCTCAGAGGTCTTAATGACCTGATGAGAGCGAGCTTTTGTCTTAGGAAAGCAGTAAGATAACCAATAGTTCGAAGAGCACAAGCGTTATGATTTGGTTGTATTGAGCTGGCGTATAGATGGGTCTATGCTGGCCATGAGGATGCCCATGCGGATTCACTTGAAGGTATGCATGGTGTCCATCCACGTTAACCAAAACACCTTCATGCGTATGTCCTTCTAACGTTGTGACACGAATAGTACGACCGATATGAGGGTGGAGTGCACCTTGGATCGTATCTCTTTTCTGCCTTAACATGTGCTGCCAATTTGGATCTGCCTGGAAAAGAACATGAGGCCCGTGATGACCGGGATGAACAGGATGAACAGGATGAACAGGATGAACAGGATGAACAGGATGATGCGATGGATTCATATACATACGGTTTCGCTCCTTTTTCGTGCGGCTGCGCTTAGCAGCAGGCTTTTGCCTAGGTTCACTACTAGATTATTCAGCCGCCCAAAAAAGGTGTATCGCCAACTCGTGTCAATTCAACAGGTTAGTCGCGTTTAATCGTAACTACACGTGTATCGTCATTGAATGAAACTTTGCCTCCGAGCTGCTCCGCGATGAATCGAATCGGTACGAAAGTGGATCCGTTATGGAGCGTAGCCGCACTTTCCAACTCGATAGAAGCGCCGTTCACACTTGCGATCTTACTGTCTAGCTTCAGGACAATCGTCGCACCTGTTAACAAGTCCTTGATGGTTACTTGCTGAAGATTCCCGTTCCAGCCAACCTCAGCGCCAAGCTTTTCAGAAATAAATCTCACAGGCACCATCGTTTTGTTATCTGAATTAATAAAAGGCTGTGGGGTATCGGATTCAGCCCCGGAAGCACCATCATTCAACTTCAGATTGACTTCTTTTTTCGTTACTTTCAAATCATCCTTGAGCAGCTTGTAAATGAGAGACTGCTTATCAAGGTTATTCAATAAGCTGTAGATGGATGAAGCGTCCATGCCTACATTTAGCGCACCGTCAGAAATATTGATGGTATTCGCCGTGACCGGCTTATTGATATTCCACGTCTCACTTACATAAGACAGCTTGAGAGCAGCAATGCCTGAGCTCGTATTCGTAAGAGGAACATTCAACGCAAGGCTTTGCTTGCGAACTTGTTTGTCAGCGTCTGTGTAAATATCTGCTTGAAGGGCTGATTTGCTGTTAAATAAATCCTGAATCGGCAAAATGCCCGGCTCGCCCAAAGCATCCCCGGCAATCATTTTATCCAAGGACGCAGCTGTTTTCTTCAGAAAATCTTGAACAGGTGGGTAGACAAGTCCAACAGCTAACTGTTTATTACTTAAAATCTTTAGAGAAAAGTCGGTAGATCCGCCCTTGATTTGCTCCTCAATAATTGGTGAGAGGGCATCGTACAATTGGCTGATCAATTCTTTCAATCCAGCTTCATCAGCGAGAACATTACTCAGCAGCTTTTTGAGAAGGGAAGCCAGTTCCGTGCCGCTAAGCTCGATATGCGCTTTTTGCAGAGACAGGGACTCGCCATTTACTTTATCCGTGACAGGTGTGACAGATATGTTCGACGGATTAGGCGTATTAGCTAAAATAAGTCCAATAATCGCAGATTTAATATCTGCAATTTTGTTGCCGAACTGTTCTTGCACAGCTGCGGGTAACAGTTTAGTAAACGATAAATTAGAACCTCCTAAGACATCGAAAACAATCGGTTTCTTCGCGCCCTCGACACTCAAAATGAACTTGGTGCCCTCAGTTGCAAGTTTGAAAGGAATTGTGCCTTTACTGTATGTAATCGTACCATCTGCCGAAAGGTGCTGTGCATCTTGTGTTTTCACATTGGTGAGTTCGATTTTCACGTTTTGCAGAGCGGTTAGTGCCTTCTGCTCCTCAGTGGATAGCTTAGAAGTGTCGCCAGGCACAAACTCGAGCTGCAAGGTGCCTTTGGATTCTGAGGACTTCACGGCCCAGTCATTCTGAATCGCCCCAGCAAGGTCTAATCCTTGCACAGCCTGGCAGCCTGATAAAGTAAACATCAATAGAACCATTGCGGCGGAGATCCACCAAGTCAATTTCTTTTTGTGCATGTGATAATCTACTCCTTAGGTTTAATAAAAATAGTAAAAGACGTTCAATGATTATACGCGAAATAAAGCTGAAGGATTCGCTGTTATGAGTATATTTTTTTTGGGCGAAACCTTTTATTACCAAATTCGTCTATATTTATAAGGCGTACTGCGTACAAGGTAAATTTGCTAAAGCAAAACTCTTAGGAGGTAATTGTCTATGATGACGTTGTTTGCCATATGTTTCTTTGTAGGCCTTGTACTCACGGTACTTGTTACGTTTTTTGGCGGTGAGTTTCATGCGGATAACGGGGCAGCTCATGCCCATGGTGGACCGTCTTTTTTTAACTTATCTTCCATATTAGCTAGTTTGACGGTGTTTGGCGGCATGGGGTATATGCTGAATCAAGTTGGGATGACAAGTAGTTTGCTCATTCTGCTTATCGCAATCGGTGCCGGTCTCTTCGTAGGATGGCTCTTCTTCCTTCTCTACGCCAAAGTTATTTATAAGCATGACCACAGCATGAAAGAGAGCGATTTTGATCTGAGTGGTCAGTTAGGGAAGCTGTCTGTGCCGATTAATGGGAAGGGGACGGGCGAAATGATGTTTGTGATGCATGGCACTACGCGTTCCATCAGTGTTCGATCTGAGAATGGGGAGTCCATTCCGAAGGGGACGAAGGTCGTCGTTTTGCACATGAATAAAGGAATTGCGACGGTAACGAGGTTTAACCAATAATAGCTGCTGCAATTAACTACTGGGAGGTTATGCGTTTATGTTGGGAATTTTGTATACGGTTGTTGCGATTGTTGTTGTCGTTTTCATCTTACTGGCTTCCATTGTGAGAGCGTACAAGAAAGTGCCGCCGAATGAGGCGATGATTGTGTATGGTTTAGGTGGAAAAAGGGTCGTACAAGGCGGAGGGACGTTCGTCATCCCTGGTTTTCAAAGCTTTAAAACGATCTCCATGATGCTCATGAGCTTCGATGTGAAGCCGGATCAACCTATGTTTTCCCAACAGGGGATACGGCTCAAGATTGAGGCGGTGGCTCAAATCAAGATTCAAAGTGATCCAGTTGCGATCGGTACAGCCTCGGAGCAGTTCCTTGACCACACATTGTTAGAGCGGGAAATGATGATTTTGCATTCCGTAGAAGGACATCTTCGTGGGTTGGTTGGACAATTGACCGTGGAAGCCATTCTTAAGAATCCGGATGAGCTGAACAGCAAGATGAGGGAAACGTGCTCTGAGGATTTGGATAAAATGGGGCTGAGCCTCATCTCCTTTGTGCTCAAACGAGTGGCCGACGATCAAGGATACATTGAGAACCTAGGCGTACCGGAAGTGGAGCGTATCCGCAAAAGTGCTAGTATTGCCAGAGCTGAAGTGGAGCGGGATATCCAAATTCGTCAGGCAGATACGGAGAAGGAATCCGCGATTCGTCGAGCGGAAGCCCATCAGTTGAAGATTGAGGCGGAGAGCGCCGCTTCGGCGAAGGAAGCGCAGTACCGCAAAGAGCTCAGCATGAAGGAAGCCGAGTTCAAGCAGGAAACGACGAGCCGACAGGCTGAAGCGGATTTGGCTTATGAATTGAAGCAGAAGCAGATTCAACAGTCGCTCGTGACGGAACAGGTGAAAATCCGACAGATGGAAGCGGAGGCGAACAAGACAGTTCGCCAGATTGAAGTCGAGCTGAAGGAGAAAGAGCTTGAAGCGTCGGTCATTAAGCCGGCTGAAGCGGAGAAGCTAGCGGCCATTATGCGTGCCGAAGTCAATAAGCAGAGGCAAATTCTCGAAGCCGAGGCGGATGCGGAGTCGACGAGAAAACGCGGCGAAGCAACGGCCGAAGCGGAGCTCGCGAAAGGGAAAGCGAATGCGGAAGTCGTCCGCTTAGCGGGGCTTGCGGAGGCTGAAGCGTTGGAGAAGAAGGCGGAGGCTTACAAGCAGTATACGCAGGCGGCAGTTACGGTGGAGATTCTTCGCATACTGCCGGAATTAGCTGAGAAAATTGCGGCTCCGCTGAGCAATGTAGATAAAATTACGGTGATTTCACAAGATGGAACGACGTCAGGCGTGAATCGGATTACAGGCGATATTGCTAAAATGATCGCGCAAGTGCCGGAAATTACTCAGACGCTAACGGGTAAAAGCGTGACAGATCTTGCGCGTGCATTTCTAGGCAAGGATAATGAACTTATTTTGAATAAGGAATCGGAATGACGTGAATGAGTAATGTAAATGAGCAATGTAAATAAGCAAGTCCTCAGCTTCCGGGCTGAGGATTTTTTTTGTTAAAAATGGTTTAGATTTAAAGCGCAAATGGTTGAATTGCTATACAATGAGAAAAACACTAGAATTCAGTGCAATGATCGATAGCTTCTTGGACGAGCTGTAGATTTGAACGAACAGGAACTAGATCTATTGAACAAGACGGCCCTGCTGCATGATATCGGCAAAATTGGTGTGCGCGACGATGTGCTGCTGAAGGAAAGTCGGCTCACCAATGAGGAGTTCGAGCAAATCAAGCTGCATCCCGTGCTCGACGAATCGATTTTGAAGCAAATCGAGCCCGCTGAGGCTATGGCGCCTCTGCTTCCAGGCGTGCGCTCTCATCATGAGCGCTATAATGGCGGCGGGTATCCAGATGGCCTGAAGGGCCTGGATATCCCCGAGTTCGGTCGCATCATTGCGGTAGCCGATGCCTTCGATGCTATGACCTCCGATCGTCCTTATCGGAAAGGGATGCCGATCGAGAAGGCACTGGCTATTCTCGCTGAGGGAAAGGGGACCCAGTGGGATCCCGTTTCGCTCAAAGGTTCATTGATGTTTATAAGGTTTAAAAGGAGATAAAGGTCTCACAGCCGCAGGGATTGCGGGTTGTGAGGCCTTTATTTGTTGTTGGATTGTGGTGAGGAAGTTGAGTTGAAGAAGCTGGCGAGTGAGAGAGAAGGGGGTTTGGCGACTTTAGTGATGTTTTACCTCGCAAAAGTGAGAGTTGACTAGCTAGCTGGTGAGTTAGCGATGTTTTGCAGCGTTAACGTAGCCGATGGGTGGTGGAAAGAGGGCGTCCGGCGACTTTAGTGATGTTTTACATCGTTAAAGTGAGAATTGACTAGCTAGTTGGTGAGTTAGCGATGTTTTGCAGAGTTAACGTAGCTTATGGGTGGTGGAAAGAGGGCGTCCGGCGACTTTAGTGATGTTTTACATCGCTAAAGTGAGAATTGACTAGATAGTTGGTGAGTTAGCGATGTTTTGTAGCGTTAATGTAGCCGATGGGTGGTGGAGAGAGCGTATCCGACGCTTTGTAGTGCTTTACTTCAACATCGTGGGCAGCCTAGCAAAACTTCGCTATAATAGAGAAAAAGTTGCTGGAGGCTTGGTCGTATGGATGAATTGCGCTACCCTATTGGATTGTTTGAACACGAAGGTGAAATTTCACGGGAGCAGTTGCAAGAGTGGATGGCCGACATCGAGTCGACGCCAAGTAGGCTGCGTGACGCGGTTGCTGGGCTGTCTGACGAGCAGCTGGATACGCCCTATCGCCCAGGTGGGTGGACGCTGCGACAAGTCGTGCATCACGTTGCAGACAGCCATATGAACAGCTACACAAGGTTTAAGCTGGCGCTGACAGAAGAAGAGCCGACGATCAGACCTTACTATGAGGATCGCTGGGCTGAGCTTAGCGACGGCAAGTCGGCTCCGGTGGAGTTGTCGCTTACCTTGCTCGATGCATTGCACAGCCGCTGGATGATTGTTCTGCACGATATGCAGCATGAGCAGTTTGCACGTGCATTCGTACATCCAGAGTCAGGGAAGACGATTCGACTGGATTGGAACGTTGGCAATTACGCATGGCATGGTAATCATCATATTGCCCACATCACAAGCTTGCGTGATCGCAGGGGCTGGTAAACAACGAAAACCCGTTAAGTCACAGGACTTAGCGGGTTTTTCCAACTCTACCATTATCCATTTCGTCACTGATGCTCGATTCAGCCTGATCATCATTCAAATACCGGCCTACTTTATCGATCCACTCTTGTACGTAGTGATCGGTTGCCCACTGCGCCATAACGAGTTTCTCGCCCGGCTGGAGGTCCAAGGTTAGTTGTGGATCATTCCCCGGCGCCTGACCGTAAGGGTAGAACTTGAGCTTGCCGTTCTCGAAAATGACGATCATATCATTCATCGGCGATGTTAACGCATCGGTTGCTAACGGCCACGAGGACTGAATAGCGCTCCATGAGCAGCAAAGATCATCGTGATTGATGACTTTATCAGGCAGCTCGCGCGGGAAGTCGTGTAGAACGTAGCTATCAGGTGTCGTTGCACTAATTCGCGGCGTCTCAGCGACCTTGCCGACCCAGCGGCCTGGCTCACGCTGGACGGTCCAGCTTTGGCCTGTAATCTCACCAAGCAATTTGGCAGAGCTGCTCGGTACATTTGTAAGGATGCTGCTACTGCTGCCATATAAATCGGTGATCGAAACATGGTTCTTGTCCACCGGTTTGTTATAGAACTGCACAGTATGCCCTTCTTTTAATTGTGGGAGGGTACGAACCCAGATGCGTTCCGCTTGATAAGGGGCATTACCTCGCCAAGCCTCCTCCGATTCAGCGATGGAAACATATTGATTCCCAGCAAATAACAGGGTCTCCACGCGATTTAACTGTTCGTCCGCTTGATCGGGGAATACTTCTGGTTTCACAGGCTGATCAGCTAGATGAGCAGATAAATAGTGGAACTCATCTGTTTTCGTTTTATGAACCAAGGAATCGATTTTCCAAAAATTTTGCTTATAAGGCATGAGAATTCCAGTGCCCTCGGACGTCTTCTGCAGTTGGCCGCGAACCGGCGCGATAAGCATTGTTCGATAAGTACTATAACGAATGGGTCCTAAAGCATGCTGCGCCTCTGTATTGTTAGATTCACGCTCGGTCCTTAGCCCAATAAGCAGTGCGGTGCTTATTGGGGCAGGGGACGAACTAGTGGACGCCGCAGTCGTAACAGAAGCATCCATTGCAGTAGCTGCGTCACTTTGCGTATGGATTGTACGCCATGGAAAGAGCAGTAACGCTGCAGCTATTGCACCGATTCCGGCGAAACAGAGTAGGGGCTTTACCTTCGGCTTCGCTCGTTCCTTCCGCTCAATGGCTTCCTCGATCTCGCCTTGAAGCTTGGAGGTGAAGCCAGATTGCTTAAGCGGTCCTGATTCCAATTGCTTATGTAAATCATCCGGATCAGGAGTTTTCAAGCGCTTCACGCTCCTTCAAACTGATCACCTTGAGTCTGGCGTGGTGAAGTCGGGATTTAACGGTTCCCTCCGAGATGTTAAGGATGGCAGCCATTTCTTTCGTTGAGAGCTGATAATGGGCATGCAAAATTAAGATTTCTCTGTATTTTGGAGACAGAGATATCACTTTTTTCCATATATCACTAGCATATAATTTCTCCATCGCTTCTGTTTCTGCCGATTGTGTTGTGCCTGCAGATTGAATGAAGCCAACAAGTGTAACTTTGCGCCAAAATGCTTTGCGTAGGTAGTCATATGCGGTATTACGTGTAATGGTAAGGAGCCAGGTTTTGACCGAAGCTTCACCGCGGAATGTAGTAAGATTGCGATATACTTTCAAGAAAGCATCCTGCGTAATGTCATCAGCTAAATCTGAATTACGGCAAATGCTAAACGCATAATTCCATACATCATTTCCATAAGTTTCCATTATATTGCGAAGAATCACTTTCTGATCCGTTGTTTCAGATACATACTTTAAGTAATCAAATACATGGACACCGGTCGTCTCCATTCTCTCACCTCTCTGAATTAGACGTTACAAGTACAAAAAAGTTCGCATTTTAATAAAAAAAAACATGCTTTATAGGATTCGAAAGTGAACTGGCAGATGAGTCGGACTTCTACGTGTAATTTGAAAAATAGCTATAGCTCGAAATCTGGAGGAGATTTACTTCAAGGGAGAGAATCGAAGAGAGATATCTTTCTTTCAGCTGTGGAAATGAATCTACAGGACAACTCTTAAGGCGGTGAGCTCTTGGTTTCTTTTATTCATTCAATACGCTTTAAGTTTCTGATAAGTTTTGTCGCTCTGATCTTGCTGTTTATGATTTCAGCTGGACTATCCTATCGAATGGTACAATCAACTAAGCTCAGTGTAAATGAACAAACGGCCAGTATGACCAACGAAAAGATTGCCTTATCTTTAAAAAGCATGGTAGGCATTCTATACAGTAATCAAGCTGATTTGATCATTAACAACAATAAAGAGATTATTCAGGAATACCAAGAGAATACGAAGACGTTCTTTGAAATGGTAGAAAGTGTAAGCGCATCAGCAGGAACGGATGAAGAGCGCCAGTGGGCGGGGAGTGTTGTCAAGCAAAGCCAACTGTACATCGCGATGTTCGATAAGGTGGTTGCGATCTATAACAATCAAGATAAATACACAGCCCAACAGTTGAAAGCGGAGTATAAGAAAGTAGACGATGAAACCGATGAAGCCAAAAATCAAATTTACGAGTTAACAGATAAGCTTGTACTTACTTATGACAAGAAGTATGCAGAAGCGCAAAGCAATTTAGATAATCACATGTCGCAATTGGTGAAGACTTTGATCATATCTAGCGTAGCTGTTGTTGTGATTGGATTATTTCTAGCTTTTACATTAGAACGGATGATCACAAGGCCTATTACGAGAGCAGTAGGTTTCTTGCGTCGCGTAGCAAATGGCGACCTCACCACACGTCTGGATGGGAAGATGAGTAAGGATGAAACGGGGCAATTAATCGATGCTTGCAATAATATGGTGGGTCAGCTTCGCTCCCTTCTGCATGAAGCCACAGTGAATGCGGACTCGGTTCAACAATCTGGGGGTCAGCTGGGGAACCACACGCGGCTTACCATACAAGCAACAAGTGAAATCGCTCATGCGATCGATGTGGTTGCTGCGGGAAATGCGGCACAGGATCAAGGTGCATCCGAAAGCGCAAGAGCCATGGAAGAGATGGCAGTAGGGATTTCGCGTATGGCGGAATCCTCTTCTACAGTAGCGGCAGCCTCCTTAGATGCTAGGGAAGATGCGAAGCGAGGTCATGCGACCATAGCAGATTCCATTCAGCAAATGAATCGGATTGAGCAATCCGTGGAAACCTCTACACAAATTATTGATCGTGTTGGGCAAAGATCGCAGGAAATCCATCATATTGTGGATGTCATTACAGGCATTGCTTCACAGACGAATCTACTAGCGCTTAACGCATCGATTGAAGCCGCAAGAGCAGGGGAGAATGGGAGGGGCTTTGCTGTCGTGGCTACGGAAGTAAGGAAATTGGCTGAGCAAGCGATCCAATCTACTTCGCAAATCAATGATATTATTAAAGGGATACAAGAAGACGCCTTGGCTTCTGTGACTTCTATGCAGGAGGTGAAGGACGAGGTGAAGCACGGTGTGCAGCTGATTATACAGTCAGGGGACATGTTTGGAGGGATCCTTCAAGCCATCGCCAACATCTCTGAACAGGTGCAGGATCTTTCCTCTGCCACGGAAGAAATGTCCGCTGGATCCCAGGAAGTGTCTGCTTCCATTGCGGAGATGGCTCATCTAGCCAAGCAATCGTCGCAGCAATCTCAAACTATTGTGTCACATACGAAAGAGCAAATGTACGCGATGGAAGCCATTGATAAATCGGTAATTAGTCTTAGCGAAACGGCGGAATCCTTACAAAGTGTAGTTGGACGGTTTAAAGTGTAAGCACCACATGTTTATAGGTTGAAAAAGTAAACTCGTTCACGATGTGTCTTGACAATAGAAGGCCGTAACACGCAATATGAAGAAAGGACACTGGATGAAAGATCAGGTCCTTCGGAGAGGGAGAACACCATGAATTTCGTAGAGCATATAGTGGATCATTTGCGGTCTGGACAAATTAAAAATTATCCGCAGCCGATTGCTCTGAACTTGGGTTTAGTTTATACAGTTAAACTGGAAGACAGGAAGACGAATTTAATTTGGCTGCCTTTCGAATTTACAGGTCTCGCTTACATTGATATGGGGCAACTAGTGAACGTACATCCCTACTATCGAGGCGTTATTATCGAGGAAATCGAACTCTCGCGCGGAACGGATCTGCATAAGCCGCAAACGGAGGAAGCTTTCATTAAAGCTATATTTCAGAAAAGCTGGGAGATGCATCAACTGCTGCAGCAGGAAAAGTATGCGAGTTTGCAGGGGAATGCTCCAGACTTCCTGACCAAAATGTTGTACATAACAGATTGGCTGCGCTATTATAATTCAGTTATAACAGTGGGTGCTGGGAAAAAGATCGGCTAAATGAGCCGTTTTTCGTTGGAAAGTAAGGACTGTGTTTTCTACATGTGTAGAAAGCGCGGTCCTTTTTTGTACCCATCCCTATGGCTATAGTCCCATGGTGGATAGTTCTTGGCACCTTGAATCACTAGGCTTTAAGCCTGTTCTCAAAGCATTGTAGAAGGCTTATCCTAAAGACTGGTGTAAACGATGCCAAAAACTCATGGAGAAGCGGAGAGTAATAAGATGTTACAGCTCAATAAATGGCTTACAATTGCAACGGTATGTTGCGTAATGACAATAGGTGTCGTACAAGGGAAGAGTGAAGCGGCCGGTATGACGGACGTTCGAGGCCATTGGGCGGAGCAGACGATTAGTCAGATGGTGCAGCAGGGGTTGCTTGACGGCTTTCCTGATGGGACTTTTCGACCAGATGATTCTGTGACTGCTGATCAATTTGTGAAAATTGTCTTACTCGCTTTTACTGATAAGTATCCGAATGGCGAACGCAAATGGAAATCGAGCTTCATTCAAACGCTTAGTGCGAGCAACCAAAGTATTTTACAGCAGGATTATCGGGATTTCACATTCAAACCGAACACAGTCGGATATTGGGCAAAACCTTATTTGGATTTGGCTAGTGATCTTCATTTTATAAGCAAAGGTCAGTTCAGTGACTATAAAGCGATGCTAAAACGCGAAGATGTCGCCGAAATTCTGTACTATTTACTCAAGGAAACCGAGTATTTGGAAGACGAAGTGTACAGTCTCAAAGCAGCTTCACAATTCGGTGATCTTCAAAGTGCGACGGCCAGACAGCAGAAATTCATTGGCGAGGCCATGACGAAGGGAATCATGGAAGGCTACCCGAACGGGTACTTCGGCGTTGGACGAACGGTTACCCGAGCTGAAGCGCTGCAAATCATTGCTCGTTTGCAGACGAAGTCGAAGCGCATCAGTGTGAACAGCGGAAGTGAAGCGTTCATTAAAGTCGTGCCTACGAAGGATGGCAGCTACAAGAAGCTGGTATTCCCCGATCAGCGAATGCTGCAAGCCTACGATGTGATGGAGGAAGCGGGCAAGCTGCGAGGTTCGAACTACGACCTTGAAGAAACAACGCTGCGACTATTCCGAGATGCCGAGGCCAAAGGGCTGGCGATGAGCGGTGCGACCGCCGATGTGCGCAACAGCAATGAAGTATCCTTATGGTTAGATCCGCAGTTTATAACCTATGGCGTGACTGTGCACCTAGAAAACGGGACACTAGCCCGCAATACGGAGAGCATCCGGAAGTTCACGGATTTCCTTTTTGGCTATGACGCAGACATCTTCTATCGCCAGTTCACTGACGCTTGTGAACGTGCAGCGGCTAAAGGTGTTCTCGAAACCACAACGAAACAAATCGGCAGCTACTCCGTTGAAACACGGTTAGAAGCGGATGGGAAAACGATCATTTTTTCAATTATTCATTCCTAGATTTACATACAACGTGCGTACAGGCTGTACATACAAGTTGATCGATAAAAACTTTATATCACTGATATCTAGATTACATGTACGTACAAGTGTATAATATGAAATCATATGTACATTTTATCGGAAGGTGTTGATATCAGGTGCTGGAGAACTTGAAGAATGCTGTGTTGGAAGCCAATTTGGATTTGCCGAAATATCGGCTTGTCACATTTACCTGGGGCAATGTTAGCGGGATTGATCGTGAGCGAGGCCTTGTTGTGATTAAGCCTAGTGGCGTACCTTATGAGGAGTTAAGAGCGGAAGACCTCGTTGTCGTTGATCTGGAAGGGAAAATCGTTGAAGGCAAGCTGAAACCTTCCTCGGATACACCGACACATCTTGCGCTATATCGTTCTTTCCCGACCATTGGCGGTATTGTGCACACACATTCAGCTTGGGCTACAAGCTGGGCACAGGCAGGAAGAGGCATTCCGGCACTTGGTACGACACATGCAGATTATTTCTACGGGGGAGTGCCTTGCACACGTCTAATGACAGAGACTGAGATTAATGGAGCCTACGAACTGGAAACCGGAAATGTCATTATCGAGACGTTCAAGGAATTGAAATTGAATCCGGCGATGGTCCCAAGCGTGTTGGTAAATTGCCATGCACCTTTCAGTTGGGGCAAGGATCCTCATAATGCGGTTCATAATGCAGTTGTACTGGAAGAGGTAGCGAAGATTGCCTACCGTACTTACAACTTGAACCCCGCGGTAGAGTTAATGGACCAAACGTTGCTGGATCGGCACTTCCTGAGAAAGCACGGAGCGAACGCTTATTACGGGCAATAAGGATAAACGACTTCGCGTCCTTTGGGGACGTGTGAGGAGGAAGTATACAGCATAAAGAAAAGGGCAGTTGGGCACTATGCCGACTGTCCTTTTTGCTTTGAAAGCGCGGAAACCGAGCTTAAAGTCAGCAGAAACCGAGGTGAGGCTTGCGTTTGCAGGCTGAGAAGTCGATTTCCGAGCTTACAGCAACGGTGGAATCCGACTAGCCTTTTTTTTGCGTTTGGGTAGCAAGGTTATCTTTTGGTATGATAAGCAGGTAGGAATGATTTGGGGAAGAGGGATGATGAGAGATGTTTGCGAAATCAAGTTATGAGGGAACAAGAGAACATAATTATGCCTTGCTGATTCAGCAAGTTGAAGCTTTGATACATGATGAACCGAATCGCATTGCGAATTTGGCTAACGCCGCTGCGCTGCTGGGGCAGTTTCTGAGTGATGTGAATTGGGTAGGTTTTTATTTATTAGATGAGACAAGTGAGAAGAAGGAGCTCGTACTGGGGCCGTTCCAAGGACTTCCGGCTTGTGTACGGATTCCACTGGGTAAAGGTGTTTGCGGTACATCGGCTGAACGTCGGGAAACGGTACTTGTTCCAGATGTGCATGCATTTCCAGGTCACATTGCCTGCGATGCGGCATCACAATCGGAGATCGTGGTACCGATCGTTGTAGGAAACGAGCTTATCGGGGTGCTGGATATTGATAGTCCTATCAAAAGCCGATTTGATGACATCGATCAGATGTACTTGGAACAATTTGTACAGAAGCTTGCAGCTGCTATGTAATCTCATAGGTGGCAGAGAAAATATCTGCCATATCTTCATCGGAACAGAAGCTGCAGCTGGCCAGCATGTTGTTATGTTTTAAACGAGCACCTAATAAGATCAGATGACTGGTAAGCTGCTGTTCCATAATTGGATCTGCGATGCTGAATTCAATCCCGTATTCATAGAGGGATGGCTTCAGCATCGTTTTTCGTGTGAGGACACCTAATACTTTGATCTCTTGATGAAAAAGATGAAAAGTGAATTCCAGCAGCAAATTCATATCGATAGGAAGATTCAATGGTGTGTGAATGCGTATACCGCCTGAACTAATATCTCTTATCATAATTTTAGAATGTTTGGTGTCAGCTGCCTTGTTTTTGATACCAATGATTTTGAACAAGGCTGATAAAGGAATTTGAAGGTTGAGTCGGAAGCTGGAGCGCTTATTTGCTTGTGACATACTTACTGCTCCTCATGGTTGATAGGCCTATTATACTATATTGATGATTAATTTGAACTACCTTTCACTTGATGAATTTGAAAATAAAGCTGCCTAATCGTGTGCAGAGAGCTTGCGAATGAACGATTTCAGGCCTTCTTCTCCATTAATAAAAAGCCTTTTGAGCAGATAAGGGGACTGCTGGTTTGTCGCATTGCCTTGCTCTATCGTAAAAGCATAACGAAATCCATGATCCTTAAGAAGCTTCAACGTCGTTTTGTTATATTCGCCATAAGGGTAGCAATATACATCGGCTTTGGTTCCGAGCTTTTCCTCGATTTGTTTTCTGGCTTCTAAGATTTCGAAGGCTTGTTGATCCGCGGATAGCTGGGGTAGATGAGGGTGTGTCATCCCATGAGGTTGAATGTCCCAGCCAGCTTCTTGCAGTTTCTTGATCTGTTCCCAGTTCAGGTAACCTTCCTGATCGCTCATACCAGGTGATATGAAGAGGGTAGCCGGGAAGGAATATTTGGCAAGAAGAGGCATTGCTTGCTCATAATTATCGATGTATCCGTCGTCAAAAGTTAGCAGAACTGGTTTCTCTGGAGCCGCCTCGACGTCTTTTCCTTCGATAAGGCTAATAAAAGTAGTGAGAGAGACCGGGGTGTAACCATGGTCGTGAAGATACATCAGCTGCTCTTCCAGCTTGGCTGGGGAAATAACGACAACATTCCCTGGATCAATCGTGACACTGTGGTAGTTGAGAACGGGTATGCTGATTTTGGACGGCAGAGGTGTTGGTCTTGTTGAAGACTGAACTGCCCCTTTAACTGCCAAAGCAGAAGGGGAAGCGGGAATGGGGACGTAAGTATTCAAAGTAACCGTTGAGGCCGCAGGCAATTTGGGTTCCTCTTGAAGCGGAGGTTCTGGCATTATTTCTAAGCTTGGAGCGGGCTTGTCCAGGGCAAAAGTATAGTCCTCGACCGGAGCTTGGGATGGAGTTTCGACGATCTGAGCATCGACCTGATGAGGGATCAATGCCGGAGTTGGTGAGGATCCAACTAATTGGTACCCCGAGGAGTCTAGGCTGATGGATACGAGTAGGAGAAGTATAGTAAATAGACCTGCTAGCACCGAATAAAAAAGGATTCTCTTTCTTTGGTAGTTCATAGGCACACCAACCAATCTAGAGGAATAATCTATTACTCTATTTGTAAGCAAAGGTTGGGAGAAATATACCTATTTTAGCCAGTTAGAGAGATTCCCTCACAAGGATAAACGACTCCGTCGTCCTTCTCGGACGAGCGCGTTTGTCAAGGTAGATGCGAAGCAAAAGTATAAAACTTATACTTTCTTATCTACTATAAAAAACTGCTATCCAAACTGTCTCCAGTTCGAATAGCAGTATTTGGCGCGTGCGTTAAACCGCGTTGCTGATGATGGCAGCAAGAAGCTTGCGCATCGATCGAGTTCCGACTTTATCCATAATTTTATCAATATGGACTTTAACTGTTTTTTCGCTAATGTTGCAGTGATCAGCTATTTCTTTGTTACTGTAACCGTGGAGCGCGATAAGACCTATAATTTCGGATTCTCGGTTCGTAAGTAAATGTATGGCTGCAAATTGGGTTATGACGGATTGCACACTCTTATGATGAAGGTTCTTTACCGGATTCTCTTGCACATGCTGCATGCTTGAACGACCTCAATATCTTAATTAATGTATGGCGTACAGTTCATTGTACCAGAGTTATCCCCTCTAGGATTCATATGAGATTGTCTAATTATAAAATTTTTTGCTTTAATCTTTACTTTGGATAACAAGTAATAAGCCTGTTTGGAGTTCGATGAGGCCTTCCGATTCCTTAAGTACATTACTAATTCCAAGGGACTGTCCAATCTGAAGAGTCGCTTGCTGAAGCGGATATTGGAAACCATGCAGCGTAATGCCGGTTACTTCCAAACTAAGCGGCAGCAGCGATATATGTGTATAGCTCCCTCGTAATATACGAGTGGATTGGTTAATGACAATGATTTGGTTGTTGGCATCCACAATGGAACAGGAAACGCCTTGCTCTGTGCCTTTGCGCAGCAGATGAACATTGGCTAACGAATGATCAAAGCGTGTGCCTAGCGCGCCAAGGAGGACGATATGATCAGGCTGCTGATCCAGTGCCCAGTTAAAGGCCATTTCGGTGTCGGTTAAATCCTTGAAGACCGGATCGCAATCGATGAAAGTGAGACTGGAAGAGCGAATACGGCTCAACTCTTCGTCTGTGACAGAATCGAAATCACCGAGTGAAATATGCGGCGTATAGCCATGTTGAATCAGATATAGGGCACCACGGTCTGATCCTACGAGAACGTCATCTTCATGAATGTCTCCAAGTGCCCAATCTCCGAGTGTCCCTCCAGTTACAATGATAATTCGTTTTCCGTTCATGCTTGTTCCCCCAACGCTTGATATATCATCCCCTTAGTATATCATACGCAGGCAAAAACCGGGCTGCAATTCATCGCAGCCCGGTTCTATGATTAGGTTCTCGCGTCCACACGCTTGCGCATAGGGTTAAGCTCAGACTGGTCATGATCAATCACGGCTTCATCGGCGAAGCCCTTCATTTCCCAAGTCGTTCGTCCCAAAACAAGATCGGCGGGAAACTCGTCACCGCGCTTGAGCGTAACCTCTCGTCCTGCTTCATTGGCATAAATACCGTCCGTCTCAACCGTGTCGCCAGTCATGGGATCCATCGATTTGTCATTAGACATGCTGTATTCCTCCTTTCCTGTTGCTTATTCATACCATTTCCAATGATGGAGGAAATTATGAGCGGAATCATGTAGAATGAGAAGGTTGTCACAGACTAGAAGGCAGAAAGGGAATGAATCAACATGGCTTTATGGGGGACGATTGTGAATGCAATCGCCATTATTATTGGGGGATTATTAGGAATGATGCTGCCCCGCATCTCGGAAGGCATAAAAAGCACAGTTATGCAGGGCCTTGGGCTCGCCATTACTGTGCTGGGCATTACTATGGCATTAAAGTCGAATCAAATCGTACTAGTTATTATGAGCGTAGTTATTGGAGGTATCATTGGAGAACTGCTGCGAATCGAGTACAGGCTAGAGCAGCTTGGTGACTGGTTGCAGGCGCAACTTCGCAAAGGCTCTTCTGCTCATCCTACAAGCAGTATCTCGCAAGGCTTCGTGACATGTACTTTGGTTTATTGCATTGGAGCTATGGCTATTCTGGGTCCATTGGATGGCGGCCTTAGGCATAATCATGATATTTTATATACCAAATCATTGCTGGACGGGTTCTTATCCATTATCTTCGCGTCTACTCTTGGGATAGGTGTGATTTTCTCGGCGGTGTCCGTGTTCGTGATGCAAGGGGTCATCGCTCTGGCAGCGACGTTTATAGCCATGGCATTCAGCCAGGCGTCTCTAGATGCTATGATCGTCCAAATTACAGCCGTGGGTGGCGTCCTGGTGATTGGCGTTGGCCTCAACATTCTCAAAATTAAAAAAATGAATGTAGCCAACATGCTTCCGGCACTTGTCATAGCGGCGGCAGCGGTTCCTCTGCAGCATTATGTTACCGTATGGTTTAGCCGACTGTTCTAAACAGCCGAACCGTTAAATTTGTATCCGACACCACGAACCGTAATAATGTAGCGAGGCTCTGCTGGGTTAGATTCAATTTTCTTACGCAGATTACTAATATGTACAATGAGTGTTCGTGGATCGCCCATGCTATCCAGGCTCCATATAAGTTCAAACAGATGCTCGATTTTGTATACTCGATTAGGGGTCTTAGCCATTAAGGAAAGCAAATCGAATTCTTTGGCCGATAACGATATGGTCTGTCCATTCACGCGAACGATATGGCTAACCAGATCGATTTCGAGGCCAGGGAATTTCACCAACTGAGGATCATCCTGATGCTGCTCTCGAATGGAATTTCGACGTAAATGAGCTTTAACTCTAGCGACGAGCTGACTAGGGCTGAAAGGCTTCGTCATATAATCATCGCCACCCATGCTTAATCCGAGAATAATATCAATATCCTCGCTCTTGCAGGAGATGAACAGGATCGGCGTATTGCTCGTTTTGCGAAGCTGTCGGCAAACTTCTATACCATCAAGTCCTGGCAATAGAATGTCCAGAATAATAAGATCGGGCTTATGTTCCTTCACGATCTCAAATACATCGTGACCGTTATTGGCGCTGATGACTTTATAGCCTTCCCGCGCTAGGTAGAGTTGAATCAATTGGACAATTTCTTGCTCGTCATCTACGACTAAAATAGTTTCTCCTGCCATACTAGAAATCCTCCTCAGTAACGGAACAGCTTGGTAGAAAGAACGGTGTTCCCGCTCTAATATGTTACCTTCATTATAGAACGATTCTCCTAGATATTTCTATCCTTTTATTGACAGATAAAGAGATTTGGTACGATTCTTACTCCAAAGTAGGTAATTTGATCTGCCTCTACATCCCGGAAAATGTGAAAAGTGTATGAAAAGAGTCATATTTCGACTTCAATTGACGAAAAATTTGGATGAACTTAATTGAATTTTTATGTTCCCATGCTAATCTACCTAAGTCTCTATGTAGAAAGCACGAGAGGGGCTGCGGAGTAATGAGTCATAAGGCTGATGCGGATATCGCCAAACATTCATCGTTACAGAAGGATACATTCGTACGCCAATTCATCGAGCAAGCTTGGGATCTGTTTAGCATATTTGATGTTTATGGAAATTTGACGTACGCCTCCAAGAATTTTAGTGAGGTGATAGGATTTATACCTAGTGACTTTCAGCAAGTGGTGGACTTTATCGATTCGGAATATGGTATGGATTTACATAAAATGTTTATCAAAACCTTGCAAACTTGCAGCAGCAGTAAGCTAGAATTTCGAGCGAGAAGTGCAAGTAAGAATATTATCTGGTTCGAGTGCACCGCGATTCCAATTCGTAATGACGAGGGTGTTCTAGCCGAGATTTCTTTCGTTCTAACGGATATCACGCTGCGCAAAAATCAAGAGAGCCGCCTTATTGCCATGGCTTATCATGATCCTCTGACAGGTTTGCCTAACCGGCGAATGTTTAAGGAGCATCTGCAGCAAATGCTTTTGAAAGCGAATCGGACGAAGAGACCGTTTGGACTTTTATACTTAGATATAGATGATTTCAAAGTGATTAATGATACGATGGGCCATGATGTAGGAGATGCGTTCTTGCAGGATTTCACTCACCGAATCAAAGGATGTCTCCGTGAGGTTGATATGTTTGCCCGCATGGGAGGCGACGAGTTCACCATCTTATTGCCCGCGGTGGATTGTAAGGAACACGTGGAAAGCGTGGCCCAGCGTATCGTTCGGTGTTTTGAACAGCCATGGGAAATACAGGGTCAACAGTTTCGCGCAACAGTAAGTATGGGGATTACGATGTACCGCTCGAATGAGACCGATGCGACTAGCATGATGAAGGAAGTAGATATTGCTCTATACAAAGTGAAGGGCAAAGGCCGTAATCACTACCAGTTTTATTAGAAACCGTTACTCGGAGCAGAATGCTCTCAAGTAACGTTTTTTTGTTATCCCCAATATTTACTCCTAGCACATTCCTATTGTTTCTAGCAAAATAGAGAGAAGCAGCTAGATACTAGAAATGGGAGGTGGCCGATGAATAAAGCCAAAAATCGATGGAGCAAATGCTTGATTATACTAGCCGCCGCGGGGCTTTTGACAATGGCAACAAGCTCAGAACCTCGTGTTAAGGCTGAAGCTAGCTCGTCTCAAGGGAAATTTACGATGTCCTATCTCTTCTTCGGGAGTCCAAATTCCTATACCTCGCAAGTGGATAAAAGCGGTCAGACCCTCGATGTTATCTCGCCTAGTTATTTTAATATCCAGGCAGACGGTAGTTTGCAGCTATCCGATTCTCTTCAGCCTTCCTTCATAACCGACATGCATGCGAGAGGGAAGAAGGTTGTCCCTTTTCTTAGCAACGATTTCGATAGGACGCTAGGTGAGAAAGCTATTGATAATCGTGAAGCGCTTGTGAATCAAATTGTAAAGGCTATCGAGGATAATAAGTTAGATGGCATCAATTTGGATATTGAGAATGTAGATGCAGCCTACCGGGATAAATATACGGATATGGTCAAAATGCTGCGCGATAAACTCCCGAGCCGGATGGAAGTATCCGTGGCTGTTGCAGCGAACCCTACAGGGACAACGAAGAGCTGGATTGCTTTGTATGATTACAAGGCATTAGCCGCGGTAAGTGATTACTTAATGGTCATGGCTTATGATGAAAGCTATCCTGGAGATCCAACTCCGGGGCCTGTGGCAAGCCTGCCCTTTGTCGAGAAATCGATTCAATACGCAGTATCGCAGGCACCAGCTGATAAAATAGTTCTTGGTGTTCCGTTCTACGGGCGGTACTGGAATCAAGATGCTGCCGCAAACGGCTCAGGTGTATCCGATCAGACACTGATGAACCTGATTGACATGTATAAAGGAACAGTGCGTTATGATGCTGTTAGCCAATCACCGGTAGCAACGTTTACGATAAGCCCAACCGATGCTGCGTCTAGTGTGTATGGGAATAAGCTCGGCCCCGGCGACTACACCGTGTGGTTCGAGAACGAACAGTCGCTCAAAGAAAAGCTGAAACTGGTAGACAAGTACAACTTGAAGGGAACTGGAAGCTGGAGCCTGAATCAGGAATCGTCTGATACATGGGACTATTACAGTCTGTGGTCGGATGGGTTTTACTTCGCCGACATGCAGAAGCATTGGGCGCAAGCTGACGTGCTGGCCGCTGCGAACCGAGGCTGGATGCTCGGTAAAGCCGCTGACCGGTTCGCGCCGGACGCGGCGCTCACGCGAGCCGAAGCCGCGACGATTATCGTGCGCGTGCTGGGCTTGAAAGCCGAGGCGGGAGCGATAGGCGCCTCGTTCAGTGATGTCCCTGCCACCCACTGGGCGTGGCAGGATATCCAGACCGCGAAGATGAGCGGGCTGATCCAAGGGATCAGCAGCGATCGCTTCGCGCCGGATCAGATCATGACGCGGGAGCAGATGAGTGTGCTGCTGTCCCGCGCTTTGAAGTTGACTTCGCAGGCCAGCGGCGGAGCTGCTGCGAAGGGCTTCACCGACGTGCCGGCAGGAAGCTGGTCGGCGGAGGCCATCGCTGCTATGAGCAGCAATGGCCTTGTCAACGGCTACGCGGACGGCACGTTCCATCCAAGCGCGTCGCTGACGCGCGGGGAGATGGCGGCGCTGCTCAGCCGCGCCCAGCCGCTGCTCACGAAGTGAGCCGGCTCTAGCAGAGAACCGCACCCTACTCCGGCTTGCCGAGTGGGGTGCGGTTCTTTGTTTTGCTTATCCAAGCGCTTAGGTTACTGCCTTGCCTCGCCGCTAATTCTCAGTTGCAACCAGATAGCTCCTCCAGCGTAAGGACCTACAAAGAAGAAGATAGCTTCCTTCAACGTCAGGCTCGGCAATGAGCAGATGTACCTCCACTGCCAGTAGCAGCAAAGAAGCTGATACTCCTTCGCCAAGTAGCCAGCGTTTCCAGTAACACTCGCTCCCAGTAGCTAAAAACAAATTTGATTTTCAACCGTTCAGCAGCATTGTAAATGGTTATGAGCTATAGTGGATACCAATGTTGTATTTTCTACAAGATAGGCGAGATTTAGGCAGCAATTGTTGCATTTTTTACAACATCATTCTGCCGCAAATAGGGATTCATTCATCCAGCAACTTCAGCGAGCATATATGACAATTGATCCCGATGAAAGACACCTTAATGTAGAGAAAGATGGATGAATGAATCGACAGTCACCTAAGTCTGCTTGGGAGCTGCTTCGAAGAAACCGATGCCTTCTTCTTTGCCCAGTTTGACGAAGGTTGTCTTTTCTTTGGGGCCGGGTTTATCTGTGACGAATTGACGGATATTTTTGACGTGGGCTTCGGCACTGGTGATACGATTACTGCCGATCTGCAGCATAGCGGATGAGGAAACGCCTAAAATACGGATATTTTGCACACGAATAAATGAGCCTAAGTTATCCACACACATTGTGAAGGGTTCCGGTGGCTGGGGGATGGGAAAGGGTCTTTGAAAAAAGGGATAAGCCTTGAAGCTTCCCTCATTCCCATAATAGAAGGGAACTTCACGTTGGACAGCGAAGACTCTTGTTTTTAGGGCTGTGTTGATGTTATCACCAACATGCATGATACTGCTAGAGCCTAAGTCATCGATATAGACATTGCCAACGATGGATAAGCGAGCCATGGGTTATTTCTCCGCTGGAAGTGGTACGAATGGAGAAATGATGACCGATTCGGGAGGCGTGTCGAACATGGAGGACAATGAAATGACTTCTGTATCGCCAATGAGAAATACCGAGGAACTGGCTACCCCGATGATTCGCACGTCACCTACGAAAAGTTGTTTGTTTTCCACATGTAAGTTCAGCATATTTTAGCCTTCCTTCCTTGGTAAACTGGATATGTAACTCTCAATTGCACTGATTATGTCTTGTTTTGTTTTCTCAAAGATGCTAGTTGTAACGGCCTCCATTGGTTCTTTGAAACCAACACCGCGGTATTGATTGACATAATGCTGAATGCGTGTGTCTAACTGTTTACGGATATCATCGATAATGAGGGCTTTGTAATCCTCGTCCAATGGATACTGATATTTGTTTTCCAGATTGTTCATATCGGCATGAACACCATATTGCAAATATTGTTCTATCCCGCTAGAGACCTCCTGCTGAATGCCAAAACCAGAGGTACTTCCTTTCCCCGGATCTTGACCTTGATGCCCCGTCCCTTTCCCCTGCCCCTGATCTTGCCCTTGTGCTCTTTGCCCTATACCTTCCCATGTACTTATCCCTTGCCCTTGACCTTGACTTTGTCCTTGCCCCTTCCCCTGAAAAAATGAACTCGCATCAGCTCCAGCATATTTGCCCATCGAGGCACCATTCACTGAGAGGTCATCGATATTGTCAAGTAAGCTGGGGCTGATACCGATTGTTAAGGTCCCGTCTAGCTTTTCGACTTTGAGTTGATCGAATTTATATTCAATTTTATCGATGTGGACGCCCTTCTGATTTTTCAAGGCGTTAAGGTCCGTTTGCAGTTTGGTTACCGTTTGTTCAAGCGTATCGATTCGCTGTTTTTGCATTTCAATATAGGCGGAGACCTGCTGGGCCCATTGCTGCCAAGTAATACAATTATGCATCTAGGAAAGGCACCTCCTTCCGGCTTCAATCAGTTGTAACTTGTGACTCCTAATACCAATGTCTATATCAAGTTGGCGGTGGTAAAGGAACCAGAGAAACTGGGTTGATTGCGTTTGCCCCAAGCTGTGGAGCGGATTCAACGAAGCCGCCTGTATTGTAAAGATTGGATAATGATCGGATAGATCCGGCGGTGCCAATTTGCAGAACGGAGGAGTTAGCCACTGAGTCCACTTTTAAATGCTGAATCATAATGGTCTGATGGATGGTCCAGTTCATTTTGGATGAACACCTCGCTCAGGTTAATAAATGAATTGATTTAAATGATTATTCCGCTGGCATTGTTTTCGATAAGGTCGGAATCGTTGGTTACGGTGGTGCTATAGGCATTATAGATACGAGGGAAGTCCCCGGTATTAAATGAGCCTGCTCCGGCAAAAGTTTTGGAGGAGCTAGTAGGTGCGATGATAAAGGAATCGCCGAAGTGGACGACGGAGCTCGGCCCCACGCTGATGATTTTGACATTCCCTACGATAGATGGCATAGTCGATCCCCCTTGCGCTTATCACAACTATAGTATATGAGGGTATTCGCCTAGAGGTGCCCTGTTTTTCATTTGGGTGTCACATCAGGGAGTAGGCACATATACTGCTAGTGAAAATGAGGTGATGGGCTTGAGCGGGTTTAATCGCCATCCTTGGTTAAAGTGGGAGCAAGTTGAGAAGTTCCTTGGGCAGAAGCTGCCTTTCGGTGAAAAAGGGCAGACCTTTCTAGATAATATGACGTGGGCCGAGGGATATGTACAGGACATGCTGAAAAAAGCGATGCCGGGTATGGATGCCAATCTCTCTTCCCAAGAATATGCGGGCTCAGAAATCTTTGAGACGCATGAACATGTCATTATTAAAGTGAAAATTGCCAAAGATGAAAATCCAAGAGCGCTTCAGGTGTTTGTGAAATCCAATCAGATTAAGGTAACCGGCTTTCTCAGCGGCAAGAACCGAATCATTAAGCTACCGACCCTTGTGCAGCCAAGGACGGCTAGAGTGAGCTACAAACAACGTCTGCTGCAGATCAAGGTGCGCAAGCGAGGCTTAAGGGAGAACTATGTTGAAGCGTACATCCGTTACTAGCAAGCCAGGAGGGGCGGAGTACATTGATTGCATGCAGACTCCTAGGTGAAAAACAAAAACCCTCAAGCCATATGGCTGAGGGTTATCCTTGTGTGACTATAGGACGCGGCGAGCGGTCATGTAACGGGACGACCAAGTTCCGCTGTTAATGTTAGTAATACGGACTCCGCCTGCACCGTATGTTTGCAGCAGGTTGCCGTTACCCATATAAATGGCTACATGGTTAATGACGCCAGGTTTGCCTGGAATAGAGAAAAACACGAGATCGCCTGTGCGTAGGTTGCTTCTGGATACGTAGCTTCCGACATGGGATTGCTGCTTAGAGGTCCGCGGCAGGTTTACGCCAACCCGCTTGAACACGTATTGAGTGAAGGAAGAGCAGTCAAATGTTCGCGTTTGACCCGCTTTAGCACCGAATTGATAAGGTCTTCCCAAATAGTTTTTACCGATCGAAATGACTTGACTGCCGCGAGAAGTTGCTGTGATTGAGGCATCAATGGCCTCCGCTGCCCCGGCTTGATGGGGCGCGCTCACCATTCCTGCAGAAAGTCCTATGGAAACGGTCAATGCCGCTATGACTAGTTTCTTGTACCACGTTGGTTGTTGGTTTTTCATCTGGTTTGCCTCCTTAGAGTTTTCGTAAGCCTATGCTGAGTTTTCATTAGAAAACTTGATTTGCATGACTCTTCTACTGAGCTAACTTGGGCGTTCGTCCACCTAAGCCCAAGTATACCAGATGAAATTCCACCTAACATTTACCTTGTAACCCTGAGATCAGTGGTATGAAAGGTGTTAAGGTGAATTCTGAGAATATGATGAGAATCCCATTATAATGTTTTTATTGACACGTTTTTGGCAGCGTAATCAATGCGGTAGTTCCTTGACCTAAACAGCTTTTGAGCTGAATAGTCCCTTCATGCTTCTGAACGATATGCTCCGCAATAGCCAGTCCCAGACCCACTCCGCCTTGCTTGCGATTCCTTGCTTTATCCGTCCGATAGAAGCGGTCAAAAAGGTGCGGTAAGTCACTTTCCGCGATGCCAATACCTTGATCTATGACTTCGATAGTGACCCACTTGCTCTCTGTGACGCCGATTTTCAACACGACCATTTGCTGGCTGTATTTGAGTGCATTATCTAGCAAAATAATGAGAAGCTGCCTGATCTTATAGGGATCTCCGTTCATATGAAGCTCTTTCAGGTCTTGCTCGATCTGCACCTCAATCTCTCTGCTAGAGGTAACTCTAAGCGAGGCTGCGGTTTGCTGGGCAATCGGAAGGAGATCGAAGGTGCTCTTTTGTTCACAGTCTTCTCGCTCTTTATCGGTAAGAGAAAGCAGATTTTGCGTGAGAATCTTCAGCTGGGCTGATTCGGAGATGATGGCTTCGAGCGCTTCTTCACGCAGCTTGTCATCTCGGAAAGCCCATCTTCGCAATAAGCTAGCGTAGCTCTCAATGATCGTGAGCGGCGTACGCAGCTCGTGTGAGGCATCCGCAAGGAATTGCTCCTGCTTTTGAAACATTTCCTGCAGCCTATCAATCATTCTATTAAATGTTGCGCCAAGCATGATTAACTCATCATTTGTGAGCTTTTCAGGCATGGGGATGTGCCTAAATGAGCCGCTTTTTTCAATGTTTTGCATCGTGGTAACTAGCTGCTGAAGCGGACGAAAGAGCACATTCGTGTAGAAATAACCCCCAAGGAGAGCTAATATCAGCGCACCTGTGGAAGTTAATAAAAGAATAGAAATGAGCATGCGGGAGTATTCGCCCAACCTTCGCAAGTTGCGTCCAATTTCTAAAATAGCCACCTGATGACCTTCTTTGTACACAGGCATTTTCACGAATATAAAAATTCCGTCGGGCGCCGTTTCTATGATGACTGTTTCTTTGTCTACATAATCGGCAGAATAGCTGAGCAGCTTGGGGTCGGAATAGATTTGGTAAACCACCTTTGAATCGGGAGCAATATAACGTACCATTTCTTGCGGAATGAGGAGTTCTTCCATCTGCGAGTTATTCTGCCAAAACTCAGGATGATTAGGCAAATCCTTCAGAATGAGGGTGCGGGCTTTTTCTTTCAGCAGCTCGACTTCGCCCTTGGTTGTAACTCGAATGAACATATAGTAGACAAAAATGAAGCTGAAAAAAAGGATCAACATCAGTCCTGCAGAAACCCACAGTGTGATCTTCAGCTTAAGGCTCATGAGGGGGTCTGCCCGTCTTTGGGGACAGCTTCACCAGTTGAATCGTCCGCCTCTTTGCTTGAGGAAGGTTCAACTTTCAGCAAGTAGCCGATACCGCGTATCGTCTGAATGAGCTTGGAAGAGAAGGGCTTGTCCACCTTTTGCCGCAAATATCGGATATACACGTCAACCACGTTCGTATCTCCTACAAAATCATATCCCCAAACCTCCGAAATGATCTGCTCCCGCGACATCACTTCGTCCTGGTGTTGAATCAAGAAGCGCAGTAAATCAAACTCCGTAGGCGTTAATTCGATCGGTGTACCTTCTCGGGTAACGGCTCTACTCTTTAAATCCATGCTTAGATCATCCACTTTCAGCAAATGAGGCTGCTCTACTGGCTGGTCCTGCAAGCTTCTTTGGCGAAGTAGACTGCGAATACGGGCGAGCAGTTCGATCGTGGCAAAAGGCTTCGTCACATAGTCGTTAGCGCCTTGGTCAAGTCCGCTGACACGGTCCGGGACGGCATCGCGTGCCGTCAGCAGGATAATGGGAAGGGTAGAATTTACCTGCCGTATGCGGCGAAGCACCTCTAGACCGCTAAGCTCCGGCAGCATCACGTCAAGAAGGATAAGCTCCCAGTCCTCTGACTCGTTTAAGGCTGCATTTAGTCCAGAGCGTCCATCTGCTCTTGTATGTACCTCATAGCCTTCATGCTCCAGCTCCAACTGAAGCACCCTGGCAATGCGTTCTTCGTCCTCAATTAGCAATATGCGGCTCATGGCGGATAGATTTCACTCCTAACGGCTCGCTGATGGTCAGCGGTGTCGATTCGTTCTTTATTTTCTCTATTCGGTACATTTACATACATGAGGCGATCAGGACCTTTCAGGCAGCCAGAAAATTTCTTCGCATTTGATAAAAGATTGCAGAAATTCAGAATCTACAGCGATCTGCGAACGGTAAGCGAGAAGGGCGCGCCACTTGCAATAGGCCTGGGCGAGATTCAGTGGTTGGCGAACAGGGGGCGGCCACGGCAAGTAAAGAGGGATACGTTTTCCTTCGAACTCATGCGCTTGAAAGGGTTGTTCAGGTGTGATGCCTCTTGGCCAAGGCCACTGAGAATCAGGTCCACTGTGGATAACATAGGTATATACTGTACTTGGGTAATGCAGCAGTGATACAGCTTCCATCACAAATGCATTCGCGGCCTTATGGTCCAAATGACCATCCGCAGCATCCGTCACATAAATCTCAGAAGGCTGCATGATCGAGATCAGTGTCATCGTGTCACGGAGGGCGCTATCTTTGCGGTAAGGAGCTGGATAACCATAAACAAGTGAGTGAAAGTCGGGTGTCAGCATCCCATAGGTTGAACTGCGCTGTGTGAATGGCTGCTGATACGGGATGTTTCCTACAGTGTTATAAACACGATCAAGTCCTGCATCAGGGTAGCCAAGGAAGGTAAGGTCCATGGGGCTAAGTCCAATAAGCGCTGCGGCATTGTAAGCTTCGAGCTGTCGAACACGACTGAGTTCCAAATAATCCGCAGGTCCAAGCTCCTCAGGTCGTTTGTGTAATAAATAGGATGCGGCTTTCGGATAACCGTCTCCATTGGTAAAGAACACAACATGTACCCGTTTACCGGCAGCGATGGCTTGCATAATAATGCCGGCAGTTCCGAGTATTTCGTCATCGGGATGGGGAGCAAATACTAGAATATCAACAGGATAGGGCCGTAGATTCGAGGATGCCACCCAGTAACGTAAGTCATCTTTCAACGAAAATTCCTCCCATACATGGTGTCAGCAAGCTGATATCAATGTATGTAGGCAGAAGCGGAATCGTTCAAGTAACGTGATCTTCTTGTTTACTTCCAGGCTGGGAATAAAGGCTTTGTTGGAGCAGGCATCTCCAGTCCGCCAATAAAGGCGCTGCCCAATCCCCATGCAATGATCATCCATAGAAGGAAGACCCACGCGTGCTTGCGATGGCCTTTTTTGAACCAGTAAGACATTTGCTGTATGGTTACAAGGATAGACACAATCGTGAGTAGCGACCATTTTATCCACATTTAATCTGTCAACTCCTCCTCCTTTAAATAATAGGGAGCACCGAGGGCTCCCATTTGAGGAATATTCGCAGATACCTCCAAGCGAACCTCTTGCTCCGGAAAAAGTGTGTCCCAATTCTTTTCGGATTTTTTCCATATTTTTGGATACTTCTGATAAAGGGTGTGCCCTAGTCCGATGCTGTCCGTTTTATAAGTCTTTTGCAGTGTTATCAATAACTTTTGATACATGTTTGTGATTTCTTGTTCAAATGATTCATTGAGCTCATTGATATGAGTTGGATTACTGATATCTACCGTAGTTCGATTGTCCATGATATGTCCAGATGCCGAGATGACCAGCATAAACTGAGGCTGATCCTGAACTACTTTTACTTTTTTGTGGACAGTTAATTTATCGATTCGAACAGAGAGAGAACCTTTTTGATCCGAAATTCTCACCTTCACATCACCATTAGGCTCATTCCCTAATATTGTTGAAAGTGCGACGGCTTCATTGCCGTCTACGTAACCTACTAAGGCATGATTTTTGAATAAAGCAATGCTATCTAAAATAATTTTATCGTCTTTTTTGTCCTTGGAAAAAGCAGCTGCAATGGGCTCAATGCCTGGGGCAGCCGAGGATGCGAAAAAATCTCGGAGCATCGTAGGAATTTTCATTTTACGAGCGATGATTTCACGCATAGCCTCTTCCTTGGTTGCTTCCAGCGAATAGCTCGTTTCGGCCAGACTTTTAGCATCTGTATCCCGGGCGATAACGAGATATGTGCGTAATCTATTTTTAGGATTACGCGTAATATAATCCATTAAGGGAGCAAGGTTCTTGCTGGCCAACGTATCGCCAACGATGAGAATGCGCCGGTGCGATAGCAGAACATCTCTAGAAAGCTTTCGCTCCAATTGGGTAACAATCGATTCAATGTCTGTACCCGAGCTGACCACAGACATATAGGTTTTCTGCTTGGAGCCTCCACCGGCGCTGGCTTGTCCAGCGCCGATTGTTTTCGGAATAGCGACCTGTAAATAACCTTTATACCCTCCTGTGAAAGGGTCTAAATCTAAAGCGCTAAGCTGCATAATAGCGATATCATTAATCTCTTTACGATCCCAGCAGCCTGTTAAACACAAAACCATTACGATAGAGATTACGTGAATCAAGCGATTGCTCATTCTGGGATCTTCCCTTCGTTAGGCGGCTCTGATTTATTCGGACGAAGTGAAGGAGGAAAGGTGTCAAATGGCTCCCTCGCTAAACGTTGATTTTTGGGCAGGCGAACCTTGTTTTTAAATTCAGTTTGGCCGGGATCACGGCTTAGCAGCCAATGGGGCAGACGGACCAGGAAATCTTTTAATCCAATTACACTCAAAGGAGCTACTGGGGTAAGATAGGGAACACCGATAGAGCGAACACCTGTTAGATAAATAGCAAGAGCAAAAAGTCCGAGCAGAATTCCTATGAACCCCAGCGTTCCGGCTAGGATGAGGAGAAGCAAGCGCATGATGCGAATCGAGAAGGTCATGTTGTACCTTGGAATCATGAAGGAAGCTATTCCGGTTACGGAAACAACAATGACCATAGGCGTAGAGACGATGCCGGCCTGAACAACGGCTTGTCCAATGACTAAACCGCCGACGATGCTGACGGTTTGCCCCATGATCCGTGGTAGTCTGAGGATGGCTTCGCGCAGTGCCTCAAATGTAATTTCCATGATCAAAGCCTCCACCAAAGCAGGGAAGGGCGAGGCTTCGCGGGCTCCGGCAACAGACAAAAGCAGGTTTGTAGGCAGCATTTCTGGATGGAAAGTTGTGATAGCTACATACAAGGAAGGCAAGAGAAGAGCTAGCATGATGGAGATGGCACGGATAAAACGAATGAAGGTGGCACTGGTGAACGTCAAATAGTAATCTTCACTCGATTGGAATGCTGACCAGAATGTAAAGGGAGCGATCAAGACGAAGGGCGTGTTGTTGGTGAAAATGGAAACCTTGCCTTCGAGCAAAGCGCCTGCAACGACATCTGGTCTTTCGGTATATTCCATCGTTGGAAAAAGGCTAAACGGATGATCGCGTATCATTTCCTCGATATAATTACTCTCTAGGACGGCATCAATGCGGATGGCTCCTATTCGTTTAACGACCTCCTTCACGATGTTTTCTTCCGCGATACCGTCCAAATAAACAAGTCGCACTTCCGTTTGGCTAAGCGTACCTATTTGCCATGTTTTCATGCGCAATTTGTCCGTTTTCAGTCGTCTCCGCAGCAAAGCAATATTCGTCTCCAGCATTTCAGTAAAGCCTTCTCGCGGTCCACGAACAACGGATTCTGTTTCAAGCTGTTCAATGTTGCGATGCGGCATAGAAGCTTGATTCGCAAGCATCACCTTCTGCCGCCCTTGCTCCGCAATCATAACAAAGCCCGAAAGAAGCCCTTGAATCATAGCCTCAAAAATGTCGGTTTCCATCACTTCAGGTGTAAAAATGCCAGTAGAATTCGTAATTGCTGCTTGCTGTGTCAGAGGTTGTATAATTTCTCGTTCAATTCGTTTCGCATCCACTAGGCCGGAAATATACGCAACAAGCGTGAGATGGATTTGTACAAACACCAAGTCAGGATCGTAATCAAAATGAACATTGATATCTGTTTGAAGCTGTTTGGTATCAATGAGATCTGTTGCAGGAGTACTTTGATTCACGCCGAACCCTCCTTGGAAAACTCGCTTGTACGTTTAAGCGCTAGTTTTTTTGGGTATCCCAGTCACAATGAAAACAATGAGCGGAATGAGGATAAACAAGGGAAGCTCAATGATCCAAGGCACAATTTTCAACCCTACGAAAATATGGCTGGAAATGTTTTTAGCTGTGTAGATCGAGATAAACCAAATGAGCAAGGATATCGGAAAGATAACCACGCGATGGTTATCTATTTTCCATTGTGCTGCAATGGTTGTGCAAGCCGCGTAGGCATAAATGATAATTTTGAATAAACCGCCCGTGATGAAAGTAGTCACCACAAACGGATCCAGATTATCAATAAAGTCGGCGATTCGAATTAACTGAAAAGCGGTAAGCAATGGGTAAAAAGAGCGATAAAATAAATCAGGCCCTAACGTACAGACGGCAATGATGTCTAAGATAACAAAAACAGCTCCAACCAAAAGGGAAGAAAAAAGGGCTGCTTTCCGAAATTTAAGAGGTCGAACGGTTAATTTCCAGAACACGGAGAACGCAATCATTTCACCAAACGTCGTGGTTATGCCAAGTGGGAATACGGTAACACCAATACGTTTCCAATCGGACGCCACAGGGGTAAGCCACGAGAAATCAATGACATTCGAGAAGGCCAGTAAAATAAACTGGGTACATGTAAACAGGAATACGATAATAATACTAAGCTCAGCCAACCGTGCAATCCGTTCAATACCCGCGTAGCAGGCATAGGCGACCAATGCAAGTAATAACAGCATTAAGAGCGGAGTCGGTGTACTTGGCAGCAGGAATGTTTCCATTAATTCGCCAAGATCACGCAGGATTCTTCCTGCTTCGTAAATGAAGGCAAATATATAAAATGAAGTAAAAATTTTGCTGATGTAGCGGCCAAATGTTTTATGAAGCAGAGAAATGAGCGTTTCCTCAGGAAACCGCTCGTACATGCGCGTGTACATCCACACGACGCTTATTCCAATAAGCGCACTAATTAAAGCAGCAAGCCAAGCATCCTGCTTAGCGCCTCCGGCAAAGCCGAATACAACGGTTGTGCCCAGTTGAAATAAGAACATGAGACAGAAGGTTTGCCATGTCGAGAGTACTTGGACCATATAGAACCCTCCTGACGTGTTTTCCCTTATTATTTTCAGAAAGGAACAGAAATATCCTTACTTTCCTTAATTATCCGCCCAGTCTTTAGGGGAGTGCCTCGTTAGCGTTCATTAGCCTAGTCCGCGTTCATCCTTTGTGACATAAAATAACTTATAGAAGACTAATGAAGGAGTAGGACAAATGAGTATATCTCCGAAAAAGAAGTTGCGAATCAAATCCAACCAGAAAGTAGCGATTTTACTGCAAGACCACGATGCTACCGCAAGAGTCTATGTAGAGATTCAAGGGGAGCTCAAATCGCGGGAGGTTATGGTTGAGGCGCTAAAACGTTTAGAAGACGGATTGATCTACGCAGACGAGAATTGTACAGAGTTAATCGAGAGTGAGTATATTGAAGTTTTCCCTAAAAAAACCCCGTATCGCCGAGAAGAAGAGGATTTCATCTTCCTCATTGACCGTGCGTATGCAGAAGACTACGTCGTATCAGCCAAAATCATCAAATAAATATGAAAAACCCCTTATCGATAGATCTGAGGCCGAAGCCTTCGAGAACTGTCAATAAGGGGTCTTTTTCAATTAATAATATTAGTTTTTATTTACAATTGGAGCTGTCTCTACGGAAGTCAAACGGTCATAGAAATCTACAAAGTTATTTCTTTCATCTGAGCTAAGCTGAGCCATAGCCGTACGCGGATGCTCATCAAGCGCTCCCACGATCATGTAAGGAATGAGATAGCCCCAATCCCATTTTTGACGCATAGTAATCATGTGTTTCTCGATAATTTCTAGTACGGGACGAATGTCGTAACGTGCTCCTTTTAAATAGCTAAGAAGTAGTTCCGTCGTACAGTTCCCTGCTGCGCGGCCCATTCCATAAACGGAGGAATCAAGGAAAGTCACGCCTTTGGAAGCACCGGCAATTGTGTTTGCGAAAGCAAGCTGCAGGTTGTTGTGCATATGTAAGCCAAGTTCTTTCTCAGGAAGCAGACGTTGGAACTTCGTTACGAGGTAGTCAATGTCTTTATGATCCATGCTGCCGTAGGAGTCTACGATATAGACAACGTCAACGGGGCTTTTATTGATTTCTTCGAAAGCTTCAACTAATTCATTTTCCATAACGTGGGAAAGCGCCATGATGTTAATTGACGTTTCGTAGCCCATACTATTAAACTTTTGAACAAGCTCAAGGCCTTTATCAACGTCTTTGATGTAACAAGCAACGCGGATCAGATCAAGTAAGCTGTCTTCACGAGGTAAAATGTCGTTCTCATCGACACGGCCGATATCTACGAGAGCAGATAGTTTCGTATCGGTCTTTTTGGTAATAACGTCACGAAGGAAGGATTCGTTCAAGAATCTCCAAGGACCGGATGCTCCGCCTTTAAGCAGTTTTTCCGAGTTTTTATAACCAATTTCCATATATTCTACACCGGCTGCACTTAAGCCGCGATACATGTCTTTGACAAATTCCACGCTAAAATCCCAATCGTTCACCAAACCGCCGTCCCGAATCGTACAATCCAAAATCTTGTGTTGATGCTGCTTAACCATACTCGTATTGCCCCTTTCGACTGCTTATATCGCTTCTGATTTTGCTATATTATCACTTATCCTGAGGCAACTTGTCAATGAATGTCACTTAATAAACATGTGTCTGGTCCTTCGAACGTAAAGGAAACTTATCCTTCTAAGTATAGACGCGTATGCCGCCTGCATAAGATTGCGATAGTATTCGATATGCCGATGAAGGAGTGAGACGAATGCCAACCTACCTAAAACCCCACTTAACTCCGAATCAGATGCTGTCTATCGTCAGAAGCGGACTCGGCAAAACGAAAACGCCCAAAAAATGATCGTGGTTGGAGCTGGGATATCCGGTCTAGTTGCGGCGTCGTTATTGAAGGAGGCCGGACATCACGTTACCGTTCTTGAAGCGAGCGAAAGAGTTGGCGGGCGCATTCGAACGATACGGGGACCCTTTACCGAAGGGCAGTATTTTGAAGCGGGAGCTATGCGTTTTCCCGAAACATATTACCTCGTTAATGTCTACATCCATAAATTCAGCCTGCCAATCCGTGCATTTATCAATGAAACACCAAATGACCTCATTTATGTCAACGGCATTAAAACCCGTGTTCATCTATATGAACGGCACCCAGATTTATTAAATTATCCGGTAGCTCCGGGTGAAAAGGGGGGAAACAGCCCGAGAGATGTTTGATAGGGCGATACAGCCGGTTCTCGCATTCATCCGTCAGAATCCGGATAGAAATTGGCCTTTGTTCGTCAAGGAGTTCGATAAATATTCACTGTACAACTTTTTGAAATTGTACCCCTATGAGCCATGCACCACATTCTCAAGCGGAGCGATCGAAATGATGGGGGTACTTCTCGATTTGGAGAGCACAATGAACGATGCTTTCACAGGAACCATCCTGCAGAAGCTTGCCGCCTGGGGAGAGGATATCCGATTTCACGAGATTCCGGGTGGTAATGACCTGCTGCCGCGGGCATTTCTCCCACAATTGCAAGATGAGATTCAATTTGAACGAAAAATGACGAAAATTGTACAGAACAAGGACAGCGTAACCATCCACTCGATCCAGTCGAACACGATAGATCGGCACAGCGTTACTGGAGATTTTGCCATTGTGACGATTCCTTTTTCGATATTGCGCTTTGTAGAAGTGGAACCCCGCGAATCTTTTTCCTATCATAAATGGAAAGCGATTCGCGAGCTGCATTACGAAGCTTGTACCAAGATCGGACTTGAGTTTAAAAGCAAATTCTGGGAAAAGGAAGGTATCTTCGGTGGAAAAACTGTGACGGATTTGCCGATCCGATTCGTTTATTATCCAAGCTACGGAATAGGTACGCCCGGTCCTGCAGTTATTTTGGCAAGTTATACGCGAGAGGACGATGCTTTACGTTGGGGCGGTCTGACGGAAGAAGAGCGTATCCGGAATGCGCTGAACAACTTGGCAATCATCCATGGCGAAGATGTATACCGTGAATTTATTAGCGGTGTCTCCTTTGATTGGAGTAAAGATCCTCAATCTCTTGGCTGTTTCGCTATGTATACGCCTCAACAGGCGACAGAGCTAGGCCCCTACATTGCCCTCCCCGAGGGGAGGGTTCACTTTGCCGGCGATCATACGTCAGCTATGAGTGGCTGGGTTGAAGGCGCGATTGAGTCCGGTATTAGAGTAGCGTACAATGTAAATGAGCTTCCTATTAATGGATACGGATTTTAAAATTTGGCCAAGATGTAGCTCCATATGGTCTCGGGGGAGAATGCCTTATGAATCGAAACGAGTGGTCATCAGCGAAAGAGGTTGCCGTGAAAGCCGCATGGAAAGCAGGGGAGCTGGCAAGAGAACGATTCGGGGGCAAGTTGACCATTCAGCATAAGGATGATCGCGGCGATTTGGTCACCGAAGTAGATGTGCAGGCTGATCGTTTGATTGTGGAAGATATCCTGGCGGTATTTCCGAGTCATCGTATATATAGTGAAGAAGCGGGTGAAGGAGGGGCAGCCAGCGATTGGGTATGGCATGTCGATCCTCTGGATGGAACGAATAATTTCGCCTTGGGGATACCGCTTTATGGGGTTTGCATCTCTCTGAGCTATCAGGGACAAATTGTCCTAGGGGTAATCCATGATTCGGCTCTAGGGTTAAATTATGTTGCTGTTAAGGGCGAAGGTGCGTGGCAGGAGGATTTTAAGCTTGAGGCGAAGCCGAAGGGTCCGTTGGTCAAGTCAACAATTTCATGGATTCAAGGCCATGGGGTTGGCAAGGACGATCACAAAGCGTTGGGACTAAGACATCATCTAGAGTATTCGGTTAAAAGAGTGCTGCGCTTGTGGGCACCTTCTCTGACCTGGGCGATGCTCGCCAGAGGCGACTTGCATGGTGTCGTGCTGTACAACTCCGAAGGTGAGGATTTGTACGCGGGCTTGCTGCTCGCGCAGGAGGCTGGCGTGAAGGTGACAGATTTCGCGGGTAATCCGGTGGCTATGCTTGGGGGCTCGGGTGCAGGGGCTTGTAGAGGGACAAGTTCGGGTTCTAATGCGAGTGCAAGTGCGAGTGCGAAGGAAAGTACAAATGCAGGTGTAAGTACAAGCTCCGAAGTGGGGATAGAGATGGCACAGGCAGTTTACTTGGTGGCTGCTGCGCCGGAATATCATGCAGAGCTGCTGGCATTCGTGCAGGAAGCCATCAAAGTAGAATAATGTGGGAATAAAATGCAGATGATAATGGCATACTTTGCATGTTGAGGAAGAAAGGATGCTATGCGATGAAGAGCTTTGTTCCTATATTTTTTGAATTTGATAAGGAGCGGGATGCGCTCCTTGCGCTTGATACGCTGGACGAGCTCGGCTACAAGCCGGAACTCCTGGGCGGAGATATGTCCACTGTGCACATCCATCTTGATGCACAGGAGATAACGTCTGCGCTAGAAATTGCGCAATCGCACGGCGGGCGCTTAGTGGATCGCCCGCAGGCTGAGTCAGAGCCAGCGATATACAACATGGCGTACGATCTGGAGGGTTCCATCCGTATTCCGGCCCACACCGTGAATGAGGATTGGTCCGAGAGCTACGCCGAGGCGAACGTATCGCCCGTAACCGACGCAGTACCGAGCGAGGAAGAGGCGGCCTTTGATCCGTCCGCTGACGATTACAACCATTTCAGCGCCGGTATCCGGATGTGAAATGGGGTGGGGGAGGCTGCGCGGGAGCTGCGCTAGCGTGTGCGAATTCTGGCGCGAGTGAGCCGCGCGTGGCACGCGAACCCAGCGCGAAAACCGCGTGAGGCGCGCGAAAGCAGAGTCATAGCGATGGAAAACATCGCTATCTCGCGCCCGCGACCGAGCAGCCCCGCCATAAGGATGGAAATCATCCTTATGGTAAACCAGCTTCGCCGCCTACCCTCAAAAATCCCACATATCCACTCATCCGTGGACGCTCCCAAGCACTAACCCGAAACGGGTTAGTGCTTTTTTGGGGTGAATTAGGAAAGTAAGTTGTACTGTGTACAACAATTTCCTTGATTTCACCTAGGTAAGCTCAGGAATGTTGTAGGTTGTACAACAATTTAGCCTTTTTATAGGCTATAGAGCCACTTTTGGCTGGAACTGTTGTATTTTCTGCAACATTCGCGCGGGAAACCTCGATTAGCTTGCCTATTGTTGTACAACGTACAACATTCCATGGATTAGCAAGCGCTTTGGGTGCAATTTGCTTTGCATCAGCCTTGCAAACACTCTCGCCAAAGGACCGAGTATGCCGATTATTTTAGTTTATTTATTTTCATCTTCCACTCCTTCCTAGGCATCCGCCTTTTTATTGTAGATACCACAGAATTCGTAACCTTTACCATCATTTCCGCGTCTGGTGAAATAAGGAAGTAAATTTGTGGAGGAGTGATTCGGATGAGACGCATGGTAGAGATTGTTTTGGTGGCAGCAATAATAAGTGTGATGACCGGATGCATGGATGAGCAAACAAAAGGTGTCACGGGTACAAACAGCAGCAGTCCACAACCGACTTCAATGATCCCTCCTACAGCATCTCCAGCACCATCAACGCCAATCTCCCCAACACCAGCACTCACGCCAGCTCCAACTAAACAGGTGCCTCTCCCTACTTCTACTCCTAGTGTCAAACCAAGTCCAACTTCATACGCCAAAGAAGCCGACGCGAAAAAAGCCATCGAAAAACAAGCCAAAGAAACGATACAAGCGCTGAAGGAGCAGGATCTGAAAAAGCTCGCAGAGCTGATCCATCCGAAGAAAGGTGTACAATTCTCGCCGTACTCCTATATTCATGTATCGAGTGATGTCCAGGTTCTAGGCAGCGGGCTTGCAGCCCTTTGGGCAAATACCAGCACGACACACTGGGGCGATTACGACGGTTCAGGTGATCCCATTGATCTCACTTTTCCCGACTATTGGGATAAATTCGTCTATAACGAAGATTTTGCAGCCGCACCACAAATAAGTTATAACATTATTCTTGGCAAAGGGAATATGATTAATAATGTATTCAGTGTATATCCGACGACTTCAGCGATTACGGTGGAGTATCATTATCCCGGTCTAGATCCGCAGTATCAGGGGATGGATTGGACCAGTCTGCGGCTTGTTTACGAGAACTCAGGCTCTCAGTGGTATCTAGTTGCAATTGTCCATGACCAGCATACGATGTAATTCCATTTTTCAATTTTAATAAAACGTCTAAAAACCGTATTAAATCTCAGTTTTTCCGGGGTATAGTTCGGTTTTTCTGTTTTTTTTTTAAATAAATCATTGACAGGTTCCGTCGAATGTCATATTCTTATCCCATAAAACCGAGTAACATCGTAGGAATTAAGGAGATGATTCTAGTGAATAACAATTTAGTGACCGCATTTCAATCCAACTGGGTCAGCCTAGTCGTATCAATTATCATTATCGGGGTCCTCGTCTTATTGGCGAAGAAAAGAGTTAGCTTTGGTAACCGCGTTTTCATTGGTTTAGGACTTGGTTTAGTAGCAGGGGTAGCTTTTAATCAACTGGGGCTTCAATTTAAAAGTGTTAGTACGATCGGAACGATCTATGTAAATTTGATCAAAATGCTCGTTATGCCTTTAGTACTTATTCTTGTCATAAACAGTATTTCATCGTTATCAAGTCTAGGTCAGCTGCGTAAACTGGGTTTGAAAACGATCGGTTGGTTCTTGCTAACAACAGGGATCGCGGCGGTGATCGGTTTGGTTGTCGCCTTGGCGATTGATCCGGGTAACGGAATTGCACAGGCAGTACCGAAAGATTTTAAAGCAAGAGAAATTCCTACGTTTTCACAGGTTATTCTGGACTTGGTACCTTCCAATCCAATTAACGATATGGCGACTGGGAAAGTTGTACCGGTTCTGATCTTCGCGATTTTTGTTGCTGTAGCCATTGTACATGTCGGCTCGAAAAAGCCGGAAAGTGTAGCAGCCGTTAAATCGTTTATTACATCAGCAACAGCTGTGATCCACCAAGTAGTTAAGTATGTTATTCGTCTGACACCTTATGGGGTGTACGCGTTAATCGCAGCGATGGCTGCCAAATATGGTTTGGATACACTTGCTCCTCTGGCTAAAATTATCCTTACTTCTTATGTAGCTTTGATCATTCACTTCGTGTTGATCTTCGGTGGTTTGGTTCTTTTCGTGGCAAAAGTAAACCCAATCAAATTCTTCAAAAAGGCTTATCCGACAATTGCTGTCGCATTCACAACACGAAGCAGCTATGCAACGCTGCCTGTGAATTTGGAAGTAATTACGAAGCGCCTTCGCGTATCACCGCGTATTGCAAGCTTCGTGGCACCGCTTGGGGCAACGATGAACTTCAACGGCTGCGGCGGGGTTTGGCCGGCGGTTGTGGCTATTTTCGTAGCAAAGGTCTACAATCTTCCGCTTGGCGTTCCTGAATACTTGATTCTTATCTTGGTTAGTGTGGTTTCCTCCATTGGTGTGGCCGGCGTTCCAGGTCCAGCTGCGATTTCGACAACAGTTGTACTTACAGCTTTAGGCTTACCTTTGGAAGGTATGGGTCTTGTGCTTGGTGTTGAGGCGCTGATCGACATGGGTCGTACAGCGGTTAATGCTACAGGAACAACGGTTACGGCATTGCTCGTGGCTGAGTCTGAGGGAGAATTCGATCGTGCAGCATTTGATCGTGACGAAGAAGATGACCTCGATGTGGCTACAGCATAATCAATGAACAAAAGGAAGAAGGACCTGCATCTTAGGATGCGGGTCCTTCTTTTTTATGCCTGCTGAGCAGCATTTTTGCCAGCCATATAGCCAGTAGAAAATGCAGCGGTAATGTTATAACCGCCTGTATAGCCGTGAATATCGAGGATCTCACCGCAGAAATAAAGCCCGTTCACCAGCTTAGACTGCATCGTGCTCGGATCGATTTCTTTAAGCTGAACGCCGCCGCCTGTGACGAAGGCTTCCTCTATGGAGAGTGTTCCTTTGACGATAACAGGGAAGGCTTTCATCAATTTGCACAGCTCGAGCCATTTTTGCTTCGGGATGTTATCGTACGTAAGTTGATCATCTAAGCCAGATTTCTCGAGCATGATTGGGATTAATCGATCGGATAAAAGCGTCTTAAGGACGTTTTTGATCGCTTTCTTGGCGTCAGCTTTGGCGAGAGCCATGCTTTGGTTGTAAACGTCGTCCGTGCTTTGATCCGGGAAGAGGTCAACGGTTAAAAGTACTTCCTTACGCTCTGACTTGTTGAGCTCCTTCACGACGAATTGACTGCAGCGCAGCGCAATCGGCCCTGACAAACCAAAATGAGTAAATAACATATCGCCGCGATGTGAAATAATCGATTTCCCTTTGGCGTTCCATACGCTGAGTGTCACGTCCCGCAAGGAAAGTCCTTGCAGCTCACGGCTGCGGATAAAAGCTTCCTTCGAGGTTAACGGAACCTCGGTCGGAAACAGCTGCGTGATGGTGTGCCCACCAGCTTCGGCCCAAGCATAACCGTCTCCTGTCGAGCCGGTATGCGGCACAGAGCATCCGCCGGAAGCAATGATGACAGCTCTGCTGCTCATCGTTTCGCCGGACTGCAGACGAACGCCTTGGACACTGCCGTCCTTGTATAAGACCTGTTTGACCGGACTATTCGTCCGGATCTCAACACCTTGCCTGCGAACTTGGCCGATCAACGCGTCTACGACGGTTTTGGCCTTGTCGCTGATGGGAAACATTCGACCGTTGTCTTCTTCCTTCAGGCGGATGCCGAGATTTTCAAAAAAATCAATGATATCCTTGTTGCTGAAATGAGTTAAAGCACTATATAAGAAGCGCCCGTTGCCTGGAATATGCTTGATCAATTCATCCATATCTTTGTTGTTCGTTACGTTGCATCTGCCGCCGCCGGATATCCCGAGCTTACGCCCCAGCTTGTCCCCTTTATCCACCAGAAGCACCTTCGCGCCATCCACACTCGCGGCAATGCTGGCCATAAGCCCAGCGGAACCGCCGCCAATTACAATTACATCATATGTCATTCGAATAAAGCCCCTACATCGCATATTTTGACACCATCATAGCATGCAAGGCGTCTTAAAGAAATATAACACCGACTATGCCGCTTAATATACCAAGCGCTACTACTGAAACGATAACAAACAGAATGACTTTCTTAGGAAATGATTTCGAAATCATTAGCAGAGAAGGCAAACTGATGGAAGGCAGCGTAAGCAATAATGCAGCTGCGGGACCTGTCCCAAGGCCAAAGGTCATTAAAGATTGGATAATCGGTATCTCAGCCGCTGTAGGGATTACGAATAGCATACCTGCAATAGCAAAACCAATAATAAGAAGAATACTATTTCCGGCAGTTTCCCCGACTGCAGGAAATAACCAGGCTCTGCTTGCTCCTAATAAAAGTACCGCGATGATGTAGGCTGGAACAATATGAAGAATCATCGACCAAATACTTTTCAACCATCTTTTTATGAATGAGCCAGATTGTTCTTCTGTTATTTCCTCAGGTTTAACAGTTAGATTCTCTGGAAGTTTCGTTTTTCCAGCAAAAAGGTTGGCGTAATAGCTTACACCAAAGGTTAATATTAAACCAAATACAAGTCGGATTAAGGTGAACTTCCAAGACAAAACAAAGGTCATAAACACCAAGGTTGCCGGGTTAATGGTCGGGTTTCCAAGCCAAAAAGCTAGGCTTGCGCCTACGGATACATTCTTTTTACGTAATCCTACTGCAAGAGGCGCTGCGCAGCATGTGCACATCATACCTGGTATGGAGGAAAATCCTCCGATTAAAGTACTTTTGAAAGAAGTTTTACCAAGCATCTTAAGAAGCCATGTAGAGGGTAGAAGTACCTGTAACAATGAACCAAGGATAATGCCTAGTAGTGCTGCCTTCCAAACTGATTTGTAGTAAGTCAGCGCATAGTCCCATGCAGCTTGCCAAGAAGGAGCGGGGGCTGTCGGATTCTTACCAGAAATTATGGACGACCCTATAGAATGTTTAGTCGCAGCATCGAATGCTTTATGATAGTAAGGCCACCATTTCACGTAAGTTAAGCCAACAATAGCGATTATTAAAAAAATGATAACATATAGTACAACCCTTTTATTGATTGGTTCTACGTGAGGTGATGAATTACTGGTATGTGTCATTATATTCTCCAGACATTAGATTTTGACAAGTTAAATAGGTTATCATTATAACATATCCAAAAAATGAGAATGACACATATTTTTTGGATACGAGTCGCTGGCGTAATTTAAAGGAGCGAAACCCCATTGTTTCAAGATATCACCATAGAAGAGTTGCTATCCCTTAGAGACAAGAAAGAGATTGTGATGATAGACGTTCGTTCACCCTCGGAGTATCAGGACTCTACAATTCCAGGAAGCCTTAATATCCCATTATTTGATGATGTCGAACGTGCAGAAATTGGTACCAACTATAAGCAAGTTAGTGTTCAGGTCGCCAAGGATAGAGGGCTTGAAATCGTGTCGGCAAAATTGCCGGCTTTTGTAAAGACTTTTGAGCAGATTAAGGAGAAAAAGGCGGTTTTCTGTTGGCGCGGCGGAATGCGTAGTAAAACGACTGCGACAGTTCTATCGTTAATGGGCATCCGGACTTATCGCTTAACAGGAGGCTTTCGTGCCTATCGTAAATGGGTAGTCGATACACTGGAGAAGATGGATTTCAAACCTCGGGTATGTGTAATTTCTGGTAATACCGGAGCTGGAAAAACTGCTATTCTAAGGCACCTCCAGAGAGATGGATACCCGGTTTTGGACTTAGAAGCAATGGCTGGGCATCGGGGATCCATTTTCGGTCATGTCGGGCTTCAAGCAAACAATCAGAAAACATTCGAAGCACTTCTTCTCACTAACCTTCTGAAAATGGAGGATGCACCCTATATTCTGATAGAGGGAGAAAGCAAACGAATTGGAAAAGCAGTCATTCCTGAGTTCATTGTTAGCAAAAAGGATTCCGGTACACAACTTTTTATTGAAATGCCAATTGATGAACGTGCTCGTCATATTATTGAGGATTACCGACCTTGGGAAAACAAGCAAGAATTGCTTCAAGCTTATAGTCATATAAAGGATCGAATCCACACCCCGATCGCCAAAAGTATCGAAATAGCTCTTAAGGAAGAACAATTTGAGCATGCTGTTTGCCTCTTGTTAGAGCACTACTATGATCCACGCTATGAACATGCTATGAATAAATACGAACAAGAAATAATTAATATTAAAGCAAATACGATCAAAGATGCCGTTAAGGCTGTAAAGGAATATTTAATATCAGTAGAAGCAGAGTGTTTAAAGGTTTAAATGAAATGTATTTTCAATTGATGCGTTGATTGCGGATATAACGAACTGATATGCTCGAACATTTATTATGACCCTCTATGTTGTCATAACGGATGTTGGAGCTCTTTGTTGTTCGTAACGTTGCAACTGCTGCTCCCCAGATATGCCTAGCTTCCCATCCACGTTGTCCCCTTTATCCACTAAAAGCACTTTTGCGCTATACATACTCGTGGCAGCGGAACCGCCGCCAATTGCCCCTACATCGCATATTTCTCACCATCAAATATGGGTTATAACAAGAATAAAATAAAGATGCACACAGGTTGTGGATAACATGTTGATAAAACAGATTATTTTGTGAATAAATTGTAAGGGTTCTGTGGATAAGGGGCGACTGAATGTGGATAAATGGCTGAATCGGAAAAGTATTGGCTCAGGCCTGTGTTTAATCGTAATACCTCAGGACACCATGTCCTGAAAGTGATAATGGTCAATGTGCATATCCAGCCATCTTCTATGAAGAGAAGCTTCTCTTCCAAAGTAATGCAGCTCCTGCTTAGTCGAAAGCATAACAGCTTCGCAAACGGAGGTACGTTCGGCAAGCAGTGCAAGCCCTTCTTCGATGCCGAGTGTACACAGTGTTCTTGCCCACACTTGGCACTCAACCATATCTTGGCCAGTAACGGTGCACTGCACGATATCGCTGCCTGGGGTGGGCGTTGTATCCTCAAATGGACTATAAGTGGACAGGGAGCCCTCCGGCATGGCGATGGCGCCCAGTTTGGCGTTCGCGTTCCAAGGGTTTTGAATGCCAATGACCCAAGGGTCAAGATTCGTAGAGTCGCGTCCCCATACCGTGATATCCCCTCCGGCTAAGATGAGGCCTTGATCGAGCGACATGCTCTTCTGCATATATTCAGCTAGCCGTTTAATGGACCAGCTTTTTTCTATCCCTCTTAAATTGATGTTTGAATGACTGGGAAGCTTGATTGATTTCAAAGCCGGATATATTTCCCACTCTAATGAGGCAGAAGCTTTTCCAGGGCCCATTGACGTCCCTTTTTGTAGGAGAGGGTTATAGTTCCCCGCGGTTATTTTTTGATATGCCTCAGCTAGAAAAAGCACCTCTAACATCGTAGTAGAAACCATACAATTTTCACCGGCTAATGTATTCAGAAGCCTGATTTCACTGTCGGCGAGATAAGGGCTGAAACGCTTTTCCACACTTCGAAACCAATCGATAGCCAGCTTCTTAATGAGAGTACTTTCTTTCTCTTCGCAGTGGAGCAGCATCTCGATATTAGACTCCATAGTTTGTAAATGAAACGGATGCAAGTACTGTGTGATACGCTCCATAAGGTTTTCCTCATTTCTTTCGTGTCCTGAAGTTTATGAACCTATTATAGAAGCGTTAACTGAGATTCAATTGATAATTAGCTGAAAGATTACTGAAAAATCAAGCCAGGCGCTGAACTAGAAAGCTGCGATCTGGCTTATTCAGCAATGTCTCAGAATGCTTTCAAGAAACGCTCAGTGTGCATTCAGCTGGAATTCAGCAGAAGTGGGTAAAGTTGTACCTGTAAACGAGGGACACGGATGACGATCCCATCGCCGAAATGATAAAGGGGAGTGCTAGAGAAGATGAATACACCAAAAAGCAAAAAAGTCGATTATATCCTCGTAGCAATAGCATTATTAGCGGGTTTTCTGAACATGTTTAACATTTGGCAGGACCACACAGTGAATGGGTATTACACCGCGGCTGTAACAAGTATGCTGCAAAGCTTTCATAACTTTTTCTTTGCTTCCTTCGATCCGGCCGGATATGTGACGGTGGATAAGCCGCCGATGACATTTTGGATTCAGACGATAAGCGCGTATGTATTCGGGGTGCATGGTTGGAGTGTGATTTTGCCTCAAGCGTTGGCGGGTGTTGGATCAGTGCTGTTGATGTACATCCTTATTAAACCTACGTTTGGCAAAATGTCAGCCCGATTGGCCAGTCTCGCCTTTGTTTGTACCCCGATCGCCGCGGCGGTTAGCCGTACGAATAATGTGGACAGTATGCTGGTTTTCACGCTTGTACTAGCCACATGGATGCTGTTTCGCGGTATTCGCGGCAATAAGTGGGGTTGGGTTGTAGCGGCTTTTGGCATGATTGGTGTGGCTTTTAATATGAAAATGCTTCAAGCCTACATGGTCATTCCTGCTTTCTATTTGTTCTACTTATTTGCAAGTAAAGTGAATTGGAAAAGCAAGCTAAAGGTGCTTACAGGCGCTTCAGCAGCACTTATCGCCTTATCGTTATCATGGGCAGTCATCGTAGATTCGATCCCGGCGGACAAACGTCCTTATATGGGAAGCAGTCAGACGAACTCTGTGCTGGAGCTTGCCTTTGGCTATAACGGTGTATCCCGTTTGACGGGTAATCAAGGACCAGGTGGGGGCGGAGATGGCGCGAGACGGGACGGCGGTCAAATGCAGCAAGGAGACGGCGGCACACAAGACGGAACGAATGCTGCAAGTGACGATAATGTAACTCAAGATGGCAGCAGAACGGATGGTTCCGGTGTGATTCAGGACGGTCAAGGCGGTCCCGGAGGCTTCCCAGATGGCGGTGGACAGGGCGGGGCTCCAAGTGGTAAAGCCGGTGGCGGTGGTGCATTCAATACCGGAACGGCAGGGCCTCTGCGATTGTTCCAATCGGCACTTTCCGGTCAAATTAGTTGGCTCATTCCTTTCGCAGCTTTTGGCGTTCTCGCGCTATTAGTAGGGATTCGCAGAAAAAAACCGATGACTGCCAAACAGTTTGAAACTTTATTCTGGTTAGCATGGCTGCTCCCAGCAGCGGCGTTCTTCAGTGTTGCAGGCTTTTTCCATCAGTACTATTTGATTATGTTGGCCGCGCCAATCTCGGCTTTGGTGGGAGCTGGTTGGACCGAGCTTTGGAACCTTTACCGGGAGAGATCCGGTTGGAAAATGTGGCTGTTACCCGCAGCAATCGCGGTGACGACAGCCTTCGAACTGTACATTATCACGCCATATAATGGCCAAATTGGCGCTGGATGGGCAATTGGTGTAGGCGCTGCCGGAGCGGCTGCAGCGCTGATCCTTGTGCTTGCTTCTAAGAAAGAGAAGCTTGCTCATACGGCAGCTATTCTCGGATTGTTGACCTTGCTTGCAGCGCCGCTGTATTGGACTGCGACACCGCTCCTTTATGGTGGAAACAGCATGCTTCCTGAAGCTGGACCGAGTTTGAAGCAAAGCTCAGGAATGGGCGGTTCCCGCATGGGGGGATCGAGCGAAGTAAATACGAAATTGTTAGATTACGTGACCAATAACAACACAGGGGAGACATATTTGTTCGCTGTCTCTAGAGCGACAGAAGCTTCTTCTTATATTATAAAAACCGGCAAAGCGGTGATGGCGATGGGCGGATTCTCAGGCTCTGACCCGATTCTCACGGTAGATAAGCTGAAAGAAATGGTTCAAAACAAAGAAATTAAATACTTCCTGATTTCTTCTGGCGGTTTTGGTGGCGGCGGCGGTACCAGCTCGGAATTAACGACTTGGATCAAAGAGCACAGTACCGAGGTTCCGAAGAGTGAGTACCAGTCGGAGACTGCTCAAACACAGCAAGGTGAGCAAGATCAAGTCTCAACGCAAGATGGGCAAGCCCAAACTCAGCAAACAGATGGTGGCATGAGTGACAGCCGAGATGGTCAAGATGGTCGGTACGGACAAGACAGACCTATGGGTGGTGGTATGAATGGCTCCGGAACGCTCTACGAAATCAATGTTGATTCCCTATAATTCAAGCAAAAATGAAGGAGGAAACACTATGACTGAGTATGTACGATATTCTGTTGTCATTCCTGTGTTCAATGAAGAAGCTGTTATTCAAGAAACATACCAGCACTTGAAGCAAGTGATGAACCGAACCGACGCTTCATATGAGCTGGTGTTCGTCAACGATGGAAGTCGCGACAATTCAGCCGCGATCATCCAAGGCTTCAGTGCAAAAGACGAACGCGTTAAACTCATTAATTTCTCCCGGAACTTCGGTCATCAAATCGCGATTACAGCGGGTATGGATTATGCAAGTGGAGATGCGGTTGTCGTCATTGACGCCGATCTCCAAGATCCGCCCGAGCTCATTCCGGAGATGATTGCGAAGTGGAAAGAAGGCTATGACGTAGTCTACGCCAAGCGTACAGAGCGCAAGGGTGAGACCTTCTTCAAGAAGCAGACGGCGCATTTGTTCTACCGCATCTTGCAGGCGTCTACGGATATTGTCATCCCTGTGGATACAGGCGATTTCCGCCTCATGGACCGCAAGGTTTGCGACGAAATGAGCCGGTTAACGGAGAAAAACCGCTTCGTCCGCGGCCTTGTTTCCTGGGTCGGTTTTCGCCAAACAGCCGTCGAATATGTGCGAGATGAGCGCGCTGCTGGGGAAACCAAGTACCCATTAAAGAAAATGCTCAAGCTGTCCATGGACGGTATTACTTCTTTTTCGATCAAACCATTAAAGTTGGCTACCTATCTCGGAGGTGCGCTTTCTGTTTCAGGTCTAGCTTACTTAATGGTCATCATTTATCTCAAACTATTCACAGTAAGCACTGTGGCTGGCTGGAACGGAATTGCCATTATGCAGCTCTTCTTCAGCGGCTTTATCCTGATCATTCTTGGCCTAGTCGGTGAATACATTGGACGCATTTACGATGAATCCAAAGGCCGCCCTTTATATATCGTTCGCGATTGTCACGGCATGAAGAAAAAAGAACGAAGAATCAAGAGAATCGTATGAACAGACTCGTGATGCAATGGATGAAGTACGGGCTGGTTGGAGCGGTGAATACAAGCATTGATTTCGCTGTGTTTACGCTCCTCACCCTCTGGGGTTGGCCGCATCTGCTGGCACAGGGAATTTCGTTTACAAGCGGGGTGCTGAACAGCTATTTCATGAATCGGTCGTGGACCTTTCAGGCGAGCGGTGATAACAAGCACCAATTTCTTAAGTTCATAAGCCTGAGCGCCGTTTTGATGCTGATGACTTCGGGGTTGCTAATCAGTTTTGCTGAGCATCTGGGTTGGCCTCTTTGGATTAGTAAGCTCGCTGCGACAGGATCAGGTGTTGTTTTCAACTATATAGGAAGCCGCAAGTGGGTATTCACACCTTCAATAACAATGGAAAAAGGAGTGGTATAAGATGAAAATTAAAAAAGCCGTCATACCAGCAGCAGGTCTTGGTACAAGAATATTACCAGCAACGAAAGCACAGCCAAAAGAAATGCTGCCCATTGTTGATAAGCCGGCCATCCAATATATTGTCGAAGAGGCTGTACAGGCCGGAATTGAAAGCATCTTGATCGTTACAGGTCGCAATAAAAAGTCCATTGAAGACCATTTTGATAAGTCGGTCGAACTGGAGCAGACGCTTTTTGAGAAAGAGAAGTTGGAGCTGCTGAGCGAAATTCAAAGCATTTCGAACATGGCTAATATCCATTATATTCGCCAAAAGGAGCCGCTTGGGCTGGGTCATGCCATTCTTTGTGCCGAGCCTTTTATCGGGGACGAACCTTTCGCTGTACTGCTTGGGGATGACATTATGCATTCCGAGACTTCCGCTTTGCTGGAGATGATGCAGGTTTTTGAAGCAACGAACAAGCAGGTTGTCGGTGTGCAGCAAGTTCCGCAAGCTGACGTGAGCAAATACGGAATTATCGCGGCAGACGCCCAACATAATCGTACGTACCATGTTAGCGACTTGGTGGAAAAGCCTTCACCGACTAAAGCGCCATCGAACATGGCGATTATGGGCAGGTATATTTTGAAACCATCTATATTCGAAGTGCTGCAAACAATTGAACGAGGAGCGGGGAACGAGTATCAGCTGACGGACGCTCTGCGCAAGATGTGTCTGCAGGAAGGGCTGATGGCGCTTGAACTCAAGGGAGATCGCTACGATATTGGGGATAAATTCGGTTATATGAAGGCGATTGTGGAGCTGGGGCTTCAAAGAGAGGAGCTTCGCCCGCAACTGCTGGCGTATCTGGATATTCTTTTGCAAAAAGAATTGGGGAAGGAGAAGCTGCGCAAGCGAGTTGTGTAACGAATAGGCGTGGATAAAAAGTCGGGTCCGCTCAGGGTCCGGCTTATTCGTTTGGAAGTCGAACATTCAGCAACCTTTCAGCAACCGCTCAGATTGCTTTTAGGGAGGATATGGGATACTGACTGTAGAAAACGTGTACAATGAACTTCGGGGGGATTAAAACTATGCGCCAATTAAAAGGTATCAAAATTCTGCTTGTCGATGATGAGCCTCATATTCTAGAATTTCTGGAGTTAGGTTTGACGAATGAAGGGTTTGAAGTGATGACGGCACAGGACGGGATTAGTGCGATCACAGCATGCAATAAGTTTCAGCCGCATATCGCTATTCTGGATGTGATGATGCCGGGGATGGACGGATTCGAAGTTTGTCGAATGATTAAGAAGACAGAAAATGTCGCAGTTATCATGCTGACGGCTAAGGATGAAGTCGATGACAGGGTCAAGGGACTTACGCTTGGGGCCGATGATTATATGATTAAGCCGTTCAGCTTTGAGGAGTTGCTTGCCCGTATCTATGCGCGAATTCGCAATCATTTCCCGAACTTGTTCGGTGAAGTGATCATTGGACCGCTTCGCATGGATGATCGACGTAAAGAGATTAGCTTGAATGATAAGGTTTTGGAGCTATCCCCAACGGAATACGAACTGCTCAAATTTATGTCGATTAACCACGGACTTGTGTTAAGCAAATCGATGATTCTTGATAAAGTATGGGGCTATGACTTCGGTGGCGAAGAGAACATCGTCGAGGTGTACATTCGCTCCTTACGCGATAAGCTAGGCGATAAAGAACATAAGCTGATCCGCACGATTCGCGGCGCCGGGTATCGGATGGATTTAACATGAAAAGGCGGGGCCGGTTTGCCGAGCATTTTGTTACCGGTTCGCTGAAATTCCAGTTACTCTCGCGGTCTTTATTGGTGATGTCTGTGTTGTTGCTGCTGATTGGTGTATTCCAATATATTTTCATGCAGCAATTTCTGTATAAGAACAAGGCGGAAACGATTCGCAACCAGCTTGCGACGTTACCTCCCAATACGTGGCAGCGAGCAGGGGAATCTCCGGATCGCGGCCAGAATCCTTTTATGTCCAGACGAGACATTAACGGTGGTAACCGTTCGGACAATACGGGAGGAGAGTTTCCCCGAATTTTCGTTCCTGATTTATCCATTGCTTTGATCGATAGTGAAGGGACTTACAAGCAGTTGTCTTCAGAAAATGTAACATCCCCTCTGCAGCTAACGAAGGAAGAATATCAGGAAGTATTGAAATCGAAAGAGAAGCTGATCTACCGAATCGTGAAGGATAAGGATGGCAATGAACAGTTGATTGTCTTTCATCAAATTCGTGAGAGATCCCAAGGCGTACAAGGACTTATTCAGGCGAGTACGAGCACAGCACCGATCAAAGATTTGCTGCTCCGTCAGTTGTTCACCTTTCTACTATTGTCCATGACAGCATTGGTTGTAGGGCTGCTTGGATTTCTGCCCGTGTTAAGGCGGACGTTGGTGCCACTTTCTAATATGGTGGATACGGTGAAACAAATCGATTCAGGTAATCTGGGTGAGCGGTTCCCTGCGCATCAGGGGCAGGTGGAGATTGACCGGTTATCGACTTCTTTCAATAGTATGCTAGAGCGATTGGAGTTTTCTTTTGAGGCGGAAAAAGAGGCAAAAGAGCAAATGCGCCGCTTCGCTGCGGATGCCTCGCACGAGCTTCGTACACCGCTGACCTCCATTCATGGCTTTCTGGAAGTGCTGCTTCGCGGAGCGTATCAACAACCGGAGCAACTGCTGAAGGCGCTGAAGAGCATGCACGGCGAATCCGTGCGTATTAATAAGCTAGTTGAAGACCTCCTGCTGCTTGCTCGGTTAGATCGCACGCCATCTTTTCAGAAATCGGAAGGGCTGCTCGATGAGATGCTGCATGAGATGGAGCCCCAGCTTCGTCTACTGGCAGGAGACAGAAAAGTTACTTTTACACTGGAGTCCCAGATCCGTTGTCTGTATGATCCAGATAAAATTAAGCAGGTCATACTCAACTTGTTTCACAACGCAGTTCAGCATACGCATCCGTTGACCGGTGAACTAGGGCTTTCGTTAGCAAAGACAGACGCAGGTGTGGAAATAGCTGTTCATGACAATGGGCCAGGTATTGCACCTGAACATCTCCCACATTTGTTTGATCGGTTCTACCGTATCGATTCCTCAAGGGCGAGAAGGAGCGGTGGTGCAGGTTTGGGATTATCCATTACCCGTTCCATTGTGGAGCTGCATGGGGGAACGATTGAGGTTCATAGCACTGTAGGTGAAGGCAGTACATTTAAAGTGCTGCTGCTTCCATAGAATGAGAGGGGCCTTATCTCGACTTGATGTCGGGGTGGGGCTTTTTTTATAGGATGTTTTTAGCTGGAGTAATGCTCACGCAGTTAAGAATTATGGTCTTCAGAAGCTTCTATTTCTACAGAAAGAGGCTAATGGTGGGAAATAGGAGTCTCCAGTGACTCTTATTTGGAGCTGAACACGGCGTGTGTGGATTATTCCGCGCAAATAAGAGCCTTCAGAAGCTTCTATTTCGCCAAAAAGTGGCTAATGGTGGGAAATAGGAGTCTCCAGAGACTCTTATTTGGTGCTGAACACGGCGAGTGTGGATTATTCCGCGCAAATAAGAGCCCCCAGAAGCTTCTATTTCGCCAAAAGGTGGATAATGGTGGGAAATAAGAGTCTCCAGAGACTCTTATTTGGTGCCGAACACGGAGTGTGTGGATTATTCCGCGCAAATAAGAGCCTCCAGAAGCTTCTATTTTGCTAAAAGGTGGCTAATGGTGGGAAATAAGAGTCTCCAGAGACTCTTATTTGGTGCCGAACACAGCGTGTGTGGATTATTCCGCGCAAATAAGAGCCTCCAGAAGCTTCTATTTCGCTAAAAGGTGGCTAATGGTGGGGGATAAGAGTCTCCAGAGACTCTTATTTGGTTTCGGGGTAAGCGAAGTTAGCTGCTCGATGATACCAAGCCAAACTACATCTGCGAGCCGCCTTATAGGTGTTTTCCTCTTCAGCCAATCCTCAGAAATCTCTCAACCAATCTTCAGTTTACACTCAGATGAGATTCAGGTTAGGCGTCTATACTTGGTTTTGTAAGGAAGAAACAAAAAATATAAAGAAAAAGGTGGAAACAAATTATGAAAAACATCGGCAGAAAAATTCTTACAGGTTCATTGGTAGCTTCTTTTGTACTCGGAGTTGGTTTTGTTGGAGCCTTACATAATCAAGCATTTGCAGATACGGTAACAGGCACGTCAACGAGCACATCAACTCAAAATGCAGGACCAGGAGGCAAAGGTCGTGGAGATTTCGGAGATCGCGGTGGCTTCAAGGGTGTAAATGTGGTTAAAGAAACAGCGACAATCCTGGGCGTTGAGGAAAGCGTCGTACAAGACGCTTTGAAAGCGGACAAAACATTGGCTGCATTTGCAGAGGAAAAAGGACTTGCGAAAGCAGACTTTTTGCAAAAGCTAGTCGCAGCAGAGACCGCTTCGATTACAGCTGATGTAACAGCGGGCAAAATAACACAAGCGCAAGCAGACACGATTCTTAAAGGTCTAACTGATCAATTGACGAAGCGTATTGAAGCGAACGGGTTCAAAGGCGGATTCCCTGGCGGAGAAGGCGGTCGCGGTGGCATGGGCAAAGGTCACGGTGGCATGGGCAAAGGTCACGGTGGCAATCTGGTAGAGCAAACAGCAACAATTCTTAGCGTGGAGCAAAGTGTTGTGCAGGATGCGTTGAAAGCTGGCAAAACATTATCGGCTTTTGCAGTTGAAAAAGGTTTAACGGAAGCAGACTATGTAGCTAAGCTAGTTGCAGCAGAAACCACTTCTATCAACGCTGAAGTTACAGCTGGTAAACTAACGCAAGCGCAAGCAGACCAAATGTTGTCGGGCTTGTCTGACCGATTGACGAAACAAGTGCAAAGCACGCGTCCTGAGGGCGGTCGGGATGGAAGAGGCGGCGGTCATGGCGGCCCAGGTGGTGGGCTATTCGGGAACCCTGAAGTGTTGACACAAATTCTGGGCATCACGCAAGATGAGCTGAGAACAGAACTGGAAGCGGGTAAATCGATCTTGGATGTTGCTACAGCTAAAGGCATCAGTGAAGATGATCTCGTTAGCAAAATCAAAGACGGAATGACGGATTCCATTAAGAAGCATGTTGAGCAAAAAGGCACTGATCGTAAGCGTCCAGCAGGCACACCGTCTGCGAATACAACAACACCAACTGCAACGAGCTAAAAATGAATTGGAGGAAGCTGCTCGCTATGCGGGCGGCTTTTTTGCCGTGTGAGTACGCATATGATTTCTCTCCAAATAAGATAGCAAATGAGTCCGAACTCCGCGCTGTAATGATGATTTTGCTCTTCTGTCAAGAAAGTGGACACCACTTAGCTAAGCTACACTCTCGTAGTACAACTGTTCAAATTGCAATGG
>NZ_WHOA01000115.1 GCF_013141715.1 Paenibacillus phytorum | reverse complement strand
TTTGTTTTTCAGAGTTTTAACTTGCTCCCGAGATTAAGTGCCTATGAGAATGTGGAGTTGCCTTTGATTTATCGGGGAATGACGAAAAAGGAAAGAGAGCCACTGGTTTTACATGCACTGGAAGAGGTGGACTTGTTGGATCGCAAGAAGCATTTTCCATCAGAGTTATCTGGCGGGCAGCAGCAGCGTGTTGCTATTGCACGAACGTTGGCAGGAGATCCTCCGATCATTTTGGCGGATGAACCTACGGGAGCGCTGGATTCGAAGACAGGTGCGGAGATTTTAAACATTTTAAAGAGATTACATGCACAAGGTCGGACGATTATTTTGATTACGCATGACTTATTGATTGCCCAGCAGGCGAAGCGGATTGTGCGGTTTCGGGATGGGCGGTTGAATGAAGTTATTTAGTGTTTATAAGACCGGTACTCCGAATTAGGTGTTCCGGTTTTATTGTTTTTTTGATTTATTCAATGAAAAATTTCTGCTTGCATAACCAATACGTCGTTGATATATAGAGACGCAAACGAATGTTCTTATATAGGAGCTGATTATGTTGGCAAAGGAACGGACGATTTTCATTGCGGACTGTCAATCGTTCTACACAAGCGTTGAAAAGGAGACTCATCCCGGTTTAGAAAATTTCCCCGTTGTTGTTGCTGGTGATCCTGCTCGTCGATCCGGCATCATACTTTCTGCTTGTCCCACTCGTAGAAGTTTTTTCGATCGACGAGCAATTCCTTGACGAGCATTTGAGTCAAATATATTCAATATGAAAAGAGGATGCCGAACGGCATCCTCTTCCTTTTTAATCATAATTGATAATAGTATACTGTTGGTCTTTAAACTTCAGAGAGGGGGCTTTCTTAACGGGATTTGAACGTGGCGCCGCACGATTCGCGGACCACGAGCTCGGGAGAGTGATTGATAGTAATCGTCTCGTCGGAGCCATTAATCGCACTGATCAGCTGCAGCACAGCCATTCGCCCCAAATACTCGTTATGCTGATCCATCGAAGTCAGACGCGGAATACTGTATTCGCTCAGCGGAAATTGATCGCAGCTCGCGATGGCGATCTGCTCGGGGCAGTGCAGCCCGCGATCTTTCATGGCGCGTACTGCGCCGAGCGCTACCATATCGTTATGGGCGATGACTGCCGATGGCAGCCTGTCAGAGGTGGCATCGAGCAATTGGATCATCGCGGCGTAGCCGTCCGGCGCGTAATAGTCCGAGGTCACGATGTAAGGGTCGTAGACAGTTTGTCCGAGCGACTTCATCGCCTGTGAGAACGCCTCGATCCGTGAAGAGGTGACGCGAATGCCGGGTTCTCCTCCGATGAAGCCAATCCTGTCGTGGCCGAGCGCGATGAAGTGATTCACAATGGACGTTACGCCCTGCTTGAGATTCCGCTCGACGAACAGGCATTCGCATCCTTCTATTCTACTGCCGACGATAACGACTGGTACGTGACGGCGAAGCTGGTTAAGGGCGAGAATGAATGAATCCGGGATATCCTCTTTATCAATTTGGCCGCCTAGAATCAGTACGCCATCCACTTGCTTCTCGAGAATGATTTTGAAGTAATCCTCTTCTGATAAGTGCGTGTCGAAGCGCTTTGAGTCGCGAGAGAACATCGTGTTAAACATGAGCGTAGCGTACATGTGTTTCAAGGCGAAACTCTCAATCTGAAGAAATAACGAGGCGAAATAAGGATTCGTAATATCAGGTAGAATAACACCGATGTTTTTTGTCGTTTGATTGATCATACCCCTGGCGAATACACTGGGCGTGTAGTTGTACTCGTCGATAACCTGTTGGATACGCTCTCGCTTCTTCTGGGAAACGGAGGGGCTATTGTTCAGCACGCGCGATACGGTGGATACGGATACGCCGCTTTTTTGGGCGATCTCTGTAATAGTAATCTTACTCTTCAATATGACACATCCTTTTGCGAACCTTGCTACTAGTTAGATTTTATCGCAACTTATCGAGCGATGCAATAGATATTTGGTAACGATACCAAAATATCTTTAATTATTGAGATTAGCAATAAGAATGGGTGGTGGCTTTATATTGTCAGTAAAATATAGGTTGACAGCGTTGTTGTCACCTGATAATCTTTCACTTGTAAGCGGTTCACATAATCAAATTTGGTAACGTTACCAAATTGGTGGGGGATGTATTCAATGAATAAACAGTTTTCAGGATCGGTCATTGCGGTCGATCTGGGAGGTACCAGCATTCTTTTAGGGGAGGTCACGGTAGAGGGAGAGGTCATTCGAACGAAATCCTATCCAAGCGATACGACGAGCCAAGTAATCGCACTGCAGAATATTATCGATGCGATAGCTGACTTTAAGAAGACCTCTCCATCTCAGTCGGAGCCGCTGGCAATTGGCATTGGGGTCGTCGGCCGGGTCGATGGGATGCGAGGTATCTGGCTAGAGATCGAACCGGGAAAATCCGAAGCAACCGACGTTACGGCGATCATCGAATCAACGTTCGGAATCCGTTGCGGCATCGACAACGACGTCGCTTGTGCGACGAAGGCGGAGCAACGGTTCGGATGGGGAAAACAGTCCGACAATTTCATCTACTTGAATATCGGCACCGGAATCGCAGCAGGATTTATTGTGGATGGGCATTACGTGAACGGCGCGAGCTTAAATTCGGGAGAAGTCGGCCATGTGGTTGTCGATCTGCATAGCGATGTGGTTTGCGGCTGCGGGCGCAAAGGGTGCGTCGAACGGATCGCTTCGGGTCTCGGTTTTCATGAGAGAGTACTGGCGCTGAGAAGCCAATATCCGAATTCGGCTCTTGCCGTTCGCGACGGCGAACGCGTCGCTGCGCAAGCCATTTTCGCTGCGGCTGTCAGCGGAGACGAGCTCTGCGTGCGAGTCTGCGAAGAAGCGGCCAGCGCCACGGCGGCGCTTGTCATGAACCTCGTGCGCGTCAGCGATCCCGATACGATCGTTCTAGGAGGCGGCGTCACGAAGAGTGATTATTTTGTCGGCAGAGTCAAATCGTATTTGAATCCGAAAACGATGCGGTTCGTTGCCAGGTCTCTTGTGAAGACGAAGCTGCCGGAGTCCGGACTTGTCGGTGCGGCATTGGCAGGCATGCAAGCGATCGGCATAACCGGGGAGGAGGCCTATCGAATATGAAGCCTACAATGATGACATACGTTCTGGAACAGTCGGAGATGGTCCAATCGATCCTCTCGCGCTTTCCGGGCAACGTGGAGGAATTCGTGGACATCGCGCTCGGTACGTCTGACTGGCTCGTATTCGCGACTGGATCGAGCTATAACGCTGCTTTAAGCGCTAAGTATTATGTCGAGAAGTGGGCGGATGTCCGGATGGAAATCAAAGAGCCGTTTCATTTTACACATTATGAGCGTATCTCCCCGCATGTTGATCTTGCCATCGGCATCTCGCAGAGCGGCCAGAGCACGTCGACGATCGGCGCTTTGGCCCGCGTACGCCAGGAATCCGACATCAGGACGATCGCAATGGCAAGCAATACGACCAGCGCGATCTCTGAGGCGGCGGACGCGACGACGGACATCGGCTGCGGCATAGAACGGGTCGGGTACGTGACCAAGGGGTTTACTGCGACGGTGCTCACCTTCATGCTCGCTGGACTCCGCTTTGCGGAACGCAAAGGGATCGCTTCGCGCGACCAAGTAAGCAGGGAGCTCGAGGCATTTCGGAAGTTCGGCGCGGCTCTGCCCGACATCATATCGGCAACGGAGAATTTCTACGAGCGCTATAAGGAGGAGTTCGTGGGAGCTCCCCGGTTCACGTTGATCGGCAATGGACCGGCAGTTGGCACGACGAAGGAGATCGAGACGAAATTCTCGGAAACGGTCCGACTGCCGACGCAAGGGATCGAACTAGAGGCATTCATGCACGGCCCGTACCTGGAAGTCAATGCGGAGCACCGCATCTTTTTCTTGGAGACGGAGAGCCCGGTCAAGCAACGGCTCGAGGCGTTGATAGCGTATGAATCCCGCATCACACCGTATACGTACACCATAAGGCTAGGCAAAGGAAACGACGAACGGACGCTTGGGCTGTCCGTGTCATTGGACGAATACCAAGCACCCCTCGCGCTCGTCGTACCCTTCCAGATCCTCGCGTATCGCATCGCGGGCGGGCGGGGCATCGACTTGACCCGTCGTATCTACACCGACTTTGGAGTTGCAATGCAGAGCAAGACGCAGCCTGGCGACTACGCTTAACTGCGAAGGCAAATATAAAGGTGCAAGTTAATCTAAGGGGGAATCTGTGAAATGAAAAGATTTTGGGTCCTGGTATTGGCATTACTCCTAATGCTTTCTGCAACTGCATGCTCAAGCGGCAACAAAGATTCAAATGACAACACTAGCAATGGGTCTGGGAATGAGGGGCAGTCTTCGGCAACGGCGAAGAAAGTCAAGCTGAAGCTCTGGACCATTTGGCCTTCAGGAGATTTCAAACCCATACGGGATGAGCTAGTAGAAAAATGGAACAAAGACCACCCTGATATTCAAGTGGAAGTAGAGTCCGCTGAGAACGATGCTTATAAAACGAAAGTACAAACGGCAGCAGCGGCTGATGGACTTCCGGATATTTTCTTTAGTTATGGCGCGGGCTTCTCGAAGCCATTTGTTGATGGCGGAAAGGTTCTTGCTCTGGACGAATACCTGAACGACGGAACAAAGGACAAACTTACAGCCGGTTCGCTGGACAATTTAACATATAACAGTAAAGTTTACGGCTTGCCGTATACAATGTGGCTCGGAACTTTTTTCGTCAATCAAGAACTGTTCGACAAGAACAATATTAAAGTACCGACAACATATACCGAGCTCCTCGAGGTTGTAAAAGCTTTCCGTGCCAAAGGAATCGATCCGATGGCGGTAGGTGGCAAGGATCTCTGGACAAGCGAGTTTTACCAAAACGTAATCGCACTGCGTGAAGGTGGAACAAAGCTGAATCTCGATGCATTGAGAGGCAAAGCATCATTTGAAGATGCTGCATTTACAAAAGCTGCAGAGAAGCTTCAGAAACTAGCGAAAGAGGATGCCTTTATGAAAGGCTATATGGGTTTATCTAGGGATGAGTCGGAAGCGGTGTTTCTGGCAGGTAAAATACCGATGTACTACAATGGCAGCTGGTTTGCAAAATCATTGGACGCTGCTCCAGATGTTAAAGCCAAAGTTAAGGTTATGAAATTTCCTGTCATTGAAGGAGCCGCAGGGAATGAAAATGAATGGATTGGCGGCGTGCTCGACACGTTCATGGTAAGCTCAAAAACCAAGTATCCGGAACAATCCGTTCAATTCTTGAAGTATTTGACTGAAAATCTCTCAAGCGAAGGTTACAAAGCGGGGGCTGGATTGCCTACTTGGAAAACGAAGGTCGACGAGTCTAAAATCGACCCGGTACTAAAAGATGTTCTAGCGTCTTTCAATAAATCTACCGGTGTTGTACCCTTGTATGATTTGTACCTGGGAGGCAAACAAGGGGAAACGCATATGAACCTTGTGGCGAAGCTTTTGGCAAACAAAATAACTCCTCAAGAATTTGGAGTTCAAATGCAGGCGTTAGAGAGATAACCATATCCGTGAGGAGGGGAGTATATCGCTCTCCTCCTTTCCCTCAAGGAGGATCTTATCATGGATCGCGTTTTAAGTAACAAGAAAGCGATATTGTTTTTTACATTGCCGGCATTATTGTGGTACGCAGTCATTGTGCTGCTACCTGTTTTTATCTCCTTCTACTATAGCCTGCTGGATTGGGACGGCGTAGGAAAGGGCGTATTCGTCGGTCTCGAGAATTACGTAACCATGTTTCGTGATGATGATATTTTCAGGCAGTCGTTATGGAATTCCATTGTGCTTGCTATCCTCTCCGTGTTTGTACAGCTTCCGATCTCGCTAGTCTTAGCGCTCATTCTGGCTGGTTACGTGAAAGGTAACCGTTTCTATCGTACCGTATATTTTATCCCTGTTGTCATGTCCACGGTTGTAATCGGGCAACTCTGGATGAAGATTTATCATCCTTCTTTTGGCCTTCTGAATGCGTTTTTGGAGAGATTAGGTTTGGAATCCTGGCAGGGTGAATGGCTAGGCAGCGAGAAGACCGCATTACTTGCCGCCTTCTTACCTATTGTTTGGCAATATATCGGTTATCATATGCTCCTTCTGTTTGCATCGGCAAAGTCCATAACGGAGGATCTTTATGAAGCTGCGCGGATAGATGGAGCAACGGGGGTGAAATCCTCCATATATATTACCATTCCGCTAATTAAACCGATGTTGAAATTATCGACTATCTTTGCCGTTATTGGGTCATTAAAAACGTTTGATTTCATATATGTGTTGACGAACGGCGGCCCTATGCATGCTACTGAAGTACCAAGTACATGGATGTTCAGCAATATTTTTAAGCAATATCAATACGGATACGGTAGCTCACTTGCGATCATCATCATTCTAGAGTGTTTATTGTTTACGGTTATGATTCAAAAAATGTTTAAAACGGACTAGGGAGTCTTTTCGTCGGATGTTTCGTCGAACAGACTCTAGACCATTACTTTCGTTTGGAGGCCTAAAAATGACTGTGCAACAGGCAACGATTGCTTCACGACGAAAAAGCGGAATCAGGATCAGCACCTTGATCATGCAGTTTTTTCTCATATTATTTGCTGTTATTCAAATATTTCCTTTGGTATGGCTCTTTCTTTTTTCTTTCAAAGATAACGCAGATATATTCAGCGGAAACGTAATCGGTTTTCCGAAGGTATGGCATTGGGAGAATTATAGTTCCTTGTTTACAGGCGGCAAACTAAGTCTATATTTTGTCAATAGTTTAATTGTCACATTTGCTACGATGGTACTTACCGCCATCTTGGCGACTATGGCCGCCTATTCATTGTCAAGGTTGAAATGGAAACTCAGTAAAGTGACACTGATGGTTTTTATGATTGGGCTTATGATTCCTATTCATGCAGCCTTGCTTCCTATATTTCTTATTCTGAAAAATACGGGTCTTCTGGACACCCGACTAGCGTTGATCCTTCCTTATACCGGGTTCGGATTGTCTCTTGCGATAATTGTCATCGTTAATTTTTTCGTTACGCTTCCCCGAGAGCTTGAAGAGTCCGCCTTTATTGACGGCAGCGGAATCTATCGGACATTTGCTTTGATCATGATGCCGCTGGTGGCGCCGGCAATCGCAACCGTGTCCATATTTACGTACTTGTCCTCATGGAACGAATTAATGTTCGCCATTACGTTTATCAGCAGTGACAACCTTAAGACTTTGACGGTTGGGATCATGTCGTTGTCGGGGCAACACTCAACTTCTTGGGGACCCATCGGAGCAGGACTGTTCATGTCAACCCTGCCTACGATCATTCTGTATTTACTTATGAGTTCCCAGGTAGAGCGCAGCTTAACGACAGGTGCAGTCAAAGGGTAAGAAATCCGTTAATTTCTAAGGAGATCTGTGTAGGGAATGCATTTTTGGTATGCTGAACATGCAAAAAGTCTCATATCAACGCATGTTGTGAGGAAATGACACTGCATAAATTTAGTTTGCTCAGCGATTGGCTCAGCGATTCGACCGCGAAATCGATTCTCTTGGACAATCTTACGGAGATGAACCGGCATGTGGTCGACAAAGTAGAGTTGACGGATGAGTTTGTCGGTTTCTGGAGTGACTTTCCAACGATTAAAGTGTTTCAAATGTTCGGTCAGAACTGGCTAATCGATCGTTCGCCGGAGCAGCTGAGTGGGGAAATGATCCAAAATTTTGTGTTGATGCGAAGAAAATAGGCTTTAGTCCAAAAGCAGCCTGTTAGGGATAGTAACAGCAATAAGACTATTGTAACAAGAATACTGGTGCTTAACATTAACTTGAGCTGTTAATGTTAAGCACCTTTTCTGTGTGTCGAATCTTTTGCTTAACACAAATATGTTCCTTAATCGGTGGATTCAGTATCAAGCGTTATTAAATTACTAAGGGGATCATTTATATTCCTATTATTGACCAACGAATATCTTTTCAAACCAAGAACAGTTGGTGTACCATGAATATACATCCTCTCTTTTTTGGGATAAACTCGCATAAGCATCTGGGGGAATACACCGTGTTGACTAGTATTTGGAGGAAAAGAAGAAGCGTTATCATAACCTGGCTTTTTTCATACGTGGCCATTTTACTTCTGCCGATTGTAATGGGTATTTTTGTTTATCGCGAATCAAGCGCAGCTTTGGAAGAAGAAATTCATAGGGCTAATGATGCATTATTAAAGCAAGTCCGTGAAGTCATTGACAATGAATTAGAAAGTGTTTTAAGGCTGAATACAGAGGTTACCTGGAATACGAAACTTCAAGAACTCATGTTTACGAACATACGGGGGCAGGATAGCTACCAGTATTCCTTGTACCAGATAGCGATGGATTTTAAGATGTATAAAACCTTTTATCCACAAATTACTGACTTCTATGTCTATTACTCGCCGGATGATATCGGTCTAATGCCAGGGTTTGTTCGCAGCGGTAAGGAAGTGTATGAGGATGTCCACAATAATCCTGATTTCAGCTATAATGACTGGCAGACCATGATGACTTCGAGTAAAAAGCCAAGTTTTGTTCCACTCGTTTACAGAGGGTTAAATGGCAGCATCCATCAGTCTATTGCCCATATAAGTTACTTAACTTCGGACCTTAATACGAAACCTGAGGGAGCTGTTGTGATTCTAATTGACGACTCGAAGCTATTAAGTGCTCTCCAAAACGTTCAATTATTCAGTGGAGGCGAAGTACTGGTTTTGAATAAAGAGAACCAGATTCTTTTGTCCACATTGGAAACGAATCAGCATCCGGTATTAACGAATCGGGTACTTTCGGATGATTCTGGCTTTTTCAATGAAAAATACAAGGGACAAGACTCAGAGTTTTATTATATTGCATCCAAAAAATCTGATCTTAAAATTGTGACCATCATGCCGAGCGCCGTAGTATGGCAAAAAGCGATCTATGTGAGGTGGTTTACCTACATGAGTATCGTTTTGAGTATTCTGGGGGGGAGTTTGTTAACGTTCTTCTTCTTGAGAAAAAACTATAACCCGATTAAACAATTAATTCATTCCTTTGCAGGTGAATCAACAGTTCGGTTAAATGAAGGGAATAATGAATTTCAATTTATTCAGCACATGATCTCCAATACTTTGAATGAAAAGGAGGAAGTTAATTTTCGACTCAAGCAGCAAAATTATTTGCTGCGATCTAATTTTATGACCAGGTTATTAAAAGGGAGGTTAGACAACCAAATCCCAATTGAGGATGCGTTGCCTGCTTTCGAGATGCACTTTGACAGTGACCATTTTGCCGTGCTTTTATTTTATGTTGAAGCAAATGATCAGTTTTATTCGAGCATCAATGGAAATAGTGAGAATGAAAAGACTAAACTGCTGCAATTTATCATTGCGAATGTGGTTGAGGAGATCATGAACGCGAAACATATTGGGTATATGACGGAGATCGATGACATGCTCGCCTGCATCATTAATTTCCGTGACACGGGGCAGGCAAGCAACTTGACCGAACTTCGTCAAATGGCCAGCGAAGCGCAGCAATTTTTGAAAAATAAATTTCAAATCGAACTTACGGTTTCGATCAGCAATATTCATACATCCATTGTCGATCTCTCGATTGCCTACAAAGAGTCCATTGATGCGATGGAATATAAGCTTATTATGGGCAGAAAAGAAATTATTTCATTCCATGAAATTCAAAATGAAGCGATTAACGAAATCCCTCAAGGCTATTATTACCCCTTACAGGTGGAACAGCAGCTCATTAATTTTTTGAAAATTGGTGAATATGACAGAGCAAAGGAAACGTTGGATAACATCGTGGATAGGAATTTGAAGATCAATCAGATTTCGTTACCCTTGGCTCGCTGCCTGATGTTTGATTTGGTAAGTACGATGGTGAAGGCGCATCATGAAATTGGCGACACACAAGAGGAATCGTCTGGCGCTAGTTTGAAAGAGATCGAGAAGCTGACAGCATGCGAAACCATGCAGGATATGCATGAACAGCTTACAGAGATGCTGAAGGAAGTATGCAGCAACAACTTGGCCAAAAGAAAATCAACGCTGATTCAAAACAGACATCAGGATTTGCAGACATTAATTCAAAACATCGTACGCTTTATTCAAGAAAATTATCAGGACCCGGATATGAACATCTCCATGATCGGTCTGCGGTTTGATATGAAATCAACCTATTTATCCAAATTGTTCAGAGAGCAAACAGGAGAAGGGCTTCTCGATTACATGAATAAAGTTCGTATTGTGAAAGCTAAGGAACTGATTGAAAGTCAGAACATCACCATGAATGAGATATCAAGTCTTGTTGGTTTTAGCGATGTCAACGCTTTGATCCGGATATTTAAAAAATATGAGGGAGTTACGCCCGGCAAATATAAAGATAGTATGTAAAATAACTGTAGAAGGCTGCTGCAAAGCGGTCTTTTTTTCTGTTTTGATCGGGTAAATGAAAAATGTAATATGCGATTGTATAAAATTAAGATCGATTTTATGTTTTTTTTGATGCCTTTGGAGGATTTTAAGATATTCAAATTGGGTTTATAAAAGCATAATAAAGAGGCGAAAGGGAATCGCCCGAAATCGTACACACTATAGGGAGGCAAACACAGATGAAGAAAATGAAACTTATATCAAGTACCTTATCCATTATCATGCTAAGTACATTCGCAATCGCTTGCAGTGACAAGACGGATAAACAGCCAGCAACATCGTCCGTTCCAAATGAACAAACCGCAGTAACGTATCCATTGAAAACAGATAAAACTCTCTCGTTATGGACAGCTGATGCTAACAACATCTTGCAAATCAAGCCTAGTGTAAAAGATATTCCATTTTATCAGGACTGGCAAAAAAAGACAGGGGTTGCGATCAATTTCATAAACCCTGTTATGGGCCAAGAAAAAGAACAGTTAAACGTCACGCTGGCTTCCGGCGATCTGCCTGACATGATTGAATACAATTGGAAGACGAATTTTCCTGGCGGTCCTGAAAAAGCAATCAAAGACGGAGCGATTTTAAAGCTCAATGATGTTATTGATAAATACGCTCCTAACTTGAAGAAATATTTAAAAGAGCATCCTGAGATCGACAAAATGGTAAAAACAGACGATGGAACTTACTATGCATTTCCATTCATACGCAGTGATGATTCTCTGATGGTTTTCCAAGGGCCAATGCTTAGACAAGACTATTTAACTGAGCTGGGTCTTCAAGTGCCGACCACGATGGATGAGTGGTACACGGTGCTGAAAGCGTTCAAAGAGAAAAAAGGGCTTGAGGCTCCGCTGACGTTCAGAAGCAAACCAAGAGCTCTAGATGATATATATAATGGAGCTTTCATCGGCGCCTACGGAATCAACCGTACATTCTATCTGGATAACGGCGAAGTGAAGTTCGGACCAGCACAACCTGCTTATAAGGATTTCCTTGCTACAATGCGTAAATGGTATGCGGAAGGGCTGCTTGATAAGAATATTGCTACCGCAGACCAAAAAATCCAAGATGCAAATATGACATCCGGCAAATCCGGTGCTACCGTCAGCCAAGCTGGAAGTGGAATTGGCAAATGGATTGGCGCTGGTACAGCGAATGATCCGAAATATGACCTTGTTGCTGCACCTTATCCGGTTCTAAACAAGGGAGATAAGCCGAAATTCGGTCAAAAGAGCTTTGCATTTGGCTCGGAGCCAAGCGGAATGATTGCGATTACGGGATCAAGTAAAAATGTAGAGCTTGCCGCAAAATTCCTTGACTACGGCTATAGTGAGGAAGGACATAACTTCTTTAACTTTGGTACAGAGGGAGTCAGTTACAAAATGGAGAACGGGAATCCGAAATATACGGATTTGATTATGAACAATCCCGAGAAGTTCTCCGTTGCACAATCGATGATGCTCTACATCAAAGCAAGTATGAGCGGTCCATTCGTTCAGGATAAACGTTATCTCGATCAGTACTATACGATGAAGCAGCAAAAAGACGCCATTGTGACTTGGCAAAATACAGATACTTTGAAGTACGTGCTTCCTCCAATTACGACTTCACCGCAAGAAAGCACGGAATTGGCTAAAATCATGAATGAAGTGAATGCGTTAGTGGATGAAACTACGCTTAAAATTATTCTTGGAGCTTCACCTCTCGACGAATTCGACAAGTACCAAGCAAAGTTGAAAACGTTGAACATTGACAGAGCGGTTGAGATTCAAAAAGCTGCTTTGGACAGATACAACAAACGATGATTGGTTAGTAATGAAGAAAGGGAAGGGTAGTCCTTCCCTTTCAATCCAACAAACAGATCTTACAATTTGAAAGAAGGAAACCTTATGACTACTAAGAAAGATATATTCGTGAAGGATTTTCTTCTGAATAAATCCTTATATCTTATGATGCTTCCAGTCCTTATTTACTATGCTATCTTTCATTATGCGCCCATGTATGGAGCCATAATTGCTTTTAAGGACTTCTCTCCAGTGAAAGGAATTATGGCGAGCGATTGGGTTGGCTTGCAGAACTTCAAGGATTTTATGAACAGTTTTTATTTTTGGCGCATTCTTAAAAATACACTTGTCCTTAGTCTATATTCCATTCTTTTCGAGTTCCCAGCACCAATCTTGTTAGCTTTATTCATGAATGAGTTGAAGAACAAATTTTTCGGCAGGTTTGTACAATCCATTTCTTACATGCCTCATTTTATTTCAATGGTAGTCATATGCGGAATCTTAACGGATTTCACGAATAGTGGTGGCTTTATTAACTCTTTCATTGCTCATTTTGGCGGTGACGGGCAGGCATTACTGCAAAAGCCTGAGTATTTCCGTCCTATTTATGTTATCTCTGAAATTTGGCAAAAAATTGGATGGGAATCCATTATCTATATGGCCGCTTTAATGGGGATAGATCAAGAGCAATACGAAGCCTCCAGGATTGACGGGGCCGGCCGGTTGAAGCAGATGCTATACATTACATTACCAGGGATTGCACCTACAATCGCCATTATGTTCATTATGAGGATGGGCAATTTGCTTAATGTCGGTTTTGAGAAAATTATTTTGCTTTATAATCCCGTGACTTACAGCACGGCCGATGTGATTTCATCCTTCGTCTATCGCAAAGGTTTATTGGAATTTAACTGGGGATTCAGCGCTTCTGTAGGACTATTCAACTCAGTGATTAATTTGATTTTATTAGTAGCGGCTAACCAGCTCAGTCGTAAAATCAGTAAAAATGGATTGTGGTAAGGAGGAGGGACGACATGAACCGAATGAGTCGGTCCGAAAAGGTGTTTGATGCGGTTAATATAATGGTCATGCTTGTACTAGTTGTTGTTACCCTATATCCCTTGGTTTATGTAGGATTGGCTTCGATTAGTGATGCAAGCTCCCTCATTGCCCATAAAGGCTTGCTTCTAAAGTCGTACGGATTTCATATCGATGCCTACAAGCAAGTATTAAGCAATCGTAGTATTCTAACGGGTTACAGCAACACGTTTATCATTATTGTCTTGGGGGTATTTATAAATTTACTCCTGACTTCTCTTGGCGCTTATGTTTTGTCGCGTAAGAACGTATTATGGAATCGCGTGTTCATCTTTATTATTTTGTTCACGATGTTCTTCCAAGGCGGCTTGATTCCTCTCTATTTGGTAATTAAAGGAGTTGGACTTTACAATTCATTATTGGCGCTTGTACTTCCATTTGCAGTAAATACCTTTAATTTGATTATTATGAGAACGTCCTTCTCGGCGATTCCAGATAGTTTGGAAGAATCGGCAAAAATAGACGGGGCCAATCATTTTGTCATCCTGTTTCGGATCATTATGCCATTATCCATGCCTGTCATAGCCGTTATGATTATGTTTTATGCCGTAGAGAAATGGAACGGCTGGTTTTATGCCTCGATTTTCTTAAAAGACAGGGATTTATTTCCGCTGCAGCTCGTTTTACGCGAAATATTGCTTGCCAACTCGACAGAAAGCATGACAAGCGGATCCGATCAGGGCTTTCAACTTGCCGAAACGATCAAGTATGCAACGATCATGGTGGCGACTTTGCCCATCCTGTTCTTCTATCCAATTGTCTCCAAATATTTCGTTAAGGGAGTCATGGTCGGAGCTTTAAAAGGATAAGATCAAGCAAGGAGATGGACTATGAGCATACAAGCATGGCTGAAAGAGCCGATTTCGACAACAGTGTTACTGGGCAATTTGCGTTCCCGCTTAGAGCGGATGGACGTAAAGAGTGCTTTTATCGCTAGTCATTTGCCTGAAAGCGCACAAGAGACGATAGCCAAGGCGGAGCTTGCTTATCAAGGAATGATCATGCTTCCCGGCACCGGCGGAATAAGGGAATTCGTAGGCAATCCGCCTCGCTGGCTGGAACACAGACACAATGACAATGAGTATTTGTGGCAGCTTAACCGTATGAACGATTGGCAGGATTTATTGCAAGCCTATTCCTTAACGAAGAATGAGAAATATGGCCGAAAAGTGATTGAGGAAATGCTGAACTGGATCGAAACGGTAGAAATTACCGAAGACATGATCGATCTTCCGCTCAGTTATTATTCGGAATGTCATCCGCTTCGCGCGCTGGAACTTGGCATACGCAATTATAAGACTTGGCCGCTTGTCTTAGAGCATCTGGGCCATTCCGAGCTGTTTACGGAGGAAGTGCTGGAGCGGTATGTAACTGCCGTCTATAAGCAAATCAAAATCTTACGCAAAGTATCGCCGCAGCTATGGCCCAAAGCGGATCATAACCATTATTTGATGGAATGCTTGGGAATTTTGACGACTGCGCTTTATTTTCCCGAGCTTAAGGAATCGGAGGAGTGGAGAGACTTTGCGATTGATGCGATCGAGAAGTGCTGCTTCGCCCAGCTGACGGAGGATGGCGGACAGATTGAAGGCTGTCCATCCTATCATAATGGCTGCATGTTCTGGTTTGGCCTTGCTGTTGTGCTCGCGAAGCGCTTTGGCTTCCGGTTCTCGGAGACATATATGGAACGGTATAAGAAAAACCTGGATTATTCGATCTATTCGCTAAGGCCGACAGGAAAATGTGTGCCCGTAGGCGATTCACATGCTAACAATCTTGCGATTATGGGCGGCGTATACGGTTATTTTGCTTTGGGGGATATAACTTGGCTGGGGCTTGCTGCTAACTTGATGGATACGAGCGAGATTATGCAGGAGGCAAGCAGGCATGTATGGCGTGCGCTTGATGTGCAGCGATTCATAAGTGATTTGCACTCCTTAAAGGAAGAGCAATATACATGCGATATGCAAACCACATTTTGGAATCGGACGCTTCATCAAGCGATTATTCGCAGCGGTTGGGATCGTGAGGCGCTGAGCTTTTTGTTTACTTGCCGCAGCCCGATTCAAAATTTGCACGCCCACATAGATCTTATGAGCTTTGATTTTACAGCTCTTGGTAAAGATATGGTTTGCGATCCCGGTCTTTATTGCTTCAGGGAGGATGAAGATCGCAAGCAGTTTAAAAGCTCGAACTTTCATTCCACGCTTCTCATTGATGACCGTGATCACTTTGAATATAGGGGCTCCTGGGACTATGGTACGCAAAAAAAAGGAGAGATATACAAGGTGGAGAACAGAGGCTTCTACCAACTCGCAAGCGCTTATCATTTGAATTATGAGCCGATTGTCCATCATCGTCATATTTCTCTTGTGGGTGGCAAGTTCGTTGTGATCGCCGATCGGGTAGAAGGGCTCAGGCAGCATAGTGTGCAGCGATATTTTCATCTCGATTTTACAGATGTGAAAGAAGCAGCAGGCGGCGTAGCAGCAACAAGCGATATCGCTAATCTGGCCATCTTTACTAGTGAGCAAGGGCAGTTGGAATTTTTGCCGGGAAGACTATCGGACATGAATGATGTTGCACGGCCTTCCACTAGAGTAAAATTTCAGGGCAGCTATAACGGCTCGAAGACCTTTTTGACCGTACTTGTTCCTTATAAAGGGGAGCAGCAGCTTGCTGTTCAGATCAAGGAGGTGACGGACGGCGTTTTCGAATTCGGTTATGGAGAGCGTTATCGAGTTGCAGTTGAAGAACATGATATGGTAATTAGTTCAACTTGAACAAGTAAGGCATGTATAGCAAAATGAAATCACAACCTCGCTGGATGGCGTTATTGTCGAAGTAACCCATCCAACGAATGTGAATGATCTAGTCAATGATGATGAATATTCGTATACAGGGAGGCAATCTGATGAGAAATGTAAAGGCCGTAAAGAAAAAAAGGGTATCTTGTTTTATTATTGCTCTATTGCTATTTGCTCAAATGGTGTTAACTTTGTTCACTGAGCCCCGAACTGTAAGCGCTTCCTCTGGTGCAAGCAACATGTCAGATGCGTCCTTCTTTGGCGTTTGGGATCAAGCTGGGCAACGCTGGACGACACCGAGCAAACTGAACTACGATGGTTTTCCAGGGTTAAGCACCGTACGATCCGATGTAAAAGCTGGCAATTACGATCAGGCTCAAACAGATTTGCTGGACTATTATAAAAATCGAACAACTCGAACGATTCCGACTGATTTCGTTTCAAATCCAACGATGGTGCCGCTCTTGATGGATCAAATTGCAACGCCGCTTAAAGAATATTATTTGAATACGTTTACAGTTGCGCATACATCCACATCCTATAACATGGATATGCTTTCTACGGTACAAGGCGCCATCGGCACCAATCTTAGCTTTATGCTGATGGGACGCTATAAGGGAACGAATCGAGCGAATATTTACAGCCTTGAGCAAGATTGCTCGCAGACACCGCTCGCGCAATGCCGTCCTACGCTTGAGATCCAATATTCGGATGCAACGGGTGATCATACCGCAAACCTGACGTCTACGAAGGATACCTACATTCGCGGTAATGATACGGTAATCCATGCCAGCGAGCCATTGCTTCAGGTACAGGAATCCGGCGCTCCCTATGATTCGAATACACGTAAAGCTTATCTGAATTTTGATTTATCATCGGTTAAGGGAACGGTTACGGCAGCAACGCTGAAACTATCAGGTTATTCCGAGTTAAATGAAAATACAGATGTGATGATTTATAAATCGGGCGACACGGCTTGGGATCAGAATACGCTCACGTATGCCAACCATAATGGCAAAACATTTTCATGGCAAGGGTCGCCTTCAGGTACAGATTGGGCTGGTCCTGCACCAACGATTGCAGATATCGAATACCATTATCAGATCACCCGATTTTACTGGCTTGATCCTCTTATAGCGGAATACATGAATACGAACAATGAAAGCTATGCGGCGAAATATATCGACTACTTGATCGATTTTATCGTTGATGGCGATGCCTCTACGAGCGTGTCTGGCGCAGGGTCATTTCCTAGAAATTTTGATACTGGTATTCGGGCCGCCAGTTGGGTGAAAGCTTACCATGTGTTAAGAGAGAGTTCCTCCATGAATGCCCAAGCCAATACGGATCTACTGAAAACATTTTGGAAAATAGGTGATTACTTAAATACGCCTGGTGGATTCAGTCCCGATGGAAACCACGGAACGGTTGAAACACAGGGGCTATATACTCTTGGCATTTATTTCCCTGAGTTTATCGATTCTGCTGCCTGGCTGTCCACAGCCTACTCTCGATATGACTTTCTAATGTCGACACTGATTTATAAAGATGGCTCGTACATGGAGTCCAGTGATACCTATACGACGGTAACAACCGCACCTATGATTGCAATCAAACAACTCGGAACGATGAATAATGTGCCTTTTCAAGGATCATTTAACAGTAATTTGAAAAATTTAGGTAAATACCTTGCTGATATTTCATTTCCCAACGGCTACTCCGTCAGTTTCGGAGATAGTCAGTACACCGACCTCAAAGGTACAATAAAGCAAATTGGTGATCTTACTAACGATGACAGCTTACGTTATGTAGGAACTGCGGGAGCGGAAGGCACCAAGCCTTCTTACACGTCGATTCTGTATCCGGATAGTAAAAGTGCTATTATGCGCAGCGGATGGTCGCCGAATGACCGCTATTTGTTTACGAATGTGAAACAAGCGGCGCCGCATAGGCATCCCGATGATAACGCGATCACTTACTATGCGTATGGTAGACCTTTATTAGTCGATCCTGGTGCGTATTCCTACAGTGATGATCCGATTTCCAACTGGCTGCGCTACTCGACGGAATCGCACAATACGATTGAAATCAACGATACAGCTCAAAATTTGTCGGAAGGTTGGTTTCAAGATTGGACGGATAATAGCAAGTTCAACTTTGTTACAGGTGTTACCCAAAATGTGCCTGGATTTAAGCATTCACGTGAAACGCTTTTCCTGAAATCGTCCTTCTCGATTGTTTCAGACATTGTGGAAGCGCCTTCTGGAACAAATAAGTACCAACAAACATGGCACTTTTTGCCTACTGCCAGTCCGACGTTAGATGCGTCTACCAAAAAAGTGAGCACCGTCTTTGGCGACACTTACGGTGATATCCAAGTCGTACCTGCTGATCCCGAGCAAGTTACGGCTACGCTCGATCATGGTTATTATTCCAATGCTTTTTATTCGGTATCCGACGCCACATATGCTTCCTTTACGAAGAACGTGTCTGGAAACACGACATTTGATACGGTCTTGTATCCGACCGCAAGCGGTGAGAATCGCGACATCAAAGTCAGTCGACTTCCCCTATCGGTTCCGACTACCGTAGCCAGTTCGCTGAAGGTTGACAACATCGGAACTGCTGGAACTTCGGGTTATTATTATGTGTCTCATGAAGAACATCCGCAGTTCAGACGTAACTTTGATACCTTTTCATTTGATGGGAAACTAGCCTATATCGAAAAGATGAGCAGCGGCACGGTCAAATCAGCCCTCATGAAATCGGGATCGACGTTGGGGCAAAGTGGGTCAAATCTTATTGCATCTAAAATGCCAGTGACCGACATTGCTGTTGACTGGAATGGCACGACGCTGGAGATTACCGGATCCAATCTGGTCGCCGCTAATGATCCAAACGCAGCTTCGGCTGTTGCAATACGAGCTCCAGGTGTCACGACTGTGAAACTAAATGGAAACCCGATTTCCAACTTTACTACTTCCGGTGGTTATATCTATGCGGTGGGCGTACCGTCATGGTCTTCGTCTACCGGTTATCAGACTAGCACCGATTTGGGAGCAGGACATTCTGGGGTTCAATCCATCGAATTCGATCTGGTCCCAACAGCTAACCAAATTGGAGGCATAGTCGGATATACGGGACAATCTTCCGCCACGAACAGCGAGACTGATTTGCCAATGATTCTAAGGATGAATGCCGAAGGCTATTTCGATGTTCGGAATGGCAATAGCTACGGGCAAAGTGTCAGACTCGACTATAAAGCAAATGAGCTTTATCATGTTACCTTACTTGCCGATTTGGACTCGAAAACGTATAACGTTTATGTCGCTCCGCATGGCAAGCCAGAAATTCAGATTGCGGATCACTTCGCGTTTCAAACAGGAGCTCCTGTCATATCGGATATTGGAAAATTGGTAATGAATAGTCCAGTTAATGATCAGTATCGGATAAACGACCACACGTTAGGTCAGCCGGATTTCATTGAACTAGATGTGACCTCAGATGCATACGTGTGGTCAGGAAATCCAACGTTGAACTATGGAACCGGTAAAAAATTGGAGGTAAGAAACTCAACGGCTTCAACTGTTTATCGCCATTCTTATCTACGATTTGATTTAGGTAATGTGCCGACAGATTCAAATGCATTTACTGCGAAACTGCGGCTGACATCGGCTTCAGCGGGAACTTTTACCGATCAAGCGCAGTTTGTCCAGGATGATTCTTGGGGAGAAACGTCTATCACCTATAATAACAAGCCTGCGGCAGGGACTGTTTTGGGGGTATGGAGCATGCCATCGGCTGAGAAATCCGTGGAAGTTGATATCAGTTCTCAATATAAAACCGAACTTGTTGGCGACAAGCAGTTAAGCTTGGTTATCACATCTCAGACGACAAATAACATTTCTCACTATTATTATGCGAAGGAGAATGGAGGCGGCAAACCGAAGATCGTGATTTACACGAAAAAGTCTTCGGGCAGAACAATCGGCGCAGAGGCAGATACGATGGTGAGTGGAAGCGTACCAACTGCGAACTATGGTAAAAATACGAACCTTGAGGTGAGAAATTCGGCTTTTGTCCCGCGCCAAACATTTGTTCGATTTGATTTGTCGAGCTTACCCAGCAATGTAACATCTGCTAAGCTTCGCCTGACATCCTCTATTGTTGGGGGGACCTTCACAGATAAAGTACAGTTTGTAAGCGATGACAGTTGGGATGAAAATACGACTACGTATAATAACAAGCCAACAGGAAGTACCGATCTGGGCACATGGGAGATGCCTCCTGCCCAACAATTCGTAGATATTGACGTAACCTCGCAGGTGTTAGCCGAGCTTGCTGGGGATAAGAAACTTAGTTTGGGTATTTCCTCGCTGACAGCGAATAATATTTCACACTATTATTATTCCAGGGAAAAAGGCAGCTCAGGACCGCAATTATTGATCGAAACCGCAGAACAAACATACCAAAGGGACGACAACACGATCGTGCCCCCGCCCGACAAGACTCCGCCGACGGATGCGGCGTTGTCAGCCGACACTACGGCGCTGACGAACAAAGACGTCACCGTAACGATCAGCTATCCGGAAGATGCGGCAGTGAAGGAGTACAAGGTAGGAGATAACGGTACATGGACAGCGTACGGTGCTCCCGTGGTTGTTTCCGCAAACGACACGGTGTATGCAAGAGGAACGGATGCTGCGGGCAATGTCTCGAATGTAACAGGCTATATGGTGAGCAATATCGATCATATAGCGCCTGTCGATGCCACCTTAGCTATAGATACCACAGCGCTGACCAACCAAGGTGTCAACGTAACGATCAGCTATCCGGCAGATGCTGCGATGAAGGAATATAAAGTGGGCGTAAGCGGCGCATGGATAGCATACACTGCCCCAGTCGTTGTTTCCGACAATGACACCGTGTATGCAAGAGGAACGGATGCCGTAGGCAACGTATCCAATGTAACAAGCATTACAGTAAGCAACATTTACAAGATTGCCCCTATAACAGTTGCAACGTTAAGTCCTGCTTCGCCTAACGGCAAGAACAGCTGGTACACGACGGATATTACCGTAAACTTAACCGTAAGCGCGAGTGTATACGGAGGAGCTGTGGCAACGGAATACCAAGTGAATGACGGTGCATGGACCACCTACACCGGTTTCATTCCTGCTGTCGGTGAAGGAACGTATAAGCTAGGTTATCGCAGCAAGGATCAAGCAGGCAATGTCGAACACCTCAAAACCGTCGAGTTTAAGGTTGACAAGACGGCACCATCGCTTACTATCGGATTAGATAAGACGTCGATTTGGCCGGCGAATCATAAAATGGTGACGATCCATGCCACTCTGAATTCGAGTGATGCTACATCGGGAGTAGAATCTGTGGTGTTAACGTCAATCACGAGTAATCAACCGGATAGCGGTCAAGGCGACATTCAGGCCAATTTCGGCACAGCCGCCACTTCATTCATCTTGCGTGCGGAAAAATCACGCATCTACACCATCACGTACACGGCAACCGACAAAGCGGGCAATAAAACGGCTACTTCTGTAACCGTTACAGTGCCGCATGATCAATCTGGAAATCAGGGTTAGTCCGGTCAGTTAGGAAACAACAGTCAAACTGGCAATAATGGTCAATCAGGAAATCATTTAAGAAGCGTACTTGTTTCGGGAGGAAGGCCTTATCGCTTTCCTCACGATTATCAAATTGGAGAGATTGATTAACGAATGAATTGGACGACGGATGCATTTCTGGAACATCTGTACCGATAGGCTGAAACGGAACGTCTGAAGAAGCAGGTTGGTATTCATACGGAGAAATACCGGAACGGGTTTCGCAGCAAGCTGAAGCAAGCCTTGGGTACCTTCCCAGCTGCGGATGTCCCCCTTCAACCGAAGATCGTGGTATACACGAAACAGGCTGCGGGCAGAACCATCGGCGCAGAGGCAGATATTTTTGTGACTGCAGGCTTGCCAAATGCGAACTACGGTAAAAATTCCAATCTTGAGGTGAAAAATTCGAATTTTGTCCCACGCGGGTTTAGTGCAACTATTGAAACTAATCAAAGATAGCCGCCTTCTTGTTGGTTGACTATGCTGTCGAACCAAACAATTTATTGACTAATTCAACTGCAGAGAGGACAGACGAATGATTGCATTCGACCTGTCCCTTTCTTATCATGTGCATGACTTCGATTCCCGCGATTGTTTTCTCGGCAGTTTTGAAAGACTTGAATCCCAACATTGGTTTTATGATTTTCTTTATGAATCGATGATCTTGTTCAATAATATTGTTGAGATATTTCTGTTGTCGAAGTAATTTTTGGAGGAAACGTTGCCATTGAGGCACAAAATCATCGTTTCCCATAGTGACCAGGAGAAATGCCGGTAATATTTTTAAACGTACGAATAAAATTGGCATAGTCATTAAAGCCTGACAAATGACACGTTTCGGAGACAGAATGTCCCGTGGATAATAGTTGTTTTGCCTGAGCCACCCGTTTTAACAAAATATAACGATAAATCGTTCCGCCGGTTTGAAGTTTGAACGTGCGGCTGAGATGAAACTTGTCCACGGATAGCGCTTTGGCTATTTGATCCAAGGTTAGTTCATGAAGCAGATGATTGTCGATGTAATGCATGACAGATTGAATCAAAGTCGACGTGATGCTAGGTACAGCAAAATTAGTTCTTCGGAAAACATCGTTCGTAAAAACAAGAATTTGTGTCAGATATGAAAATGAAAGCACATCGCTGCCATATGTCTTTTGATGGAGCACTTCTGATAAATTCGATGCAAGTGACTTGTACGCTTCGATTTGCGGCTCGCTTAGCTGGATTATATTGTTAAGACCAGGCTTGCGATTCTGGAAGCAAGAAAGCAAATTCGTTTCGGATGAGCAAAATGGCAGGACAATTCGCGGCTTAAAATGAACCGTAATTCGCTCATAGGGTTTTGATGTGAGATTATGAATTTTATGAAGCTCATGATTATTGATGACAATGAGATTGCCTCTTTGCAACGGATAGCAGAATTGATCAATAAATAAATTAATTTCACCGTTCAAAAATAAAAAAATTTCGTAACTGTCATGAAAGTGAAAGTCTTTCATGGGTACGAAGGATGAGTTAGAATAATGCGCCAATAAATCGGCTTCTAAAATCTCGTAATATCTAGAATTCGTCATAGGCGTATTCCTTTCCGGTTGCCATACATTCAATATAAAATAAAAATTCAATAATCGCAATATATACCCCAATAATCGCAAACAAATTGCTTGGAATTTAAAGTAAACTTGATATAGTAAGAGCCGGGAAGACAACAAAGTAATCGAAGAAAGTAGGGGGAAATAATGCTGCAGACAAGCGATCAAATTTGGTTGGAACATGTAATTAACAAAATTACAACGAAGATGGACTGGGTTAGCGAAAAATCAAGAAATAAGATTCCATATACAACGTTGAACGGCACGCATGACAACCGTATCGTGGACAATCCCTTAGGTGTAATTTCTGATGGGATTAACTGGTGGACGAATGGATTTTGGGGCGGCATGATGTGGCTCATGTATCACCAAACCGGCAATGAGAAGTATAAAGAAATTGCCAATATCTCGGAAGATGCTTTGGATGAATGCTTCCGTCAATATTACGGGCTGCATCATGATGTTGGATTTATGTGGCTGCCAACCAGTGTAGCGAATTATAAAGTAACCAGACAACCGGAATCACATAAGAGAGCCATGCATGCTGCGAACTTGCTTGCCGGGCGCTTTAATTTAGCTGGCGGTTTTATCCGGGCATGGAACGACAACGAAGGTGGAGATACGCGGGGCTGGGCCATCGTAGATTGTCTGATGAATCTCCCGCTTTTGTATTGGGCAAGCGAAGAAAGCAGAGATCCGCGGTTCAAACAAATTGCCATGAAGCATGCCGATACAGCGATGACCGCATTTATCAGACCAGACGGTTCCGTTAATCACATCGTTGAGTTTGATCCGTTTCATGGCGGTGTGGCAGCAACTTACGGAGGCCAGGGCTACGAAGTAGGTTCCTCTTGGACGCGAGGACAGACATGGGCTATGTATGGCTTTATCTCGAGCTATCTGCATACGCAGAAGGAAGAATATTTGCATACGGCAAAGCGTGTTGCGCATTATTTTATGGCCAACATTCCGGACAACGGCATCATTCCAATTGATTTCAGACAACCGAAAGAACCTGAGTACGAGGACTCCACTGCAGCAGCAATTGCAGCATGCGGGCTCATTGAAATTGCGAAGGTCGTTGGTGAGCACGAAAAAGATGTGTATATGAAAGCCGCATTGAAGCTGTTGAAAACATTAGATCAATCGCGTTGCGACTGGACAACAGACTCCGATTGTATATTGATGAATGGTTCGGCTGCGTATCACCATCCGGAGCGACATACGGCAATCATCTATGGGGATTACTATTTTATGGAAGCTATTTTCAAATTAAAGGGAAATGATTTGTTTGTTTGGTAGGTTTGTTGGTAAACGGGCGGAATGGCGGAAAACCATCTCCAACCGTTTTTTCCTTTTTTACAACGATCTACGGTGCAACTATTCAAATTGGGGGGCGAATTATATGCAAGGACGGCTGAAAGGATGGAAACAGCTTGCGGCTGATCGGCGAAAAAGCGTGTTTCTTACGCTCATCATTTCATATATGATCATTTTGCTGCTTCCCGTTACATTGGGAGGGTTTTTTTATACCCGCATTGAAGCGATCATGATTGAGAATGCCAACAGCTCCAATACTGCCATGCTGGAACAAGTGAAGCGGACGATTGACAGCCGGATGAAAGAAATCGATCAGTTGACGCAACAGATAGCGTTTCATCCGAAGCTTCTCAGAATGCTCGATCAGAGAGGGGACGGAGATGCCCAACAGAACCTAACTTCCTTTATCGATTTTATGGGTGACATGTCACGCTATAGTAAGGTCAACAGTTTCATTGCGGATTCTTACGTCTACTTCAACAATTCAGACATTGTTCTTTCTCCTAAAATGAAAACGGATTCACATACACTCTATCAAGGCATTTATAACTATCAAAACCTGACCTACGATCAGTATAAGAAGCAAATATTGCTTCCGTACCATTCCCGCTTTTTTAATCCGTCCGAGGAAATGACGGATGGTCAGGGAAATAGCATCAGAATGATCACTTACGTGCAATCGCTTCCGATTGGCGAAAAGGAACACGTTGCCGGAGCTTTCGTTATTCTCATTAATGAAAAACAGATTACAGAAATGTTAGCCAACATACAAGGCATAGGGGATGAAACGGTGTTCATTCTTGACGCCGACGGAACGGTTTTGATGAGTACAGCCGAGAGTGACCAGGAAAACGGTGAGATTATTTCATATTTGAAGAAATTGGGCGGCGGGTTGTCAGGTAAAGGATCGCTGGAATATGCCGGAACAGGCCAGGTAAAGGGACAAGGCCAAGGGCTGGCATCAGACATGATGGTCGCGTATACAACCTCCAGCCAAAACGGATGGACGTATGTTTCCGTCGTTCATAAAGCCATTGTGTTATCGCAGGTCAATGCGATAAAAATGTGGGCGATCACGGTTGTGATGATCTGTCTCGCAGCAGGGGGAGTCGTGTGCTACTACATGGCCTACCGTCACTACAGACCGATCCGGGATCTTGTTCACGCTGTAGTTCGCGGTGGGGGAACGAATTCGACCGCAGCCTTCCCGAAAAATGAATTTGAACTCATCAAAGAAAAGGTTCACACATTGTTCGAGAAAGAGAAGGATTTGGAGACGACGTTGTCCCGCCATGCGCTTGTTGTCCGCACGGAATTCCTTTCCCGTCTCATCCGCGGTCATGTCGATGCGGCGGCGCTTACAGAACAGGATCTCGATTTTATGAACGTTCATTTCGAATCCGGTCTGTTTGCTGTTTTATTGCTCGATATTGACGATTTCAGCGAATTTTCCCAGCAAAATGCCGAACGTGAATGGGCGCTCATGCGTTTTATTTTGTCCAATGTGAGCGTGGAACTGCTTGAACATAAAAGCTATCTGATCGAAATGGAACGTGATCGGATAGCGATTCTTGTGAACTTGCCGGCCGGCGATGGGTGCGATACGCGTATGGAAGCGTTCGTAGTTAACTTGAAGGATATGATGGAAAAGCGGTTCAAAACCAAACTCAGCATAAGCGTCAGCGATGTTCACGAGGGGATTGAACGTATACAGGAGTGCTACAATGAAGCCGTCTTTGCGATGGCATACAAAATGATCAAAGGTCAAAATACGGTGCTGTACTATGAGGATGTGCAGAAATTCGGACAGTCGACGTACTATTATCCGATGGAAATGGAAGTACAGCTCATGAATGTAGCCCGCAGTGGTGACTTCGTCAATGTCGAGAAAATACTAAACCGTATTTATGAAGTGAATTTCCAATCGGGCGGCATCACACCGGAGATGGGGAAATGTTTGTTTTTCGACATGTTTAGTTCAGTGCTTAAATTATTAGGATCTTTAAATATTGCACGTAACCTGGTTTTCAACGATGAGAGTGATCCGGTCCGGATTATTTCCAAATGCGCTACCGCAGAACAAATGGTTGACCAAATCAAACGGTTGTACAAGCAGCTTTGCGAGGTAGTCCAAGAAGAGCGAACTGATCATGGCGAACAATTATACAGAAAAATGACGGACTACATGCAGGAACATTTTCACGACAGTATGTTGAGTCTTACAATGATGGCCGATCATTTCGGCATGAACGCCTCGTATCTTTCCGCTTTTTACAAAAATTACAGTGGGCGGAACGTCAGCGATGAGATGACGGAAATGCGCCTTAATGCTTGCAAACGCTTGTTGGCGGAGTCGACGCTGACTGTCTCGGAAATTGCCCAGCAAGTCGGGTATTCCAGCAACATCGGGTTGACCCGCGTGTTCAAAAAAGCTGAAGGAATCACCCCTGGACAGTATCGGTCAGCGATGAATCACGAATCCGGATAACCGACCCAAAAATTTGATAACAGCCAATCTATAAAGCGGATAGCCTATCTCGAAAGCGCATTCTTTCTTCTCAAAGGCTTGCTTGCTATGTTGGAAACAGGCCGTAACCGGTCATACATCTTTTGGAATATGAAAAGGGAGGATCAGATATGCAGAACAATACAAGTAAAAAGAAATGGATTGCAATGCTGCTGATGGCATTGACAGTCAGCTCTTTGATGGCGGGATGCTCTGACACCAAGAATGCGGTAGAGTCGGAAAAAAGCTCGAGCACTGACGGAAGTGGTAACACAAAAAGTACAGGAGGAGATACTAAAAGCAATGTCGGTTACCCGACACAAATGTCTTATTGGGCCCCTTTGGACGGAAACGTTGCGGCAACCTTGAAAAACTACAACGATATAGGCATGTATAAGAAGCTGCAAGAGATTACAGGCACGAAGGTAGATTTCAAGCATCCGAGCGCGGACTCCTCTCAGGCATTGGAGCAATTCAACCTGATGCTGGCCTCCAAGAATTTGCCCGATGTTATTGAATATACCTGGACGGAGGTTACTGGCGGCCCAGAGAACGCCGTTCAAACCGGTACCATTCTCAAATTGAACGATTTGATCGATAAATACGCCCCTAACTTCAAAAAGTATTTGCAGGAACATCCGGATATCGCCAAAATGATCAAAACCGATAGCGGCAGTATTTATTCATTTCCGTTCATTCGGGGTGACAGCAAGCTGATGGTGTTCTACGGCCCGATTTTCCGGAAAGATTGGCTGGATAAAGTCCACATGGACGCGCCGACGACAATCGATGAATGGGAGAAAGTGCTGACGGCCTTCCGAGATCAAGATCCGAACGGCAACGGTCAGAAGGACGAGATTCCGTTTTTACTCAACTACAATGAGGTTCGCGATTTCACACGTAACGCTTTGATCGGAGCTTGGGGAATTGGCGATCAGTTTTATCAGGTGGACGGCAAGGTGAAGTATGGGGAAATTCAGCCGGAATTTAAACAATTTCTGACAACAATGCGCAAATGGTATAAAGAAGGCTTGATCGATCCGGATTTTGCTGCAACGGATTCCAAACTTATGGACGCCAAAGTGACTGGAAACAAGCTGGGGACGTTTTACGGTCTTAGCGGCGGCAATCTCGGAAACTACTTGGGGCTCATGAAGGATAAAAATCCGAGCTTTAATTTGCTCGCAGTTACTCATCCGACATTGAAGAAAGGCGCGACTCCGGTTCTGGGCCAAATGGATAAGCCTTACAAAGGCCTTGGCGCGGCAATTTCCGGCAAAGCGAAAGACCCGGAACAAATCGTTAAATGGCTCGATTACGCATACAGTGAGGAAGGTCATCTTCTGTACAATTTCGGGGTTGAAGGAAAAACGTACGACATGGTGAACGGTTATCCGACCTACACGAAGCTCATTACAGAAAATACGAACGGTTTATCCATGGTTCGGTCGATGGCGCAATGGATGCGCGCCAACTATAACGGCCCGTTCGTACAGGATAAGCGTTATGTCGAACAATATTACAATTTAGACCAGCAGAAAAATGCCCTTAATACGTGGAGCAAAGCAGAGAACGCGATTTTGATGCCGCCACTGACGTTGACGGCAGAAGAAAACAAACGGTTTTCGTCCATTATGAACGACGTGAACACGTACGCCGGGGAAATGGGCTTGAAATTCATTATGGGGAATGAGCCACTCGATAACTTCGACAAGTTTGTCGATACCTTGAAAAAGTTCGGGATCGACGAAGCGGTTAAGATACAGCAAGCCGCCCTTGATCGTTACAAAGCAAGATAACAGGCTTCGAAGGCGGCACCGGGAACAAGAAAAGTTCCCGGTGCCGATATTTTAGAACATGAATGGAAGGGGGCTCATTATGGCAAACACGCAAATAAAATCAGCAGCCAGGACGTCCGGTTTGCCGGCAATGGACCGTCCAAGCTTTGGCAAACGCGCGGTGAGCGACTTCAGAAAGAACAAAACGATTTACCTGATGCTTCTTCCTGTGGTCCTTTATTACCTTGTCTTTCATTATGCTCCTATGTACGGCTTGCAGATTGCCTTTAAAGACTACTCGCCAATGAAAGGTTTTGCGGAGAGCCAATGGATCGGGTTCAATCATTTTAAAGAGTTTTTCGACAGCTTTTATTTTTGGCGACTGTTGCGAAATACGATACTGTTAAGCGTTTATAGCCTTATTATGGCTTTTCCAGCAGGCATCGTTTTGGCGCTTTTGTTGAATGAGATCAGGAGCCGCGCTTTTAAACGGGCCATCCAGACGATTACGTACATGCCGCATTTTATTTCACTTGTCGTTATCGTCGGCTTCATGGTTGATTTTTTGGAACGAAACGGTTTGATTAATAATTTGCTAACGTCTGTTTTTGGCATTGAACCGATTCCTTTTATGCGGCAGCCGGAATGGTTCCGTACGCTGTATATCTCTTCGGATATTTGGCAAAACGTCGGCTGGAGCTCGATTATTTTTCTGGCAGCGATCAGCAATATCGACCCTTCCTTATACGAAGCGTCAAAAATCGATGGAGCCAACCGATGGAAGCAAACGTTGCATATTACGATTCCTGGCATGATGTCGACCGTGATTATTTTGCTCATCTTGCAAATTGGTCATTTCATGTCGGTTGGGATGGACAAAATTTTGCTCATGTACAATCCGGCGATTTATGAAACGGCTGATGTCATTCAAACTTACGTGTTCCGTAAAGGAATACTGGAAGCTGGTTACAGTTATAGCGCAGCGGTAGGGTTGTTTAATTCGGTAATTAGTTTCGTGTTACTCATAGTGGCCAACGCCATAGCAAGAAAAACAAGCGAAGCCAGGCTTTGGTAAACGAAGGAGGACATGATGAAAAGAAGCATCGGAGAACATACTTTTGACATAATCAATATTGTGCTGTTAATTTCGCTGTCGATCATAACCATTTATCCGCTTATTTACGTATTGTTTGCATCGCTTAGCGATCCCTCCTTTGTCGTGCAAAACAGGGGATTGCTGTTCTATCCGCACGGATTTACGACGAAAGCTTATCAATTAGTGTTTGAAAACCCCAATATTGGCAAGGCCTATCTGAATACGTTGTTTTACGTTGTGGTAGGGACAGCTATCAACATTTTACTCACATCACTCGGCGCATACGGCCTGTCCAGACAAAACGTCATGTGGAAAAGTACCATCATGTTCCTGATTGTATTCACGATGTTTTTTGATGGCGGCCTCATTCCGATGTACATGTTGGTCGACAATTTGGGGATGCTCGACACCCGCTGGGCGATCATCATTCCTTCGGCGGTTAGCGCGTTTAACTTGATCGTCATGCGCACGGCATTTCAGGCCGTTCCCGTCAGTCTGGAAGAGTCGGCGAGAATCGACGGGGCGAATGATTGGACGATACTGTTCCGCGTTGTGCTTCCGTTGTCTATGCCCGTCGTGGCCGTCATGATTTTGTTCTATGGGGTGTCCCATTGGAATGCCTGGTTTTCGGCGACGATTTATTTACAAACGCGTGAATTGCTTCCATTGCAAATTATTTTGCGGGAAATCCTGATCGCTAACGATACGAGCAACATGCTGACAGGCATTGACACGGGAGATAAAGCGATGGTTGGCGAAACGATCAAGTACGCGACCATTATTAGTTCAACCGTACCCATTTTGTTTTTGTACCCTTTCCTGCAAAAGTATTTCGTCAACGGCGTCATGATCGGGGCCGTGAAAGAGTAAACAGATAAAACGAGATTGGCCGCGTATCCATATGGTCTGCGGCCAATGCCATGTTGAAGGAGAAGAAACCATAGTGAATATACAAGCTTTGTTAAAGGAACCGATTTCCACACGAGAGCTTCTGGCAAATCTCCAGTCCAGATTAGAACCCATGAAATTGAAATCCGCTTACATTTCGGAACATATGCCTGAACTTGCGCGGGAAACGATAGCGAACGCCGAGGAAGCTTACAAGGGGATGATCATACTCCCAGGAACCGGCGGTGTACGCGAATTTGTCGGGAACCCGCCCTGCTGGCTGGAACGAAGGCATAATGATAATGAATTTCTCTGGCAGCTCAATCGGATGACGCATTGGCAGGAGATGTTAGAAGCTTATTCTTTAACGCGAGAAGATAAATATGGACGCAAAGTGATTGAGGAAATGCTGGATTGGATGGAAACGGTTGAAATCCATGAAGACATGGCGGACTATCCGGTCGGATATTTTTCGCAATGCCATCCATTGCGGGCCTTAGAGCTCGGCATTCGGTGTTATAAAACGTGGCCGTTGGTTCTTGAGCATTTAGGACATACCGATATGTTTACGGAGGAAGTGCTAGAGAAGTACCTAGTGGCTGTGTATAAACAAATAAAAATACTGCGCAAGGTGTCTCCGCTTCTATGGCCTAAGGCTGACCATAATCATTTTCTTATGGAATGTCTCGGTATTTTGACCACGGCGCTGTATTTCCCAGAGTTGAAGGAAGCTGAAGAATGGAAGTCTTTCGCAATCGATGGGATCGAAAGATGTGTTTCGGCGCAATTGACGGAAGACGGAGGCCAAATCGAAGGCTGCCCATCCTACCACAATGGCTGCATGTTTTGGTTTGGTCTGGCTGTTGTCCTTGCTAAGCGTTTCCATTTTCAATTCTCGGATCGGTATATGGAGCTGCTGCGCAAAAACTTGGATTACTCCATTTATTCATTGCGTCCTACAGGAAAATGCGTCCCCGTAGGAGATTCCTATGCGAATCATCTGGCTGTTCTGGGCGCGGTATACGGCTACATGGCATTAGATGATCCAATCTGGCTTGGACTTGCCGCCAATCTGATTGATTATCAGCTGATTGTTCAAGAGGCAAGCAAACATATATGGCGTGCTTTGGATGTAAAGAGGCTGCATGATGATTTGCGCATGCTGCAAGACAAACAGGTTGAGTGTGACAAATTGACAACGTTTTGGAATAGGACGCTTCATCAAGCGATTATCCGCAGCGGTTGGGACTCCAAGGCGCTGAGCTTTCTGTTTACGTGCAGAAGTCCGGTGCAGAACGAACATGCGCATATCGATTTGATGAGCTTTGACTTTACAGCGCTCGGCAAAAATATGGTTTGCGATCCGGGGTTCTTCTGCTTTCGGGATGATGAGGACCGGAGACAGTTTAAAAGCACTAACTTTCATTCTACGCTTCTCATTGATGAAAGGGACCACTTCGAATACCTGGGTTCATGGAAGTACGGACCGCAAAAGCCAGGGGGAATTTACAATGTGGAAGATAGAGGATTTTATCAAGTCGCGAGTGCTTATCATCTGAATTATGAGCCGGTCCTACATCATCGCCATATCGCGCTCGTTGATGGCCAAATGGTAGTCATTGTGGATCAGGTTGAAGGACTGGATCAGCAAGAGGTGGAGCGGTATTTTCATTTGGATTTTACTGAAGTAGAGGCAGGCTCTGATGCAGTCATAGCCACAAGCGATATTGCGAACCTTGCCATCTATTCGTACCCATGGGAGGAAGTTGATCTGCTGCCAGGAAGGCTATCCGACGATAATGATGTGGCTAGAGCCGCCACAAGAGTACGGTTCCATGGCATGCAGAGCGGCACGGCCACTTATCTGACGGTACTTGTTCCTTATAAAGGGGAGCAGCAGCCTGCTGTTCAGATCAAGGAGGTGACGGACGGCGTTTTCGAATTCGGTTATGGAGAGCGTTATCAAGTTGCAGTCGAAGAACATGATGTGGTAATTAGTTCCTCATGAAAAAAATGCGTTTCGATCAGCTTCAGGGCCGTAAGACATCATGTAATTAGTTGGTTTTGGACGATCGATGCATGAAATTGAAGATTTCATAAAATGAAGAGGCAAGCTATGATAGACAGAGGAGATCCATCCTGAGGATTGGTCTCCACACCATCGATAGGTGTAACAGAGGATCTTCCTATATTATCGACTAAGCAATTATGTGTTAAAGGAGCGATTCAATGTCATTCAGAAAGAAGTTGAATGGGCTGTTTTTAGGATTTATGCTTACTTTCATGGCAATTTCCTCCTTAATTAGTTACCTTGTTTCCAAAAATTTAATTATCGGCAACATTATGCTCTCGAACGAAAACGAGCTGTCTATTAACCTTGAAACGATGGACAATTCCATTTATAAAAGCAAGGAAAAATTCCAATTGTTTATGGATGACTTCCATTTTTATTATGATAACGTTGTCAAAGACGACAATACCATATTAAAAAAGGCTTTTGACTTCAATTCCGAGCTGCGGACGTTTCTGTATTCGAATAAAGAGTTCAAAGGTATCTTTTTGTACCAGAATCAAGTATTAATCGGGACTTCCTTGGCGGATGAAGTTATTTCATATACAGACAACATGGATGAAAGAGCGGCTTCTCAATCGATAAATGAGTACATATGGACTCAACTGAAGGAAGATCGGAGGTACGGACAGAGCGATTTTTATGAGGAAAACTTACTCATTGCACCGATACAAGATGGAGCCTACATCATTGCAATATTGGATTTTCAGAAGCTGCTCGAACAAAGCGATCTCAAACTAATCAAGCTTAACGCGAAAGATCAAGTGATTTACGGAGATCAAGCGAAGATAGAGGAGCTTCATAAAAATAAATTAACAGAGCCTCCAGATTCGGGGGCTATTGATACATCGCGTTATGAAAATCTTATTGTCTCTATAAAGAATAAACAGGGAGACAGATACATTTTATTGAGAGATATTAGTCAAGTCGATCGCAGCATCAATCAAATAGTTTGGAACCTAGTCGGTTACGGTTTGATTATTTTTATCGTATTTTCCGTGATTTCCCATAGTAACTCGGGATTGATATTGAATCCAGTTTATGATTTCATAAAAAAACTCAAGCAGGTCAAGGGATTTGAAGAGCGTGCATCGATCCACCACTATATTACAACCTATAAAGAGCATTCCAGTGCATATAAAAAGCTGTTCCTGTATTTCTCCATGATTATTATTCCTACCCTTTGCACGATTCTTATTTCATATCATCATTTTGAGCAAATTATTGAAGAGAACTCACGACAGGATAACATTCAAATTTTCAAACAGACCGCAAAAAACATCGAAAATAACTTGCAATCGTATCATTCTTATATGAGGTATTTGATTCTTAACGGAGAGATACAGGAGCTAATGATGAAAGTAAACGGAGAATCGTTGCAAAGGACCAAGGAATTTGCAGACATCTTAATCAGGAAAGGTGTCATCGATAAGAGCTTAAGTTATATTTCCATCTACGATGCCCATAATCGACTTGTGTTCTCCAATACGAAAAATAAACCGTCGGTTGCTCCTATGCAACCCTTATTAGTGATGAAAAAGGAAATTAAATACTTAGGCAATCCGGTCGATAAATCGAACCTGTTTAAGTATATGGGATATATTGAATTCGGAATCAACAGTGTGCTCGATAACAAGCAACATGCAAGCGGGACATCGGCCGTCATTCTCATGAACCGTAAAACAGGCAGCGAAAACCTCCAAATGATCAGTTCACCCATGGATCATCCCTATACGGAATATATACGTAATCACATCACGGATATGATAAGCGATCCGATTGATCATAAATATATAACCGTAAAAGGTCAAAAAACGTTGTTCTCCACGATCCCTATTGTTGACCAGGAAGAATGGAATTTAGGGTTGTTTGTTCCGGTATCTTGGGAAGAGCAGCATTATATTTTTATCCTATTGTACTCGTTTGAGATTTTCTGTATGTTAGGCATCATTATTATCACCTCTATGTTATTGGGAAAGCGCATGACCGCACCTATACGCAGGGCAATCCATCTGATGGAAGAATATCCGCAAGACCAATCAATCCGGCTACGTGAAACAGAGCATGATTTTGAATTCGTCGTTCTGGCTATCAATTTCAACAATATGTTAAGCAGGCTGGAAGCTTTGTCGACTGAATTAGTAACGAAAGAAAACGAAAACTTAGAAATGGAGAAAAGGATCAACAAGCTCTTGTTTAAAGCTTTGCAGTCGCAAATAAACCCGCACTTTCTTCAAAATATTTTCACATCCATCATGCTGCTGCTCAAAACTGGGAAGTCAGAGGAGGCGAGTAAGATGCTTATCGCAACAGCCAAGTTCTTGAAAACCGGCTTATCCGGGTCAAGGGATTTAGTAACCCTTGAGGAGGAGCTCGAGCATGTCCAAAATTATGTGCAAATCCAAAACATTCGGTTCGATCGGCAGTTGGTTTTTTATGCTAAAGTTGACAAATCTTACTATAAAGTTCTAATCCCTAAGTTTATTTTTCAGCCGATTGTCGAAAACGCTATTCATCATGCGATGGAAAAGAACCGGTTATTAACTATCAAAATCTCGAGCGAAATGGAAAGTGGAAATCTAGTCATCATGATCGAAGATGACGGAAAAGGCATGGATCCAGAACAGCTGGCAAACACAATTAACACGATGTACAACAAAAAGCAATCCATTCATTGTGGTTTATCCAATGTCCACGAAAGGTTGAACCTTGAATTTGGTGAGGCATACGGATTAGAAATTAAAAGTGTCTACGGGACGGGCACACAAATTAAAATGAAAATCATTCTGTAAGTGGGGAGGTTGAAGCGATGGACAAGTTTACACTTATGATCGTAGATGATGAGAAAATCATCAGAGACGGGTTGCAAAACTCCATAAATTGGGAGGCACTGGGATTCAATCTGGTAGCGGTTGCCTCTGACGGGGAAGAGGCAATAGAGCTTTTCCGTAAGTATAAGCCTCAAGCGGTTATTATGGATATTCATATGCCTGTCATGACTGGACTAGAGGTACTGGAGAAGTTTAAGTGTGAACATCCTGATACTGAAGTTATCCTTCTCAGTGGTTACGACGAATTCGCTTATGCCAAAAAAGGGATTCAGGAAGGCGCGTTCGACTACATCATTAAACTTAATATGTTTCCGGAGCTGGAGAAATCATTAGAGAAGCTGCATCAAGCTTTGTCCCATAGATTGGAGGAGACCAAGCAATATAATCAGCTTCTGCTGCTTAAAAACGATTATACATTTCAGCAATTTATTAAGGGATATACACCGATAGAGCTTAGTCAAGCAGCGAAGGAATCTTATTATTGTGTAGCTAGTGTCTGGTTTCCTTCTCCTCCATTATTGCTCCTGGCTTTTTTCAGCCGCATCTCCCTCCCTCTAAAGGTTTTGATCAAACAGGGGAACGGTTATATTCACTTTATTTTCTATAAGGAGGGGGAAGAAAGACTCTTTTTTCATCAGAAATTAGTTGAATCGATCCGCATGGTTGAGGGTCAATTAAACGATAACGCGGTTACAGCATACAAAATCGGAATTGGCAGTTTCAAGCCTAACGTATCGGAAATTCCTCAAATCTACAAAGAAGCGATGAAGACGATCGATTATCTAAGATACGGAGATCCGGAAAGCTCGGAACGGTCCATATTGTTTTACGAAGATTGGCGGAGACAGGATATAAGCATCAATTTTAGTAGGGTTCCTGATATGCACTGGGTCAACTGGGTCTATTCCGGAGACGATGTAAATCTGATCAACTGGATCAAGACAGTATTTGCCGAAGCCTGCGTAAACAAACATATAACCTTATCGGATATGAAGTACTTATGTGTCCAACTTGCCGCACAATTCGAAAAAATTACGAAAGTACATGAGATTGAATTCATTTCTTTGAATGAATTTGATTCGCTAATGGAATTGGAAGCTCACATGATACAGTTTATAAAAGAAAGATGCGTTACTGCTCATCGTAGAATTCAGCTACAGAAGAGCGAAAGCATTTCAACCGTAAAAGAATATGTGGATGAGCTGTATACGACCAACTTGAACCTGGAGGATGTCGCACGGCAGTTTTATTTCAGTCCCGGCTATTTATCCTCCAAGTTCAAGGCGTACACCGGCATGACATTCTCCAAATATTTGATAACAAAACGAATCGAGACAGCTTGTAAATTGTTGGTTGGAACGGAAATGAAAATTTATGAGATTGCCAATGAAGTAGGTTATTCGGATGAGAAGCATTTCAGCAAGCTGTTCTCGCAAATAAAGAATACGGGGCCAAGGGAATACCGCAAACATAACAAATTAATTGGGGGCGAGATTGGGTTTGTAAAATAACCCACCTTTTATCTGTTTTTCACCTTCTGTTTTTCATTGGAATGTATAAGTATACTTGGATTATGAAATGTATACGGTTACAAACCAAAGGGGAGATAAGATGAGGCTAAACAAGTTTTATAAAATTCGGATGCTTTATTCTAAGTATCAAATTTTTCTTTTTATTATCCCGGCTATACTGTACTACATTATTTTCAGGTACAAACCTTTGTATTTTATCCAGATTGCTTTCAGGGACTTTAGAATTACACGTCCTTTGGAGCAAAGCCCTTGGGTTGGCTTCGACCATTTTGTCACGCTGTTCAATTCAACCGATTTTCAACAAGCTCTAGTCAACACATTGATTATCAGTTTCTATAAGATCTTGTTTGGTTTTCCAGCACCTATCGTTTTAGCTTTGATGCTGAACGGACTGAGAAACGCAATTTTCAAAAGAGTCAGCCAGTCTATCTTGTATCTTCCTCATTTTATTTCTTGGTCGGTTCTAGGAGGAATCATATACAGTTTATTATCTGTACATGACGGGTTAGTCAATGAGGTTGTGAAATGGTCCGGTTACGAGGCGATCTACTTTATGGGAAACAAGGAATATTTTCGTGGGATTCTGGTTGCATCGGAGGTATGGAAAACCATGGGCTGGGGGACCATCTTGTATTTGGCCGCTTTGACACGGATTGATGTATCCTTGTATGAAGCCGCCCGTGTTGACGGCGCTTCTCGTTCGCAGCAGCTGTGGCATATTACGCTTCCAGGTATCTCAACAACTATCGTGGTGCTGTTCATTATTCATATCGGTCATTTGCTAGATGTAGGCTTTGAGCAGATTCTGGTGATGAGTAATCCCATGGTCACTAGCGTGGCAGACATTATCGATACCTATGTATTCCGGGTAGGACTTCAAGAGGGCAAGCACAGTTTAGCCACTGCGGCCGGGCTCTTCAAAACACTGGTGGCAGCTATTCTCGTTTATTCAGCAGATCGGTTAGCCAAAGTCATTGGGCAGAGGGGGATTATCTGATGGCTAATACGAGCCGGGTTAGTAAACATCCAATAGGAGATACATTGAACATCATAGTCATGTTATTGTTGTGCGCCATCATGCTGTATCCATTTTGGCAGACGGTAGTCGCTTCATTCATGTCGGAATCCGAATATTTAACCTCTCGCTTTAAAATGATTGTGATAGCACCCACCTTAGCGTCATATAAGCAAATTTTTCAAGACGGTACGATCTTTATTCATCTCAGGGTTACATTCTTGATTACGGTGATAGGTACTGCCGTCGCCTTATTTATGACCGCTTATTCGGCTTACGGATTATCGAAACCTTTCAAAGGCTCAAAAATTGTTATGTTTTTGATCGTCATGACGATGTTCATGAACGCCGGCCTAATTCCTGATTATATGAACTATAAGGAGCTCGGGCTGATCAATCATTTTGCCGTATATATTATCCCTTATATGATCAATACTTTTTATTTAATTATTATGAGATCGACTTTTATGGAATTTCCTAAAGAATTAGAGGAAGCAGCTCGTATCGACGGCTGTAATGATTTCCGTATCTTCTTCACTATCGTTCTGCCGTTGTCCAAGCCGATATTGGCGGCAATCGGATTGTTTTTCATGGTGTCCTTCTGGAACACCTATATGCAGTCTGTATTCTTTATTACCGACAAGGAATTAAAAACGGTTCAAGAGTATTTGCAAAAAATGATTAGCAGCACGCAGGAACTGGAATCCATCATGCAGGTTGAATCTGGTGAAGAGGGCTTTAGTTCAGAAACAATACGTCTAGCGAATATCGTTCTGGTCTTATTGCCAATCATCACGGTATATCCTTTTTTGCAAAAATTTTTCGTGAATGGCATCATGATGGGTTCTCTGAAAGGCTAGTTCTTCAAAACTTAGATCTCAAGAAAGGGTGTTTATGTATGATGTTAAGAAAAATGACCGCTTTAACCCTAATCCCCGTACTGGCTGTTTCCATTCTCGGGTGTTCGAATAATGCCGGAAACAGCTTGGATACGACCAGTACCAAGAGCCAAGATCCCGCTGCAGGGCACGGTACAATAAGTTTGGCGAAAAAGTATGATATTAAGTGGTTTCAATGGGGGCCCCGCGATATTCAACCCGATGATGCCATTATCAAATATTTGAACGACAAATTTAATGTAAATATTAAAGTAGAACGGATCTTAGCCAAAGAATACCAAAAAAATCTGGAATTGAAAATTGCGGCGGGGGATATGCCCGATGTGTTCCGTTATTCGCTTGGCACTGGAGCGCATATCTACAACCAGCTGCATGAAGACGGATTCTTAATGAATTTCGCCGAGTATGCCGAAAAGTATGATTTAAAAGGATTGCAGGCCTATATAAATCGACCCGGAACCGAGGAGTTCCGTGAGGAGAATGGGGTATTTCAGCTACCATCGCGCAAAGCGGGTGTCATTCCAAATGTAATGGTTGTTCGTCAAGACTGGTTGGATCAACTCGGATTGAAGAAACCAGCGACTATGGATGAATTCAAAGCCATGCTAAAAGCTTTTAAAGACAATAAAATGGGTGGGCCCAATACAGTTCCTGTCACGTTTGCACTCGGATACGGCGCATTCCTAGGTTTATCAACTGGTTTTACAGGAGCCAACAACTGGGGGAAAGTAGACGGCAAATGGTCCTATGAAGCAGTCATGCCGCAATATAAATCATTCCTGCAATTTGCCCGTGAGCTATATGGGGAAGGTTTAATTGACCGGGAAGTGTTTACATCCAATGAGGCTCAAGCTAAGTCCAAGTTTATCAGCGGAAATACCGGAGTAATCGTGGCTCCTACGGAAAGATATGTGGCAATCGAAAAGGATTTGGCTGAATCCAATAAAAATGCCAAACTGTCGCTGCTCATTCCGATGCCTAAAGGGCCAGCAGGAGATACGGGTAGAGTAGACTCGAGCAATACGGAGCCTATTGTTGTGATTAAGAAAGACAGGGATGAAGATTTTCTAGCAAGAGTCGCTGCTATCATTGACTATACCCATACGGAAGAAGGGATCAAGATACTCAACTACGGCATAGAAGGGGTCCATTATAAAATGGAAAACGGCAAGATGGTTAAAACGCCTCTCTATGAGCGAGATATCATTCCGTCATTGGGACACTTAACCGCTATGACCACAGATTACTCGTTAGCGGCACAGGACGTAGAAGGCGCATTGAAGGATAACGTTGAATATTCCTTAAAATCAGGTATTGCACCACCGTTTACAGCGTTGACTTACGGATCCTCGAAAGATTTGATACCGTCTATTGATAAAAAATACAACGAATGGATGATCAATTTTGTGACGGGCGCTAAGGATATTAACGCAAACTGGGATCAATATGTGAAAGAGATGAACGATGTTGGGGTAAGCAAACTTACTGCAACCGTCGAACAAAATACGAAGAAATGGGGCAAATAGATCTTATGACGAATCAAAATCAAAAGCCTAACGTGATTATCATTATGGCAGATCAGTTGAGATATGATGCGATAGGACAATTTACTCCCAACTTAAATGAATTGAAAAAAGAATCCGTTGTTTTCAACCGAGCCTACTGCGCTTCTCCGATATGCGTCCCCGCCCGGGGGGCGTTCTTCACTGGGAGATATCCCAATGAAACCGGGTGCTTGATCAACCCTTGGGCGGAGCAGGATCAGATGAACGGGATGGTGAAGGAAGGGACCCCTCATCTGTATCAGCTGATGGAACAGCATTGGGACAGCTGGCATACCGGGAAACAGCATTTATTTTATAACTGTAAGCCCGAACATCAATCAGATTCGCAAACCCATTGGAATACCGAAGCCAACTATAAGGACTACCTGGTAGAACACGGCAAACAAGCTCCAGGAGGTCCGAGGTTCACGGGACTAGTCCCTGAAATGGTAACGGGTCGACATACCACGGTCAAAAGTTACTCCATTCCTGTCATGGACCGCTATACAGAAGGCTTGGACTATTTTTTTGACGGATATATTACCAATCGTTCATTAGACGCTCTAACTTCTAGAAACAAGGAGAAGCCTTTGTTTTTAAGTACCATGTATCTGGCTCCTCACCCACCATATCACCTTCCAGAGCCTTGGTATTCCATGATCGGTGAGGAAGAATTCGAGCTGCCCGACAATGTCGGGGTCTGGTATCCAGATCAATCGCCCTTGCAAATGTATAATTTGACAGGTGTGCTCGGGACCCGCTATTCCCGCGAAGAATGGCGGTCCATCTGGGCGAAATATCTTGGTTTGGTCAACTTGCTGGATGATGGAGTCGGCCGCATAATCGAAGAGTTGAAAAGGCAGGACCTCTACGATAATTCGCTCATCATCTTCACCAGCGATCATGGGGAAATGTTGGGATCGCATCGTTTATGGCAAAAATTCTGTATGTATGAGGAGTCGGTGCGAACACCACTGTGGATGAAATTTCCGACTGGATTTGTTCCTTCGGTTAATGAAGTCAACGAGACGGTCAGCTCGATGGATGTATTACCGACATTATGCGAATTTCTCGGTTTGGATACGCCTGAGTCACTGTCAGGTAAGTCTTTAATGCCGTTGATTCTTGGAGGGAAGCAAGACAGAGAAGCTGTATATATTCAATATGACGGAAACGGCTCTTTAGGAAATTTTCAGAGGTGTATCATCAAAGGGAGATATAAGCTGATCGTGGATCTGTTCAAGGACGAGACTTTTCTGGAGCTGTACGACGTAGTAGCCGATCCGCAGGAAACGATAAATTTGGCAGTTTGCGGTTCTCATGATGATGAATTAAACCAACTTCTGGCTTTGTTGAAGAAGCATATGGAACTGACAGGAGATCATATTGCACTGAATGAAAGGAGTGGGTTCAATTGAAAATTTCTGAGCATTTTCCCCGATACAACGATTTTAGTCCGCTTGTCCCTGTAAGGTGTATAACTCCACGAACAGGGGGCTGTTTTCACCGATTTTTTGATACATCGCCGGTCAGCCCGTCCGGACGTTATGTCGCCTTGCTGCAGCTGCCGCAGGAACATCGTCTTCCTGAGCCAGGAGAAGTGGCCAACATTATACTCGTAGATCTGCATACAGCGGAAGAGCGGGTTGTCGCGCAAACATGCGGCTGGGAACCGCAGCTGGGCGCTAATATCAACTGGGGAGCAGATGATAATTCCATTTTTTACAACGATGTGAATACGGCAACGTGGGAAGCACTTTGCGTACGTTTAAATCCGCATACCGGCGAAAAGCGGTTAATGCCTGGAAGTATATACCGAATCTCTTCGGACGGCAGAACGATTATTTCCGCTTGTCCCAAAAGGATGCGGCGAACGCAGCTAGGATATGGCATTATCGTTCCTGATGAGCATATTCCGCGCAACTATGGATTTCGAGAAGACGATGGTCTCTATGCACTGGATACGGAAACCGGGGAGAGCAAGCTGCTAGTATCGATTAAGGATGTATTTGACCGTGCTGAGCCGTCTATCGATAAGGCTCTGTATGAACATGGCGAATGCTATGGATTTCATTGCAAATTTAACCCGCAAGGCGATCGGATCCTGTTTACCATGAGATGGTTTCATACGGAACAGGAACAGCCGTGGAATATGATTACTAAGGGATTGAAGTATTGGGTTGTCACTATGAAGGCGGACGGCAGCGATATCCGTGTTGCAGTAGGTCCAGAACAATGGGATAAAGGAGGCCACCATATTAACTGGTACCCCGACGGCCAACGGCTTTCGATGAATTTGTGTCTCGATGGCGACAAACAGCTGTATTTGGTTCAAGTCAATATGGACGGTACGAATATTGGCAAAATCATCGACTCGATTCCAGGGTCCGGGCACCCGACTGTCCATCCTAACGGAAGACATATCGTTACCGATTCCTACGAGCACGAGAAAGTAGCTTTCGGTGACGGTACAGTTCCGCTACGTCTTATCGATCTTCAGGAAAGAAGCGAAGCGACAATCGTACGAATCAATATTGGCAATCCTGGAACGAAAGTATCAGGCGTGCTTCGCGTTGATCCTCACCCTGCTTGGGCGCCGGACAACAAGCATCTGGTCTTTAATGGATATGTGGACGGTACACGCCTCGTATTCATCGCAGACTTGTCCGGTTTGGTGTAAGAAATCGTAGAGCTCAAACGAATGTAATCCATTATAAAAACTGCTTGGATGGAGGTTACGTAGATGAGAAATGAAAAACCGAATGTCATCCTTATTATGGCGGATCAATTGAGGCTGGATGCCATCGGTGCCCATACTCCAAACATCAATCGGTTAAAGGAAAACAGCATCGTATTCGAAAGAGCGTATTGCGCTTCTCCCATTTGTGTCCCTGCACGCGGAGCGTTCTTTACCGGCATGTACCCTAACGAAACAGGTTGTTTAATTAATCGGGGTGAGGACATGCACGCCCTTGTAAGGCCGGACATTGACCATCTATACGGGCTTATGGATCACACCTGGGACAGCTGGCATACAGGGAAACAACATCTTCGGATGAAGCCTAGTGTGGATGAATCCCCTGACAGCAAAACGAACTGGAGAAGACTCGAGGGCCGATACGAAGCCTTTTTGAAGGAGAATCATAAACGAATGCCTGGAGGACCGAATTATCGGGGGATCGTGCCGGAAATGACTCATGGAATGATAACGCGTCCAAAATCGTATTCAATACCTGCCGTTGGGCTATACGAAGAAGGTCAGGAGTTCTTCATTGACGAGTTTATAGCCAGAGACTCTGTGGAAGCGATTAGGGAGCGAGATCGCAGCAAACCGTTTCTGCTCAATGCGATGTTCCACGCTCCCCACCCTCCCCTTGAAATTCCCGCCCCTTGGTTTAATTTTGTCGAAACGGTTGATTTACCTGAGAATGTCGGGGAGTGGTGCCGGAGTCAGTCGCCGCTTCAGTTATATAATTTGACCGGCGCCATAGGAACTCGATACACGAGGGAAGATTGGAGACAAATATGGAAGGTCTATCTGGGATTGGTCTCGTTACTTGATCAATGCGTCGGCCGGATTATCGAGGAATTAAAGAGAGAAGATCTTTACGATAATAGTCTGATTATTTTTACGAGTGATCACGGTGAAATGCTCGGTTCTCACGGATTGTGGCAAAAAATGTGTATGTATGAAGAATCCGTTCATACACCGCTATTTATGAAATTTCCGGCTGATTTCAAACCTGCTGTAACTTCTTGCTGCTCGTTAGTCAGCAGTATCGATGTACTGCCGACGATATGCGATTATACACAGATCCAGCCGAAGTCTCCTATGTCCGGCCGATCACTCATGCCATTAATTGCTGGTAGTACAATAGGACGCGAGAGAATCTTTATTCAATACGATGGCAATGGAGGAAGAGGCAACTTTGGCCGTTGTATCGTCGAGGGCGATTACAAGCTGATCGTCGATATATTTAAGAATGAGACGTATATAGAGCTGTACAACGTAATCAAAGACCCTCAGGAGAGAGATAATCTTGCATTTCAAAAGTTGATTTATCGCGCGCGCATTGAACAGATGCTGCAGCATTTGCGTGAGCATATGCAAGCTACGAAAGATCTGCTGGAATTACCAAATCAAATCTACGACCGGTTTCTACAGGACTACACGGCGTTTATGTCTTAAACGAGTAAAAAGGCTTAATAAGCGCCTCCCAAGACAAAAGAAAACTTGGTTTTTCCTGCAACGCTTCTGTTCGGTCATGGTGATCAGGAAATGGTTATGCGCATTCTTGAGGAGGAGGTGGAAGTCGTAAGAGGTTCCGGTGATTATATCTATGCGGTTGGCGTACCTTCATGGTCATCTTCCTCCGGTTATCTGAATAGCTTCGATCTGGGAGCCGGACATCCGGGAGTCCAATCTATAGAAACGATTATTTGAGAAAATGAGGTGTATGTGACATGGAGGAAGTCCGTCTACTGCGTACAAACGAATTTAAGGCAGCCGTTCGCCTGTCCGATGCTGTCTTCCGCGATGCGGAGCAAGTTTCGATGGGCAGGGCGTATCCGAGTGTGTTTTCCCCTGGCTTAGGCCAGTCGTTTGGCTATTTTATTGGTGGCCGATTAGTGTCCTTTGCCGGTCTTGTTCCTTCACAGATCCACATCGGGCCAGCCACCTTAAGCGTATATTCTATTGGCTCCGTATGTACCGATCCCGATTACACGGGGCGGGGGTATGCCGGAGAAGTTTTGCGAGCAATCAAGGAGCATAGCCTGCAGGCAGGAGCTGCGCTTATTGTTGTCTCTGGGGCCGGTGGGATCTATGAGAGGGTTGGCTGTCGTCCTTTTGGCCAAGTGGCATCCTTTTGCATCGAAGCAACGAGCAAAGACTCCATACGGAAAATTGCTTCTGCGGAACTCTTGCATATCCGTGAGATGGCGCCGATCGATTGGTTCGAGATCGCCCGGCTTGCAGGAGAACGTTCGGTTCGTTACGGGCAGAGTTTGTGGGATTTGGCCGCTTTGATCCATGCAGAACCATTGGCGAGTAACCGCAAGCTTCATCATAAAGTATGGGTAGCCACGGGGCAGGGTCGACTCCACGGGTATGCCGTCGCTTGTGTACCATCGGCGTCCTATACGCAACCGCGAGGCCGTCCGACTGTTATCGAGTGGGGAGGAAGGCCCGACATCGTGGCGGCGATCATTGCAAATGGGTACGAAAGGGAACAGTTGGAGGAGATGGAAATCGCCATACCGTGGCATGAAAAGGAGCTTACTTTCATGTTCGAGAGTTCTGCCTGTGCGTGTAAGCGTTCCCGGATGAAAGGAACGGCGATGGTCGTTCATGCTGAAATATTAATCCGCCAGCTTGCTCCTTATTTGCAGCAGAAAAACGACGAGGCTTTCCGACAGCTTCAGGTAGCGACCTTGTCCGATGGAAGCAACCGGTTGTCCTGGAAGGGGCAGACTTTCACTTGCAGCGATCAGGAAATTTTGTCGCTACTATTCGATCATGAGCCGAAGCTTAGTATGTCGGACAAAATGAAGTCGGGGATTCTTAAGCTTTTCCCCGTTCCGTTTCCAAGCACCTCCGGATTGAATTACATATGATTTTCGGTGAGTAAATTAGAACAAGAATGTGGAAACCAGAGGAGGAGAACCGATGTCAAAGCAATTGAAAACTGCAATCATTGGCTGCGGAGTGACGCGAAACATAAACATTTTCGCTCACTCAGCTTGCACATGACGCGCTTGCCGCCCTGGAGGCCGGCAAGCGCGTCATGTGCGAGAACTATAGTCATTCAACTCAGGGAAAGAATTTTTATGGGATAAGGGAAGAAAAGACGATGAGGAAGTTCAAGAGCCGTGGTTACACTTTATTATCTTGTAAGCCATTGGAATAAAAGTATTAATGGCAGTGGGAAGAATGATGGCAAGAAATGTATTATTGATACCCAAACCCTTGACCGTAAAGTAAAATGGAATCAGTCCACCCTGGAAATACATGGTGAATATAAGTTCTATGTCGGCCTATGCTGAGGTTGGGCAACAGGAGTCAATCGGTGAAACCATTAAATATGCAACCATTATCATCGTTACCCTGCCTATTCTATGTGTGTATCCGTTTGTACAGAAGTACTTAGAGAAGGGTGTCATGATTGGGGCAGTGAAACAATAGCATAATGGTTCTTAGGGATTTCAATGCACAGGGAATCCTTCGTGTATTGAATTTTCTTTTAGCTGGAAAATGAGAAGGAAGAAATAATGCAGGAAGGAACGGTGAAATTAAATGACGCATGAAATCACACTGTTGGATAGAGAGACAGATATTACGGATAAGCATGTGTTTGAAGCCTTGAATCTTAACTATCCAGGGCTTCAAAAGGTCAAGAAGGCACTTGAGCAAGGTAATGAAAAGCTTGCAAAGCATGAGGTGGTAGAGTATTTTCATAACCGGAAAAACCGAACCTTTTTGTTTGATTACCGGGGAATGCCACTGCGACCCATAGATCCGGATGCTTCCCCCCTTTCGTATCAGTCTTCCAATGGCTTAGAAGGAAGTCTCAAGGAGCTTTGTTTAAAGGTGGCAGAGAAGATGATGAACAACATTTATCTGTTGCCGACCGGTAAGCGTGGAGAGCATTTTCTAGGGGCTCACTTTGAAAACATGCTGTTGCATAATGCGCTGACGGATAATGTTACACGCCATCGATACCCTCACGATATGTTCACACGCGGACAGTTTTTTGAGTCTCTTGCGGTCGCGTATCATGAGAATGGAGACCCCCGGATTGCAGGTAAGTTCAGAGAGATTCTGGAAAAGTTCTTTGAGACATACCAGCTGATTATTGAAAACAAAGCCGCTGATGCGGGACATTGGATGCTAACCGATGACCGGGACGCCATGAGTGTCGGCGGACTTACACTTGTTATGTTGACACTTTTCTACACGGAGCTTCCGTATACACTTCCGGATGATCTGGCCTTTAAAATCATCGGGCGCATCTGTTTTTTTGGGTCGCAATACCGTAGGTTTGATACGGACACCTATCGTCCGCATAACCATCATTTATGGGAAAGAGGGGTTTTGCCATACATATTGGCAGTTATGCTTCCGGAGTTTCCGGTGATTGAAGCAATGAAGCCGCATAGCAGGGAAGTAATATTAGCACACTTTAAGGATGACTTTAATCCCAGTGGGGGCTATGGAGAGCATTCAACCTCCTATTGGGCTGGTGCAACCATTGGGGATATGCTATTTCGTGCAGTGACGATTGCAAGGCTGAACAATGACCCACTCATGGACGAAGGGTCACTTGCTTGCCTTGAGAAAAGTATTTCTGTTCTGACTTCAATCGTACAGCCCACAGAGCGCTTCCCGAGCATTGGAGACAATCAGGGTACGAGCATTGAGCCATTTTTGCTCGCAGCTATGCAAATGACGGAAAATCAATTGCCTGCAGCAGTTTTGGCAGTCAGGAGGGGGGAGACGGTAAAGGAGGAACAGTTGCCATCGTTGGATTATTGCGATAACACCGTTGGCTTTGTAGCAAGTAGGAGCAGTTGGAAGAGAGATTCCAACTATTTTATCATGTCCATCAAGGAAAACTGTGGTGTTTGCGGACACAACCACATGGACATGCTCTCACTAATCATGATTCTTCGAGGCAAACAGTTTATCGGTGAACCCTATTCCGGTGCATTGTACCATAAAATTCGCATGAACAGTGACCTGCGCGGCTTTATGTATAACATGGAGTCGCATAATACAGTGCTGGTTCACGGATCCGCGGTTCAGCCCAACAGGATGTATGCAAACCAATGGGGGGTCTACCGTCCGGATGTCTGCGTCAGTCGATATGAAACAAACCCTAAGGGAATGCTTGTTCAGGGGTATCATGATGCATATACGTTCTGTCGTCATCAACGAACCGTTGTTTTTTCAAGAGCAAAGGGCTGGATCGTAAAGGATAAAATTGAACGTGGGATGCGTCAGCAGCAAAAGCACATTCAACGTTGGTTTCTGGAGCTGGGAGTGGCTTGTGAGGTTCTTGAAGACAGGGTTCTGCTATTAAAAAAGGAAAACGTTCAGCTTCTCTGTGTTTGGGAGTCAAGAGCAGAAGTTGAAGTGAAATTATGGAAAAAAAAAGATCTATATCCTGATATTATTTCTGATCCAGAGCAAATCAACTATGCAGTGGATATAAGTTTCCTTGCGAAAGACTCAGAGCAAACAGACCAGGAAAATGAGGCAGTTCTTCATGTGGCCATGCTGGATGTCACTGACAGGGCCATGCCTGATTTTCAGGATGTAAGAAAAATCTTCGTGCATCAGGAAGAAGAATTGATGAATCTGCTTGAGCACATTTGAAGGGTGTGACACGCGAACATTCCGGGGCCAGATCGGGTGAGGCGTTTGGCGGTGAACAGTTCCGGTGCGATATCCGGAAGGCCGAACTTGGGAACGATGCAGGGATTATTGGTGCGGCAATGCTCGGCCTGAACACATGAATGCTACTTGTTGACGTATCACTTGATTATTGAGAATGCCTCTGTTGGTGCTTCGAGAAAAAGGGATTGGTCAGGGGTTTGGAGGCGCAAGGCTGTTACACCACAGTAAAATTAATCTGAGTTGTTGAAAATCGTGATATGAGTCCCACTTTGACAGCGCTATTGTATAAAAAGACACCTATTTGATGCGAATTACCTACTGTTTCAAGAACTGTGAAAGGATATACAATGGGGGTAAATGACTGTGGGGCGAACTAATTGGAAAAGGGATTACAATATAATTACAATAGCCCAATTAAATCAGCAAGAAATACTCGGCGTGCGCCGTTAACATAGCCATTAAACACGATATGACGATGATCCAAGCTAGGAGAGAGAACAAACAAAATGACGACCCTTCTGCCCAAGCTATTGATGGCGGAAGGGTCATCGTCGTAATGTTGCCTCTTAATTCAGTCATGATGGTGGTGGGTGGTGAGTAACTATGAGGAAAAAATTGATTGCTTTATTTATTATGTTTCTGTTGCTGCCATCACTTTTACTTTCAAAGATCTGGTTTGATAAAACATCGGATACGATTGTGGATGTAGCCAGAGTATTTAACGAGCAGCTTGTCAGACAGTTAAATAATCAAATTAGTGATTATTTTCAAGATTTGGAGCGCTCTACGCTGCCGTTAATTGCTCACCCATTGATTAAAGAATTTATGCTTCTTCAACCAGACCAAGCCTATAAACAATTTATATTAACGCGAGATATTCAAAATGAGTTACTCCAACAAATCGTATTTGGACGTCCTGAAGTTTATTCGCTAACCATTTACTCTGCTAATGGTCTGCAAATTTCCAATCATGTTGCGCTGCCAAGTCAAGATGATTATGAAAGCTATCTAAGAAATACAAACTTAGGAAATTACAATGTAATGGGTATCCGATGGATAAATAATACGCCTATACTTACCATTACGAGGAAATTCAGTGATACGACATTGTACCAGACCACTGGTCTAATGGTTTTTAATATAAGACTTAATGAAATATGGAATAAAGTGAATAAAATTCAAACTGGCATGAAGGGAAAGTTGTGGATCATCGATTCAAACAATCTTGTTATTTATGACTCAGGTCATTATGACAAATTGGGCTCAAATATGCCGGATTGGTTTATCAATGGTGTTCATTCGTTGAAACCGGATGATACATTTTTGCATGAAGAAAAAGGGGTAACGAATATCGTCAATTACAATACTTCCGAATCTACTCGTTGGACGATCGTATCTGAATTCCCCATATATGAGTTTAGTAAAGGATTAGTTGTTCTAAGGGACCATTCTATTTGGATTTTGCTAATTATTACTTTTGTTGCCTGTATCATAATTGGCGGATATGCTTTTTATCTCACAAATTCACTAAGTATCTTAGAAAGGCTTATGCGCAAAGCACAGGATGGAGATCTGCTCATCTTAGCTCCGCTCCGCCGGGAAAAAGAAATAGGCAGTTTGTTCTTAGGGTTTAACAAAATGATTGGGGAACTCCGACGTCTTATCGTAGAGGTGCATGCAGGACAGTTGCGAGAAAAAGATTTATTACTGCGGCAAAAAGAGTCCATGTTACGAGCTCTTCAGTCTCAGATTAATCCGCACTTTTTATACAATACGCTAGAGATTATTAATTCCCATGCTATTCTCCAAGGCGTAATGCCTGTTAGTAGAATGGCTACCGCATTGGCCGATATGTTTCGGTACTGCATGAAAGATTCTATGCAAGTAGTAAACTTGACAGAGGAATTAAAACATATCCATACCTATCTCGAAATTCAAAAGGAAAGATTTCCTGAATTAACGTGTGAATTTCATTTTGACATGACCACTGCTTCATCGATTTCAATTTGCCGCCTTTCTATACAGCCCTTAATCGAAAATTGTTTTATTCATGCTTACGAGAATCAAATGCTTCCACCTGGTTTTATTGGGATTACAGGGGGAATTCAGAATGAAAAATATGTCATTAGAATTACGGACCAGGGGGGAGGGATGCCGGATGATGTGCTATTAAAATTTAGCTCTGCGTTTAAAGATCAATACAACGAGATATATGAAAATATGGATGAAGGATTAAATGGTCATATTGGCTTGATTAACGTTCACTCCAGGTTACGATTGACGTTTGGTCATCCATATGGTTTACACATCGCTAAATCTAATCATACCGGGACCATCATGGAAGTTGTTATACCTCTTGAACAGGAAAGAAAGGATAAATCGGCATGATACGTACAGTAATTATTGAGGACGAAGCCTTAATTCGGAAGAGTCTAGTTAAACTTGTTTCGGAATCTTCTCTTGGGTTTGACATTATAGGCGAGGGGTCTAATGGCGTTGAAGGTTTACATTTAGCTGAAAGTGCTTATCCCGACTTAATTATTACTGATATAAAAATGCCGCTGATGAATGGATTAGACTTAATTAAAAACGTTAAGTCCCTTGGAGTCCATTGTGAGTTTATCATATTGTCAGGTTACGGTGATTTTAGCTTTGCCCAAGAGGCGATACATTATGGGGTCAGCGATTATTTGCTTAAACCTATACGGCCGGAACAACTTACGCAAACTTTACATAAAGTCAAATTGGAAGTTGAGAAGTATCGGATTGATGTGAATGAGTATAGCGAGTGGTTGCTTTATTGTACGGAGGAAGCAAAGAATATAGCTCATTTGATATGGAATGTGAATGAAACCGAGGCTATGAACGCGATAGACTATTTTAATAAAAAATGGACAGATAGTCGCGGAGTGAATTCGCAATATAAAGTTCGGAGTATTGAACTTTTGAGCAGAATCTATTCATGTCTGTACAATGACTTAGGAGCAAAAAATCTCGATTACGATAATAAACAATCGATTGCTTTTGCGAAAAATAGGGAGGAAGTACAAGTTTTAAATAAACATGTTATAAGTACTTGGCTTCAAACTGTTCGTGAAACCCGAAACTATGGTGCGCATCTGAACATCAAACAAGTTATCGCATTTATTGAAAATAATTATAAGAATAATGAACTCTCCCTGCAGATGGTAGCCGACCATGTTAAATTATCCGTACCATACCTAAGTCAGGTATTTAAACAGAGCACAGGCATCTCCTTTTCTCAATATTTAATTCAAACACGCATGGAAAAGGCGAAGCAATTATTATCCGATCCGGATTGTAAGACCTACGAGATCCCAGAACACATTGGATACACAGATTACCCTCATTTTACTAAAAGCTTTAAAAAGTTCTTTGGTACTTCACCTCGAGAGTTTCGCACAAAAAAATAAAGCGCATACATTGCCTTATGAAAACACAACTAGCGTAAGGAATACCATGTACGAACCCCCTGATTTCTTCTAGTATTAAGTTATCAAATATGACATCAGGAGGTTCCCATGAATACAAACGCCCACCCAACTCATTTGATTAGCAGCGAAGTAAGAAAAAAAAGGACTAAGCTTTATTATTCGAGATACTGGCAATTATACTGCATGATACTGCCTGGGATCATGTTTTTTTTTCTCTTTAAGTATGTCCCTATTCTGGGAAGTGTTATTGCATTTCAGGATTATAATGTTTACAAAGGAATCTTGGGGAGCCCGTTTGTCGGATTAAAACACTTCGAGACTCTGTTTACGTATCCAGAATTTTTGAAAATTCTCCAAAACACGGTATTCATTAGTATTTATCAACTTGTGTTTGGTTTTCCTGCTCCGATTATTTTAGCTTTGCTTCTGAATGAAGTTAGGAAAATGTGGTTTAAACGCTCTGTACAAACCATTGTTTATCTCCCGCATTTTTTGTCTTGGGTTATTGTAGGTGGCTTAGTCATCAATGTGTTATCGCCAAATTACGGAATTATCAATGAAATATTAGAATTTTTGGGTATGGAGCGAATTTTCTTTATGCAGCAACCTGAATTTTTTCGATCAATTGTAGTTGCTTCAGGTATTTGGAAGGAAGTGGGTTGGAATGCAATTATTTATCTTGCCGCCCTAGCTAGTATCAATACGGAGATGTATGAAGCTGCCGACGTTGATGGGGCTGGAAGATTTCGAAAGATGATCAGTATTACATTACCATCCATATTACCGACCATTATGATTTTGTTCCTGTTGAGAATTGGACATCTGTTAGATTTAGGATTTGAACAAATTTATATGCTGCTCAATCCACTCATTGCAGAAAAAGGACAAATTATAGATACGTATATTTATACCGTTGGTTTACTAGGAGGACAATACAGCTATACAACGGCAATCGGAATTTTTAAATCTGTAGTTGGCTTGATGCTTATCTTCAGCTTTAACCAAATAAGTAAAAAGTTGACCGGAGAAACATTATATTAAACAGAGGTGATGAAATGAGGAAGAGGCCGGCCACATTCCCAATTATTAATGCCATCATACTGACAGGCATCAGCTTGTTCATGCTAGTTCCTTATCTGAACATATTAGCAGGTTCATTCAGCGGCGGGCAGGCAATTCTGCAAGGTAAGGTCTCCATATTTCCAGTGAACTTTACACTCGATCATTATTTGGCTGTGTTAAAAAATAAGGCGATTTGGAAGGCTTTTGGTGTCACCATATGGGTAACGGCAGCCGGCACGTTTTTAAGCCTACTTTTTACTTCGCTTATGGGATATGGATTGTCAAAATCCCATTTAAAAGGTCGAAGATTAATGATGATTATGGTTATTATTACAATGATTTTCCCAGCTCCATTGATTCCGACCTACCTTGTTGTTAAGTCATTCGGTTTATTGGATACATTAAGTGCTCTCATCATTCCCGGCCTTATTAGCGCGTTTAATCTGGTCATCATGATAACCTTTTTTAAAGGTATTCCGGAAGGGCTTACAGATGCGGCAACCATTGATGGATGCGATGAATTTAATACTTTCGGAAGAATCATTATGCCGCTTTCTCTACCTTCTTTAACGACGATTGGTCTTTTCTATGCCGTTGGGTATTGGAATGGATATATGAATGCGATTATGTATTTGAGAGATCCCGGTCTTTTCACTTTACAAGTTAAATTACGTCAACTTCTTGTAGAAAACGATGCAGGCAGTATGGGCGCAGGCATGCTGATTTCCATTGAAGGAATAAGGATGGCAACAATTATTGTTGCTACTGTGCCAATTTTGTTCATTTATCCTTTGATACAGAAACATTTTATCCAAGGTGCAATGATAGGTTCTGTCAAAGGTTAAAAATAAAGTGACCAAGGGAGCGGGATTTGAATGAGAGCAAGCAAAAAAGTAGTTGGAACACTTTTGGTTACTACAATGATTTCCGCTTGTAGTAATCATTCAGATGAAGGCAAAAGTTCGCCGGATGGACATCGAGTTCCCTCAATAAACATAACTATGAACTCAAGATCATTTCCATATGTTGAAGCATCTCCTAATATTAATGAAGATATCTATGTTAAAAAGTTAGAGGAACTATCCCAAACAAATATCAACATCGAACTCATTCCCGCAACAGATTTTGATCAAAAACTTAATTTACTGCTTGCTGCTAATGAAAAGCTGCCGGATCTCCTTGAAATTTCAGCCATTAATACGAAGGTGTCCACACCCGCTATAAATAACGGAGCTTTTACGGAGCTGAATGATCTAATAGATAAATTCGGTCCTAATCTTAAAAGCAATATCCCTAAAGAAGTATGGGATTCTCCTACAATAAGTAAGGACGGAAAAATATATGCGATACCAACAATGTCGGGCACGACACGTAATCAGGTTGTCTATATGCGGAAAGACTGGCTTGATAAACTTGGATTACAGGTACCCAAAACGATAGATGAATACATAAATGTATTGACCGCATTTCGCGATATGGACCCGAATGGCAACGGTAAAAAAGATGAAATTCCATTCTCAGGACGCAAGAATTTAAGAGTTGCTGAAGCCTTTTTTGGAGCCTATGATGTCAATCCTGGCGAAGGAATATCTGCGGGCACTTGGAAGTACAAGGATAACAAGCTGGTTCCTAAATACATTTTGCCTGAAATGAAAGAGGCATTGAAAATTTATCAATATCTGTACAAAGAAAAGCTCCTTGACAATGAAGTGTTTGTTCAAGAAGGCAAGGATTGGGATGCGAAAATTAAGGGTGCTGCTCGCGTAGGCATGTGGATACATGATCCGGGCTATCCCGACAAGTGGTTGTCCGAAGTAAAGAAAGGGGAACCTACTGCTGAAATCATTAACATCCCTGCACCAATTGGTCCAGACGGAAAAGGCGGAGCAGACATCATTTCACCGATCAGGTCGGCTTATGCCGTCCCTGCCAGCAGTAAGAAAGCTGAGGATGTTATTAAATTTTTAAATTGGTTTTACTCGAAAGAAGCGGATACATTCTTGACTTATGGCATTGAGGGCAATGACTATACCTTAAATAACGGTAAGATCGAGTATCAATATCAGACAACTGCGGATGGAATTAACAAGGAAGTTATGCACTTGATGTTCCTGCAAATTACCGGTAAACCTTATCTTACGAACGAAGATTTTATGAAAGGGCGCCTGCACGGAGATCTAATCATGAATGCTTCGAAAGTTGCAAACAGCGAAGGTCGCGTGAATGATGGACTTGATATGCCTGTTCCTGCCATTATGCTGTCTCAACCTGAACTCGCCAAAAACGGATTGTTTATGGAAACTGCAGCCAAAATCATCGTTGGACAGGAAAGTATCGATTACTTTGATAAATTCGTTGCAGACTGGAAAGCTCGTGGTGGTAATAAAGCCATTGATGAAGCAACCCAATGGTATCAAAAAAATAAGAAATAAACGATTTCATCATATTTATTCATCTAGGGGGAAATGAGAATGAGCAACCAATTATCAGCGGATATTGCATATAAGCATAAGAAGGATCATGAGAGTCCTGTTACTGCCATTATCGTGGGAGCCGGTCATCGCAGCCTAATTTACGCTTCTTTTGCAGAGTTTCATCCTGAACGACTGAAAATTGTCGGGGTTGTAGAGCCGGATAGCGAGCGTAGAAATTTAACCAAGTCCCGTTTCGGATTATCAGAGGAGTATTGCTTTGCTGATATTGAGGAACTTGTCGGTAAGCCCAAGATCGCGGATGCCGTGATTAACGGTACCATGGATCATATGCATGTATCTTCTACGATTCCGTTGCTAAGAGCTGGTTATGACATCATGCTGGAGAAACCGATCGGCGTCAGCGCGGATGAAGTTATGGATTTGTATGAAGAAGCTGAGCGCCATGGCAGAAAAGTCATGATTTGTCACGTGCTGCGCTATGCACCTTTTTACGAATCGATTCGTCAAACCATAGCAGATGGCGTAATCGGTGATATTGTCAGTTTGACGACAATAGAGAACGTTACTTATCACCACATGGCTATGGCATATGTCAGAGGAAAATGGGGGCGTGTGGATAAAGGTGGTTCCTCCATGCTCATGGCCAAAAGCTGCCACGACTTGGACGTATTAGCCTGGATGAAGGGAGATATCCAGCCGGTGAAAGTAAGCAGCTTCGGAAGCCTGCTGCAATTTCGGCCTGAGAAAGCGCCTTCAGGGTCCGGCACGCGGTGTCTGGTCGATTGTTCAATTGAGGAATCTTGCGCTTATTCTGCGCGGAAACATTACATTGAGCAGCGTTTGTGGAAGGCTTATGTAACCTACAATACCCATTTAGGCGTTACGATGAGCGATGAGGAATTGGCGGAGTCGCTGCGAAAGGACAGCCCATACGGTCGTTGCGTCTGGCGCTGCGATAACGATGTGGTTGATCATCAAACGGTAATCATAGAGTTCTCAGATGGCAGTACGGGAACGCATGTTATGACTGGGGGTACTTCCAAGCCAGGCCGTTCCATTCATATTGTTGGGACTAAAGGCGAAATTCAGGGAGAAATGGAAGCAGGTGCTTATGTCATCCGACATCCCGATGCCCGCAAAGGCCATATCTATTCCGAGCAACAGATTAAAGTTGGGGTGTCAGAGGATATGCATGGCGGAGGAGACTTGCTTCTTGTCGCCGACTTCGTAAAAGTATTGAAGGGTGCAGTGCCATCGATCTCCTCCACATCTCTGGAGAAGTCACTTCACGGGCACTTGATCGGATTCGCAGCCGATCAGTCCCGACTGGAACAAAGAACCGTTGAGATCAAGCGAGTGTAGAGGCACAAAAAGGGGCAAATCGGATGGAATCATTCGTCACCCCTTTTTTTTATGCTGTCACAAATAAGTAGTTGTGTAGTTCGCCGTTGGCAGATTTTCTTTAACTTTCTGATTGCGAAACTTGTGTGGTGTCAGCCCCGTCCACTGTCGGAAGTGCTGGAAAAAGTGGCTCGCCGATGAAAACTGGAGTTTATCGGCGATTTGCTCGATGGATAACTCGGATTCGGTCAACCTCGGATAAGTAAGAGCGATTTACGTTTAATTTTCCTGCTAGCTCATTGAATGTAATCGGTTCATGTATGGACGCTTCAAGCAGCGAAGCCATCTCATGGGCTAGCGCAAACTGCGTGGAAGTGCCAATTCCCACATACGTTTGCTGGGTTTGTTGGAGAAAGAAGCGGCATAGGTTGGTAATAAACTCGAGTAACTGAGCCTGGATAGACAATTCTGCAAGGGAGCGGTCGAGAGAAGAGACTGTCTCTGACGGATCGTTGTGCGGCCTATCTTGCAGGGACCGAAAGGCTTGGATCAGTTGTTCCACGGCAGTGGATATGGAGCTATTGCCATTGCAGTCAGTCAAGGTTCAACGATCGACATGACGGTAATTCGCGAGCTGTTTGAAAATATTCTGGAAGCAGGGAGTATTTTGGAGGCAGATTCACCTGCGGATGTTGATTTGTTGAATCGTATCCAGATTGCCCTGCCGAAGTTACTCCCCTATCAAATTGGAAGCAGCGGGGAAATAAAGGAATGGAATAATGACTACAGTATCGTAGATACCGGCATTGCCTTCGTCCTGGACTACTGGAAGTTTCTCGGGGATAAAGGCGCGTGGTGGATTTGAAGTTGGCGTATCTTGGACGCAATCTACGGGGTGCTAGATCAAGGTAATATTAATTTGTTCGCTCCCAGCGTAACCAAACAAGTGGTGGCGTATGCCAAGACAGGGTTGTCGAATGCTTCACATACGATTAAAATCGTGAATAAAGGAACGAAGAATCCTTCTTCCAGTGGGACCTTTGCGTCTGTAGACGCGTTTGAATATGCGAATTGATGGCTATTCCGTGGCTGATGGTGATCCTAGAAAGGATTTAAGTTTCTAGTTTGCGAAGGGTGCCTCGACATACGGAAAGTGCCGTATCGCTGCAAAGGGCATTTTTACACTACCTGCTCCTATGGCGAAACGGAAGTGGTCATGAGTACAAAATTACCGATGTAAGTCAAACCCAAAAAGAACCGTCAGGAGTAACTTCCCTGACGGTTTTTCTTCACTCAAGCATTGGTGACATTTGTAGAGAGATAATGTTGGAAGTTTAAAAAACGCAAAAATGCTTCTTTTAGCTTTTTTATGCTGTTTTTATAATACGATTTAGCGGCCAATGCTGGCAAAATATTCTAAGGAATATGTAGAATTCTCGTTAATTGTTGGTCGGGTGAATGGAATGTACGATGCCGATTAGAAATGTTCTGGCGGCAGACACACCTCTCGTTTATTGTTGTATTTAGCTGTATATCAAGGAATATCGAGCATTATTTCCGTTATACAATATCTGGAATGTTGTGATTATAGAGTATTATTCTCAAAAATATAGAGGGGAACTTGTGATCTGTTATTACGTGTGAACGTACTAATTTATGTATCAATTCCGAAAATTAATGAATCATAAAAAATAAATATATTGTAAAATAACGCAAAATACATTGCTTGAATATGCTGTTTATTTATATACTTGAACAGTGAATCATAACTAAGAGGAGGACTTCATTTGTTGAGTACCAAGAAATTCTTATCCGCATTTATGGCATGCGTCATCACTTGTTCGGTTGTTTACTCAGCCGCAGCAGGCGTTATCCCAATTGCATTTGCATCCACCGCTGTTGAGAATCCAGTTCCCTCAATGCCAGCAGGCCGCTACGAGGAATCCGTCAGTGTAGCGCTTACCTCCGCTACCCCAGATGCGGAAATCTATTATACGCTGGATGGCACATTACCTGACGAAACTAGTCCGAAGTATAACGGAACGCCGATCGTTCTCACAGAATCGGCGAACATTTCGGTGATTGCTACGAAGGACGGTGTCTGGAGTCAAGCATGGTCATACGGTTATATCATTAAAACAACCGAACAACCTCTGCTGAAATTTGCTGCGATGTCGGATATCCACATTGGTCCTGGCACACCTGAGTGGGAAACCTTAATAAGAAAGATTTGGACCAGCAACTTTGATGTCCTTTCTTCTATTTTACCGAATCCGGACACCATTGTTGTTGCGGGTGACATCATCAATGATAATGGCGATGGCAAAGGACCTGATCATACGTTTGCTTATAATATTCTCAATGAGCAATTAGTACGCAAAAACTGGACGAATATGCCTATTCAGATTGCTATGGGTAATCATGATGCAAGTGTAGCTGATGTCAGAACTCGTTACCCAGCCGAATGGTTTACGACACAGTCGAACGGTTATTACGAGAAGGTAATCAAAGGCTATTCCTTTTTCTTTTTGAACGCGAACAACTACAACAGCGACACGACACAAAGGAACTGGCTGAAGGGAAGGCTTGCGGCACTGACTGCCGATCCGGCAAATCTGAATAAGCCGATTTTCATCACTTTGCATCATCCCATCTCCGGCACCGTAATGGACGGTATAGCAGGAAGCAATCCGAACCTAAATACAGATTTGCAGAATTTTCCGCAAGTGGTTGTATTATCCGGCCACTCCCATTTGAACATTAACGATGAACGGTCGATTTATCAGAAAGATTTTACAGCGATCAATGTCGGTTCAATGTCGTATGCGGAGACGGATTCAGGCTATTCTTTGGTCACGAAAGAAGATGGGCTGAAAGAGGATCACTTAGTCCCCGTGTCTGAATCTCAAATCATTGAGGTGTACCAGGATCGTATAGAGATTGAGCGAATAGATTATAATGGCGATCCGGGGAATATTCGACCTAATTGGATATGGAAAGGAGCTGAAGCCCCTCCTTACCGCAGCGCTGGCGCATTGGCGGGCAAGAAATGGGTTGTGAAATTGACAGGAAATACGAATGCAGAAATTAAAAGCAATTTTACCTACACGACAAGCAAGAGTAACAAAACAGCTCCTCAATTCCCGGCGAATCCCGATTTGAAGGTTGTGCCAGGAGCAGATAATGTGCCGGTCCTCTCGTTCAGGCAAGCCATGGATGATCAAAATATGCATCATTACTTAATCAAATTGTTTAACGAGAGAACGGCTCAAGAAGAAAAAACGTACAGTGTTTTGTCTGATTATTACTTTTCTCCGATACCGAATAAAATGAATATACCAATGCCCGGACTGGATCCAACAAAGTCTTACGTTATAAATGTATCGGCCGTGGATTCTTACGGCAACGTAAGCACGCCCGTGAAGACCATCTTCCGAACTCAAGTCACCCCACCGGAATTGACTCCCATCGATCCTAGTACGATGTGGAACCAACTCGTCTCTGATATGAAATTCAACGGCAATTTGAATGATGATGCAGCCGGTGCAACGGGCCTGGCTACCCTTGCCGGAAATGTCACATATGTAGCTGGTAAGTCCGGTCAAGCCGCTAGCATTGCTGCTGGTAACGCCAACTATATCGATCTCGGAGACAGGTCCGACTTGAAGTTCGGTAACGGTGACTTTACAGTATCATTCTGGCACGCAGGTAATTTGACCGGCGATCAGACGGTAATCTCCAACAAAGACTGGGGGTCGCCTAATAATGCAGGTTGGTATATCGGTCCCTCGACTACAAACAACATGACGCTTAACATGGGAGACGGTACCAATCGTGTTGATTATTCGGCTCAAAGTGTAGGCACCGATTTGCATCAATTTACCATAACGGTAGACAGAACGAACAATACAGCCAAAACTTATGTGGATGGCGTTGAGAAGGCTACCCAGGATATCACCCTGGTTGGCGCATCCAGCATGGATACTCCCTATCACGTCATCATCGGTGCAGACGGCAATAAAAGCAAAGGCGGAGCAACCGTTACGTTGGACGATTTAAAGATATGGAAACGTGCGCTGTCCGCCACGGAAGCCAAAGCGCTTTCCGACTCTTATCTGTCGACGAAATTGTACACTTACGAGCAACTGAATGCGAAGCTTCAGGAAGCTGAGAAGTTTACTGCGTATGTTGCGGGAACGAAGGGATTGTCACTTCCCCAGCAAGCGCAAAATGAGCTGCAGGCTCTAATCACAGCCACAAAAGCCATTAGCTCAGGCGAGAGCGCTAATGTGATCGATCAAGGCTATCTCGATTTGATGTGGGCTTTGCAAACTGCCCAGAATGCCATCGTGTACACGTTTATTCCAAAAACGGAATTCTCAATCGATTCTTTCAGTTCTTACGCATCCAATGAGAGCGCAGAGGCTAAATACATCTTAGACGGACAAGAATCAACAGTCTGGATTTCCAAATGGGTGACTCCTGCTGCTACATTCCCGCACTGGATCATTATCGATATGAAGGACACGTATAAGATCAGCGGCATACAGAGAAAGAGTCGACCTACTCAAAGTTTGGAGGCCCCAAATACGTTCGAATTCTACGCCTCTGATAACGTGGCAGACCTAAGCGATCCTGCTTTCTTGGGCAATGCGGCCAACAAGGCCTCCGGCGCGTTTGGAAAAACGTGGACAGGACGTGTATTCTCGGACTTTGTTGCTTTGAACAATTCTGTGCAGGGCCGCTACGTGAAATTCGTAATTACGGGATCCTATAATACGAATCCTACCCTAACATTTGCCAGTATGAGCGAAATCGATTTTACTGGCGATAAGGTTCCAAGCGCGAGACTGAAGGAGTTGAAAATTAACGATGTCTTGGTAGACAGATTCGAACCGAATAAATTGGACTATTCGCTGAACGTCCCCTATAACGTGACTGATGCGAGTGTTACCTATACGGTTTACGATCCTCAGACTACAGTAGTAGTCAACGGCGGCTCCAACCTTCAGGTTGGTAATAACGTAGTGACGGTGACGGTAACAGCTCCGAACGCAAGAGCCAGTTCATATGTCATCAATGTGAACCGTCTCGACATACCACCTGCTTACTTGAGTGATCTGCGCGTTAACTCGGAAACGCTTAGCGGCTTCACATGGGATAAGCTTGACTATTCGTTGTCGGTACCTTATGAAACCACGGTTACCAATATTACTTATACATCGGTAAATCTTGCTACTAGCGTAGTGGTTGTTGGCGGCAATGATTTAAGCGTCGGTGTAAATACGATCACTGTGACGAGTACGGCTGAAGACGGGACAAAGTGTATTTATAATATTCTCATAACGAGGCATCCGCTTGCTGCCTCGACCGACAGTTCCTTGCTTGATCTTCGCGTGAACGGAACGACGTTGGAAGGATTCGCTTCAGACAAGCTCTCCTATTCATTGTCGGTAACGCATGAAACCACGGTTATCCATGTCGTTTATACAGCAACCGATCCTGAAGCAACTGTAATGATTGCTGGAGGAGAGTATTTGGTTGTCGGCGTCAATGCGGTTACTGTTACAGTTACGGCTGAAGACGGGACAAAGCGTGTTTATAGCATGATGATAACCAGACAACCTGCTGCGTTATCATCCAACACTAACCTGTTCGATTTGCGTGTCAACACGATCGCAATCAATGGATTCGCACCGAACAAGCTGAGCTATATGGTGGAAGTACCTTATGGGACTACGGTAGCAACGGTGACCTACTCCGCCGAGCATGTTACATCCAAAGTAGTTGTTACAGGCGGCAGCAGCCTGAGCGTCGGATCAAATCGCATCTCTGTCCTTGTCACTGCACAGGACGGTACTACCAAAGAATACGTGATTATCGTTTATCGATTATCAGATTCGTCGGAACCATCTCTACCGTCTGAAGTAACACCGGTAAAGCCGGAACTGCCGAAAGACGTTGCTACCATCAAGGATGAAGACTTACAAAAGAACTCTGCATCTGTACCCGTCACTTTGGCGGAAGGGCAAAATCACATTGTTGTTCCGATGGCGCAGGCATATCAGCTTCAAGGACGCTCAATAATTGTCCAGGCACACGATGTCAAATTGATCGTTCCTGGCGATCTGTTGATATCCGCAAGTAATTTATTGCCTTCTCCTGACAACTCTGCCGCAATTACGGTTAAAATCGAACCGATCTCAGGCGGTCAAGCGGACCAGACATTAAGAGAAGCGAGCCGCAAGGATAACGGTCTTTATACGCTAGGTGGACAGGTGCTCGATCTCTCGATCATTGTGACCGACACAGCCGGTAAGCAATATGAAATGAATAATGGCTTGAATAAGCCTGTAACGATTACATTCCCAATTCCAGCAGGATTGAATCCGAAGCTGGTTGGCATATATGAACTTCACGAAGACGGAAGCCTCGTGTATATTGGCGGAACACACGTTAACGACAATACCGCAATCGAAGTCGAAATTGACCGACTCAGTCAATATGCTGTGATTTCATTGGAGAAAAATTACAATGATGTTACTAGCCTTCATTGGGCATATGAGACCATTCAAGAGCTGTCCGCCCAACATATCGTAAACGGAATCACGAACTCGAGCTATGAGCCAACAAAAGCTGTTTCACGCGCTGAATTTGCCTCGCTGCTCGTACGGACGCTTGGTCTCAAGTCTGCCGAAGCGCCTCCGTTCGGCGACGTGGCTGGGAATGCATGGTATGCTGGCGAAGTGTCTGCAGCTTATAAATCGGGCATTATCACAGGTAATTCCAAACAAAAGTTCGATCCGAATCTCAGTATTACCAGAGAAGAAATGGCTATTATGCTCGTTCGCGCGTATGAGCTTCGGACTGGAGTGAAGCTAGAACAAGCTTCCCCAGAAATCTCTGATGCTTCCGAGATCAGCGATTGGGCGTTATCTTACGTGAATCGTGCAATCAATGCGAAGCTGTTGACGGGTCGCCAAGAAGGGCTGTTCGTACCGGCTGAGTACATGACACGAGCGGAAGCGGCTCAAGCAGTTTACAACTTATTGAAATAAAAATGAAAGAAGATCGCCAACCACCTATATGAACAGGCCTGGTTGGCGATTTTCTTAAGCAAATAAAGCACAATTGGAGTACAACGTTATGAGCCAACGAATATTAGGCAGAATATTATTATTCACGTTATTGTCAGCTTGGATACTTCTTCAGCCGGAAACGGCAAAGGCACACAGTGTATCTTTCGGTTATTCACATATCACACTAAGGGAAGACGGTATAGGGTACGAACTGCTGCTGCTTCCGGATGAAATGAGTCCGATCCTTAATCTGGATCTAGATCAAGACACAACAGTTTCAATTGAAGAAGCAGAACAAAAGAGATCCGATTTGCAAGAGTTCGTGGCGCGATGGTTGTCCATCAAAGCTGATGGCGCTGATTTGCAGCCGAAGCTTGGATCTATAGAGATGATCGAACAAGGTGCAGGAATTCCAATGATTAGGTTGATCCTTGACTATAATTTTGGGAAGAAAGTCAATGAACTGGTCATGAAGTATGACATCCTATTCACTGAAAGTCCAACACATCACAACTTTGCAACGATTACAACCGTTGATGGTTCGATGAAAGAGCATAAATTTGACAAAAATAATAAGATCTTAAAACTCTATATGAACTCCAACAGTCCGAAAGCGGCAGTTGATCGGATCATCAAGATCCCTGCGTGGATACCTCTCCTATTGCTGTTAATTGTGGGAGCAATGATAACCTTTTGGTATTTTCTAAGATTGAGAATAAATAGGAGGAACCTATGATGGAAGTATCGATTCCGGAGTGGCTATTTACGGTATGGGATTATATTTGGTATGGCATGGAGCACCTATTCACAGGTTATGATCATCTATTATTCCTCTTAGGTCTGGTTATTATCCGCCTTAAGTGGCGTGAATATTTGAATATCATCACGTCCTTCACGGTCGGACACAGCATAACACTAGCTTTGGCAGCTCTAGAAATCGTTAAGATAAACGGAGCAATCATTGAACCCTTAATTGCATTAAGCATCGTGTTTGTAGCAGTAGAAAATATGTTGCGAAAGCAGCATAAGTGGCGCTGGTTGATTACAGCATTTTTTGGACTAATTCATGGCTTCGGATTCGCAGGTGTGCTTGAGGGGCGCTTTTCAGGAAATATTGCATTGCCCTTGCTTTCCTTCAATATTGGAATCGAACTGGGACAGCTGACTATATTTCTTGTTCTTTTACCAATCATTCATAAGATAGGGCAAACCCGTTGGAACGTCCAGACGGTTTATGGCATTTCAAGCTTGATCGGCTTATTCGGAATTTATTGGTTCCTCGAACGCGTTCAGTTGTAAAGACTTCATTATTCAGGAGGTGGCCGATGGGTTTTCTAAGCGATTTTCGCACCATGGTGATCGGCATTTTACTGGAATCGTTTCCCTTTATTCTACTTGGTGTCGTGATTTCTGCTTTACTGCAAACGCTGATTAGTGATCAGCAACTACAGAGATGGATACCGAAAAAAACGATTCTCGGCATCCTTTTCGGATGTTTGCTGGGTATCATCTTCCCGCTTTGCGAATGCGGGATCATTCCTGTTGTGCATCGGCTGATCCGCAAAGGCATGCCGCCTTATATCGGCCTCGTGTTTATGATGGCTGGGCCGGTCATCAATCCGATCGTGTTTACGTCCACGTTCGTAGCCTTTCGGGCTCAGCCAGAAATGGCTATCTCCCGTATGGTGCTGGCGTTTACGACATCGGCGCTCATTGGGCTGTGGGCTTCTCGGGGAGTGCGTGATTCTGCACTCCGTAATCCATTGAGTAAGACTAATGACCATACGGCTGCAGCTAAAAAAAGTTTCAAGCACCCAATTTCGGGCAATCCGGGTAAAAAGACTAAAGTAGTATGGAAAAATAAACTTCACGAAACGCTGGAGCATGCAGCAATTGAAATGTTTGATGTAGGCAAATTTTTAGTATTGGGCGCTACAGTTACAGCTTTGCTGCAAACGGTTGTAAGCAGACAGTGGCTTCTTTCGGTAAGCCATGGGGATTGGACTCCCCATTTGTTTATGATGGGGCTTTCCTATGTCCTTTCCATTTGTTCCACTGCAGACGCTTTTGTCGGCGCTACGTTCATCCCTGATTTCAGCCTAGGTTCAGTGCTTGGTTTTCTCGTATTTGGCGCCATGCTGGATATTAAAAGCACTTTAATGCTGCTAAAAGTGTTCCGGTTCAAAACCGTAGCTACGGTTTTAGTCATTTCTGTCGTTGTCGTTCTATGTGGGGCAGTCGCTTTCGATCAGCTATATGCGTACTTATAAGAATGGAGGCAGCGAAACATGACAAAAGGGTCCGCATTTGCGCATCGAACGATTCGAGCTGCGGTCTTGCTCGCATTTGTTATTTTTATTGTACAGACTTGCCGATCGGATGCGCTGATCTATTACGTGGCTCCAAGAATGGAGCTCTGGGTCAAAAGTCTTGCCGTCGGTATGTACGTGCTTGCCATGCACCAGCTTTATTTGGCGGTTCGGGATGTCCGGTCGAAGAAGAAACATGCTGCCATTAATTGTACATGTTCATCACACAGCCAAGATCATTGGAATCCAAGCGTTATGATGATGTACGGTGCTTTAATCATTCCGCTGATTCTTGCCTATTCGTTCCCCAATGCGGTATTAGGCAGTCAAATGGCGCTCAAAAAAGGGTTGAATTTATCTCCCTCAGGCATACTGGTTAATTCCCATTCCGGTGATGCAGGTGCAAACATTATTCCAAATAATAAGTTACAATTAGATACAGGACCAGCTTTTCCGTTTAATGAATACACAAAGCCCTATGCCAAGTGGGCCATGGATATGTACAACCAGCCTCTCATTATGATTAACGAAGATATTTATATTGAATCTCTGATGTCGCTGGACTTGTATCAAGAACAATTTATCGGTAAACAGGTGCAGATTAGTGGTTTTGTTTATCGACTTGACAACATGAATAAAAACCAATTTGCCATTGGAAGATTCGCGATGCGGTGCTGTGTCGCAGACTCGGTGCCACTTGCTATCATGGTAGAAACAGATACCCCGGAGCGATGGAGTAACGATATGTACGTGGTCGCTCTCGGCACTATTGCAAAACGTAATATTGATGGTAAAGATGTGGTCTCAATCGTTGCAAAAACGATAGAAACGCAAAAAGCGCCGCCAAATCCATATGTTTATGGTAATTCATATTTCGGAAATTGATTAAACAAAAAAGATCGCCATTCCCGGCCTGCTCATCAGGTGGATGGCGATCTTTTTGACGTTTTGCTTCATTTAAGCTGCTGACATGCCGATGAACGATGCACAAGAAAAGTTGACATTTACTGTACAAAGTATTTTTGCTAGGATAAATAAATACAATGCACGTTAACGCATTAACACGGAGGAGAAATGCAATGCTTGCACCAGAAAGGCATCGATTAATATTATTGGAACTGGAATCAAAGGGGCAAGTCACCGTTGTGGAATTGAAGTCGATGTTGCAAGTTTCCCTTGATACGGTTCGCAGGGATCTTGAGCGGTTAGAGCAAGAGGATAAGCTTCAGCGCGTACATGGAGGAGCCGTTTCCAAAAGAGATGAGTTAGCTACGAATCAAGTGTTCATTAAACGTAAAATTACGCAAAACGAAAGGAAGCAGGAATTAGCCGCGTATGCTGTCGAACTGGTGAGGGAGTATCAAGCTGTTTCTCTCAATGCCGGCACGACGAATATCGAGGTTGCCAAGCGGCTCGCCGCTCGCTTCGAAAAACTCACGGTCTTAACAAATTCCCTTCGCATCGCGGATATTTTGTCCCAGAAAAAGGGCTTCACGGTTATTATTCCGGGAGGCTATCTGAATCATGAGGAGTTCTCCTTGTATGGGCGCTCGATTGAGGAAGAAATAATGAATTTCAATATCGACCTTGCATTCATCAGTATCAATGCGATTTCCCTTGAGAAAGGGTTGACTGATTTCCGCCAGGGTGAGGCTGAGGTCATCAATGCGATGCTAAAGAGCGCCAAGCGGAAGATCGTGGTTGCGGATTCGAGCAAATTCGAAACCGTATCTTATCTTAATATTTGCGGATTGGATCAGATTGATTCAATTGTAACGGATTCTTTTATGGATAGGGACATGCTGGACGCCTATAAAAAACATAATATCTCTATCATAAACGCAAGCTTATCGTAGCTTGCGTTTTTATTATGTTTTCCCAGTGTTAAAAACAGCAAATAACAGCATATATATGTTAAATACACGTAAAATATCGCAAAATGTATTGCATTTTTGCGTCATTTCAATCTATAATTGGAACTATCAAAGGCAACAAGAAATGAGGAATCAAGATGACGTATAAGGAACGCATTAAGGCAGTTATTTTCGATTGGGCCGGCACAGTGATTGATTACGGTTGCTTCGCGCCTATGCATGCATTTATTCAAACTTTTGAAGAAGCAGGGGTACCGATCACGATTCGGGAAGCAAGAATTCCAATGGGTCTTCTGAAATGGGATCATATTCACACAATTTTGCAGATGGAAAGAGTAAAGAGTGAGTGGTTTGCAACATTCGGTAAGGAACCTGTCAAGGAAGATGTTGATCGTCTCTATGTTCGATTCGAAGCCGTTTTGATGGAATCGTTGCAAATGTATACGGATCCGATTCCGGGAGCTTTAGAAACGGTGAAACAGCTTCGCGAAGCGGGGATTGCCATTGGTTCTACGACTGGTTACACATCAGGCATGATGGCAGTCATCGTACCGGAAGCGAAGCGAAAAGGTTATTCACCCGACTTCATGATAGCTTCTGATCAAGTAAAGGCAGGACGGCCTTATCCATATATGATATTTCAGAACTTAGTCGAGCTTGGCATATATCCTCCAAAATCAGTCATTAAGGTTGGAGATACGGTTTCCGACATGCATGAAGGCAGGAATGCCGGGGTTTGGACGGTCGCTGTCATACTAGGAAGCAGTGAGCTTGGCTTAACACAGGCTGAAGCACAGAGCATGCATGAGGATGAACTCGCTGAACGAATGAATCAAACGAGATTAACGTTTGAGCAGGCAGGGGCAGACTATATTATCGGATCAATCGCTCAGCTTCCGGCTGTTATTGAGGAACTTGAGCGCAGCGGCTTGGAGAGGGTAATGAGATGAACCAATTTTATAATCCGGTAGCTGTATCCTTCGGAGCGGCCTCGGCGGAAGCATTCGCCGACTTGTTTAACAAACGCTATCCAGACATCAAGAGAGTATTGCTTCTTACGAGGGGGGCGGGCGTTGAGAAGAGCGATTGTTTACAGTCTGTCATGAACATACTTTCCTTGAAAGAAACTACCTTGATTGAAGTAACCTTGAATAATCCCAATGTTGCAGATATTTTGAAGCTGAAAAGGGAGATTGGGCCCTTGGACTATGAACTTATTGTGGCAATTGGCGGAGGCAGTGTCATGGATGCAGCCAAAGTTTTGTCGGCCTTGCAGAACAAGACTTATCAAACAGTAGCCGAAGTTCGAGAAGCGATTACAAGTGAGCGTTACCGGGAGGAGCCCTATTTTACTCCATGGATTGGGATACCGACGACATCGGGAACAGGTTCTGAGGTCACCTGCTGGGCGACGGTTTGGGACGAAGAATACGGCAGCAAATATTCAGTTACCGATGAACGGCTGTATGCTAGCGCAACTTTAATTCTTCCGGAGTTGACCGTTACGATGCCGCTGCGTTTAAGCGTTGCTACTGCACTGGATGCCTTGTGCCATGCAACCGAAGCGTATTGGTCCGTTCATACCAATGCAATTACCAGAGTTTACTCGCTCCAAGCGATCGAACGAATTCAGCGAACACTTCCATTATTAATTGAGCAACCGGAGAACTTGGTTTGGAGAGAACAGTTGTCCTTGGCAAGTTTGCTGGCTGGATTGGCTTTTAGCAACACGAGAACAACAGCTTGCCACTCTATATCTTATCCGCTTACGATGCTTTATGGCATTGATCATGGTATTGCCGCCAGCCTAACATTAGCTTCAATTATGAGGCATAACCTTGATGCATTAATAGAACCGGAAAAGTTAATGCAAGCATTTGGAGCAGCGAACGTGGATGAAGTGGATAATTTCATTCGAAGTATTTATGACATATATGGGGTGTCAAGCCGTCTTAGCCAATATGGCGCTACAGTCGAAGGAATCCGTAATATTGTTTCTCTTTCGTACACGAAGGGAAGAATGGATAATAATCCCGTTGAAATATTGCCTGAAGAACTCGAACGTATACTCGTTTCATTATTATAGGAGCTGTATGTTAAATCAATTAATAGGGAGGCTTTTTAAAATGAAAAAAATATTAACGCTCATGATTTCTTTATCTCTAGTAGCAGTAACAGCAGGTTGCGGTACGAAAGCTGGGGAAGCACAGAACGGATCAGCAGCTGTTAAGACGAAAGATACTCTCACCATTGCGTGGTATCCCAATGAATCCGGTGCAGAAATGAAAAGCACTCGGGACGAAATTGGAAAAGTTGTTGCAGCCGCGACTGGAAAAAAGGTGGAACACAAAACAACGACAGACTATACGATTGCGATTGAAGCCATTGCCAGCGGCAGTGCGGACATTGTCTACACGGGAGCGCAAGGCTATGTCGAAGCTAATAAAAAGAACCCGAAGGTTCAACCGCTGGTTATTCCGAGCGGAGAGTCAGGGACACTGGAGGATGCGGTTTACTATAGCTGGTTAAACGTGCGTAAAGGTGAGGAGCAAGCCTATAAAAGCGGCGACGGATTTTCGATTGAAAATATTGCCGGCAAAAAGTTTTCGTTCGTATCCAATTCCTCCACATCCGGATTTAAAATTCCTTCTGCCGGCATCGTTAATTATTTTAGCAAAAAAGACAAGAATAAGAATTTGACCACCGATGATTTAATTCTAGGGGGTAAGGATAATTTCTTTAGCGAAGTGCTTTTCGGAGGAACCCACCAAGGTTCGGCCATGAATCTGTTGACCGGTAAAGCTGATGTAGCAGCCTTCTGTGATACTTGCGTTGCGAACTATGTCGAGCTGAGCTCAGGAAAGGCCAACACAGCAGGAGCGGTATATAAAGTGAAGCAGGGTGCAAGTGAACCGTTCAACACGATGATTGGCAAAGAATTTACGCTTATTTCCGTTACGCCAGTACTGAATCAGCCATTTGCCATTAACACAGGTACGATAAGCGCAGAGGACAAGAAGAAACTAGTGGATACATTTACATCCGATGCGGTAACGAATAACCCTCTGATCTTCCTGCCTAAAGACTCGAAGGAGACAGGCATGTTCAAACAAAAGAGCGGTAAAGAAAAATTTCTGATCGTGGATGACGGGTTCTTCAATCCGGTCAGAATGCTGTCCAACTAATGGTAGGAAGCAATGCAAAACCGATTAAGGGAGCAACTATGACAACGTTATTGGAATTCAAGAAGGTATCAAAGCAGTATGGTACGGATACAAGAGCGTTAACAGATGTTAATTTCACTGTAAGAAAAGGGGAGTTTGTGTCAATTATCGGCCCGTCAGGGGCCGGTAAGTCGACGCTGCTTCGCTGTATTAACCGTATGATTGATGCAAATAGTGGAGAAATTATATTTGATGGCAGTAATATTCTTGAGTTTAAGAAGAGTGGGCTAAAACGACTGCGAAGTCAGATGGGAATGGTATTCCAACATTATAATTTAGTGAACAGACTATCTGTTTTCGAAAATGTCCTGCACGGGCGTCTTGGTTATAAGTCTACACTGGAGGGAGTTCTTGGGATTTACTCTAAAGAAGAGAAACGTCAAGCCTATGCTATTTTGAAAACGCTCGGACTGGAAGAGCAGGTCTATAAGCGGTGCGATCAACTGAGCGGTGGACAAAAGCAGAGGGTTGGGATTGCCAGGGCACTTGTGCAGAATCCCCAAATGCTGCTCTGCGATGAGCCGATTGCATCCCTAGATCCAAACGCCTCCAAGGTAATCATGGACCATCTGCGTAATATTTCTACCACTATGGGTATCACGGTTATTGTTAACTTGCATCAAGTGGATACAGCGCTGAAGTATTCAGACCGGATACTTGGCGTGAACAAGGGATCTATCGTTTACGACGGCCCTCCAACAGGGATCGATCGCGAGCAGTTGGCAAGTATTTACGGCACGGAGTTTCAGGAGCATCAGGAGGAGCAAGAGCATCTGGAGGGCCGCTATGCAACAACCTAATTTCTTTGCCAAAAAGCGAATGAATACGCTGTTGTTTTGCGCCTTATTACTAGTAATGACGCTAATCGCTGTTATGATTACGAACTATAACGTTATCAAAGGCTTTACTTCTATACCAAAAGCTGCCGAATGGGCCTTCAGCAACTTTTATCCGAACGAAAAGGCGTTGAAACGGCTTCCCGTTATTATCAGCAGCCTATCCGAGACAGTACTTGTATCTATTGCAGCAACCACAGTAGCAGCCTTGTTTGCATTGATGTTCGCTATCGCAGGCTCCAATACGACGGGGACAGGAGGAGTGTTCAGCTTTGTAAGCCGATCGATCGCGACGATATTTCGCAATATTGATGTCGCTGCATGGTCTATGATTTTGCTGATTTCTTTTGGCCAAAATGTGCTGACAGGATATTTCGCGCTTTTCTTTGGCTCCTTTGGCTTTTTGACTCGTGCCTTCACGGAGTCGATCGATGAAGTAAGCAGCAGCTCTGTAGAGGCATTAAAATCCACGGGAGCTAGTTATTTTTCCATCATATTTCAATCCGTGATTCCATCCTGCATTCCCCAACTGATCAGTTGGATCTTGTTCATGATGGAAACAAACATCCGTCAGGCCACTTTAATCGGTATTTTGACCGGCACCGGTATTGGTTTTCTTTTCAGCTTGTATTACAAAAGTCTTAATTACAGCGCTGCTTCTTTAATCGTCCTCGTCCTTGTCCTTGCTATTTTTTCCATAGAAACGGTTTCTAACTATCTAAGGAAGGTGATTTTGTAAAATGAGACTTCAAGCGAACTTGATAGATGCCTCTGACAAAGACACTGGCAGTGACATGCGCATGGATGATGAACTAAAAATGAAAAAGCCATTCAACAAACAAGCGATGGCGATCCGGCTCACCTTGGCTGCGTTGGCCGTATTGACGCTGTTTGCCTTTGCGACCTTTAACTATAAGGACATTCAGTTTTTAGATGCCATCTTATCGACAGCCCATACGGTTAAAACCATGTTCTTTCAGCCGCTCTTAAGACACCTTTCTTTTATAGAGGCAGTTAAACATTTGATTATTACTCTGGGACTTGCATTTCTAACGACATTGTTCGGCGCCATCATCGCCTTGGTCCTAGGCTTATTGGCCGCCAACAATCTATCCAATCCTAAACTGTCCATTGCAATTAAAGGCGCTGTTGCTTTTATAAGAGCGGTTCCAACTGTGCTATGGGTGTTGATTTTTGCGGTTGCAGCGGGACTGGGCAGTGTAGCAGCGGTCATCGGAATGACGTTCCATTCGGTTAGTTATCTCGTGAAAACGTACTCGGAATCATTCGAGGAGTTAGATGAAGGGGTTATTGAAGCATTAAAGGCAAGCGGCGCCAATTGGGTTCAAATCGTGTTTCAAGCCGTTCTGCCTTCGTCTATTACTTATTTAATCTCATGGACATTTATGCGATTTGAGATCAACTTTGCCGTAGCGTTGGCTATGGGGGCCGCAGCTGGTGCTGGAGGAATCGGGTATGATATGTTTATGGCCAGCAGCTATTATTATGATGTGAGGGAAATTGGAGCTATAACGTATCTCATTCTAACGTTTGCTATCCTGCTTGAGCTAATGGCTGGAAGGATAAAGAAGAAGTTAAGGCTTCAGGCGTGAATATGAACATATAAGTCTAAATAGGCTTACAACTAAATGCTTCCTGAAAAGGAGCGACATTCTGTGGGGGGCATGGTGGCCTAAGCTAAGTCAAACTAACGGATGGGCTCTAAGGCACCAAAGTTGATCGACCTTCCTCACAGCCGTATTAGGAGTATTAGCACATTTTATCCTCTGTGGTGCAGCGCTGGTGTTGTACTGCATGAATGGGTAACGGAGAACAATAGTTCAATTTCGAAAGAGCTGCCATCCGGCAGCTCTTTGTAGCACTTGCAGCATTTGGAGGGCTGAAGAAAACGCGGAAAGACGTGTCCTTGCATGATCCCATCGGAACGGACAAAGAGGGGAATGAAATCACCTTGATCGACATCCTCGGGACGGAAGCGGATGATGTTGTAGATAAGGTGCAGCTCAAGATAGAGAAGAGCAAAATCTATCGTAATCTGGAGATCTTGGATGATCGAGAGAAGGAAGTTGTGGTTGGGCGATTTGGGCTTGAGCTTGGCGGGGAAGAGCGGACTCAGCGGGAGATTGCGAAGGAGCTCGGGATATCGCGCTCATATGTGTCGCGGATTGAGAAGCGGGCGCTCATGAAGCTTTATCATGAATTTTATAAGGCGAAGCGGTAAGGATAATGGATCTCATACTTCATTTATTTGGCATCAGATAATGGAGGCGAAGGGAATGACCCTAATCCAAATCGAGCATGTGAGCAAGTATTATGTTATGGGTGGGGAAACGATTCGTGCCTTAGATGATATTTCCCTGGAAATCAATCACGGCGAGTTCGTAGCGATTATGGGCCCGTCGGGGTCGGGAAAGTCGACGCTGATGAATATCATTGGGTGTTTGGATGTTGCAGATCAAGGAGCTTTTTTGCTGGATGGGAAGGCAATTAATCAGCTCAAGGATGCTCAATTGGCTGAGATTCGGAATCGGAAGATCGGTTTTGTTTTCCAGAGCTTCAATCTGCTTTCGAGATTAAATGCTTTCGAGAACGTCGAACTCCCGTTGATATATCGCGAAATGAGCAAGAAAGAGCGAGAGCCACTTGTCATGGAGGCTTTGGAAGCAGTGGACTTAGTGGATCGCAGATGGCATCTGCTCTCTGAGTTATCCGGTGGGCAGCAACAGCGGGTTGCGATTGCAAGAACGTTAGCGGGAGATCCGGCAATTATTTTGGCGGATGAGCCGACGGGAGCACTGGATTCGAAGACGGGCGCGGAGATTTTGGAGATTTTCAAGAGGTTGAATGAGCAGGGAAGGACGATTGTTTTGATTACGCATGACCTGGCTATTGCGCAGCAGGCGAAGCGTGTTGTGCATTTTCGGGATGGGCGGTTGAATGAGGATCAATTACCTTAACTAAATGATATGCAAAGCTTACTCTCTTGCATGTTAATTTTTCAAATTGTCCTATTATATTATGGATGGGTTTCTTGGAGGCTCACGAAGTCCTGTTGTATCAATTTCATCCTTAGATACACATTGGCGGTTCAGGATGAGCAAACTGACGACGGCTTTGTTACGGAGCTTGTACAACGGGTTAACACTTGCTTCGGATAGGTTTCAAACTCATTGAAATCAGAAAAGAATTCAATAACTAGCAGACTTTAAAAAAGGTATACTTCCTCATGTTTCGATGAGAGTATACCTTTTTGTTGTTTAGGATATTGTCTTCTGGAGTAGGCCAGCTCACGTTTTGTTTTTATCAATCTTATATTGAGACAACGATACGCCGAAACGCTTTTTGAAAATGGTATAAAAATAGTTTGTCTCTTCCAAACCGCATTGATCTAAAATTTGCTTGGTTGAAAGATTGCTGTTGTCCAGCAGTTGTTTGACATGATTCATTCGTACGTCAGTAATATACTCTGAAACGGATTTACCTGTAGCATCTTTGAATAGTTTTCCCAAATAAACGTTTGACATTTGAAATTCGTCGGAGATAATACGTAGATTTAAGTTATTATCACGGTATTGTTCCTCGATCACCTTTATGATTCTTGAAATAATCGAACTGTGTTTATTATGTTTATTTTGTTCCATGACGCGAATGATTTCGGAAAATAGGGATGAAAAGGTTTCATGAATTTCTTCAATGGTTTCAAACTGCTCAATATTTCTGGAAACAGTCTGAAATAGTTCTGATTTTCGAAATTCATGACTCTCCAAAATAATGTTAAAGGTTGTTCTCAACATGAAGCTGAGCTGCATAATGGACGAAAGCAAGTTTTCATAAGTCGTTCCGGAAAGTTGGCTAATAAAGTCGGAATACGCTTCCTTGGCTTTGTCCAAATGGCCTAATTTCAAGGAGTCAAGCAGCAATTTGGCCTTACTCTCGGGAAAGGAAATTAGTGTATCCATGATCGAACTTCGAAAAGTTGGAAGCAGGAAGCTGCCGTGACCTGCAATGATCCGATACGAAGATAGTGCCAATGTATCGGAATAAGATTCATTGAGTTGCAAGTAGGAATAGACAGGGCTGCTTAGAGTTGCGGAAAACGAGAGTTTCAGGTACTGATTTACAGCTTTTTGTGCTAATTCGATAAGCCCCTTTAAGGCACATTCTGTATTTTCAACATTCTCTGAGGGACTGATTTCCAACAGCAACAGAAGCTGATCGTTTTCCAGGTAAATGGTCTCTAGTTTATATTCCTCTGACACGATTTCATTAACGATGTTAGCAATGCCGAACTTTAAGAGCCAACGGTCTTTTTCATTAAATAGGTCGAGGAAATCGCGATAGTTGTCCAGACGAAGAAGTAACAACCTGAGTGGGCCATTTAGATTCAAATGTATGCCAAGCTCTTTTTGAGAGACCCGCAACGCTTCTTGATCAACGTACCGGATACCAAACAGTATATCTTGCAGCCATTTGTTTTTTAAGGGAGCGAGCTGTTCTCTTTGTTTGTTTTCCCATTCGTTATTTTTCGAAATCATTTCTTTGAAAACGTTTTGCAGAAAATAAATGTCATTTGTCGGATGATCCTTTTGATGAGCGTTTGTGAGATGCTCTCTAACGGTCTCTACAAGTCTGCCGACAGGAACATAAAGCGATCTTGACATGATGAACGAGAAAAATAAACCGAGACCCAGGATCGTTAGGCATATCCAAAGTGTAGAGGTTTTGAACGAATCAACTACGCCAACAAATGTTGCATATGAAGTTAAACTAATAAATTTCCATTTTGGTTTATCGGAAGAAACAAAGGTAACTTGATAATCTTGACCATTCAGGTTCGTCTTAAAGCTTCCCGATTCTTGGTCAGCTGCAAGTAAAGTTTGGATATACGATTCTTGTTTCGCGCTGTGCAGAAACATGCTTTCTGATGTATGGTTCACAATCGTTCCTTTGGAATCGATCACGATAATTTCGTTGCCGGAACCTGCCATCTTGGCATTCAATGAAGCGATCAGATCCCGAAGCACACTTGCTTTGATATTGATGATAGTCGCAATGCGCGAAGATGGATTCTTTTCCAGACTGTCGAGCATGATATAGGTGTATACATTAGCAAGTTCCGAAACTGTTGCGGCTTGGGGGTTTGGAATTTTTCTGGCAATAGGCATTTCGGGAAATGAGTCTTTGTTCACTGTTTGCAACAATGATACAATGTCTTGATCGTAGAAATCTTCTTTTGTATAAAAATTGCCCGTCTCTGTGGATACGATACGGTTCAATGCGAGATTGATCGTATATACGGAGTGCACATAATCGTGCGGAAGTGAAAGGCTATCAAGGTTGCGCAATGCTGCTCCGAGCGTAACCATATCGTTATCCGTATTATGCAGCAAAACGGATGTATAAGGGCTCATGATAACGGTATTTATAAATTTGCTAACCAAAGTATCCATGTACTTCATGCTGTAGCTGGTTTGAGACAGGATTGAAGTATTCATTCGGTTGATATTATCCAAAGAAGCCGAAAAGAAATTTCGATAGAGAAGCGATGATAGTCCTATAATCAATAAAGTAACCGTTATCGTAAGAGTTAACAACATTTTTGCAAATAAGGTCTTGCGAGGAGATTTATGAGGGATTTTCATGCTAGAGTTAACCTCCTTAAAGATAGTTTATTGTACTTCTCACTTCTCCAAGACCTTGGTTTTATCCTTCATAGAGTTTTCAAGAACTATACAATTTGTAGAAAAATGCATTTTTTGGTGGACTGAATAATTTAAATTACTGAAAAATAGTTATTATAATTTCCATTGCAGGATTAAACTTGATGAGAAAAGGGAGTTCAAGCGGTCTGAATTGATTTTGGCAATCCTGTTTGTTGCAGCATCATTAATTTCAGGATGTGACTCCAAGGAACCAGCAAAGATACTGGAATAACTGATCAAGTTCGGGCAACGGACCATCCAAGTCAGAAAGATCTGCCGCAAGTAGAATTGGTTTATTACTTCCCTTCCCCCACAGCAAAAGGATTTGTTACAGATTAATTAAACCCAAAATAAATGCCACAGTTAAGTTTTGATCATGATTGACCTTGGGAATTATGATCAGAAGATGAACTTGATGATTGCTTCGGATGGCAAGTTGTACGGTGTGATCAACTACCAGATTATGGCTACCAGCTATGGATTCGATGTACAGAAGGAACTCGCTGATAAATATCACTTTGATTGGAAGAATGCAAAAACATATTATTTGATCTTATGGAAAACGGAGAACGTTGCATCTGATGCGGCTGAAAAGTGGGATCAATTGAATAAAACTTCCGATTTATCTCCAATCCTTGGTTTTACTTTTAATACGGAAGCTGTCAAATCGGAAATCGCGCAGTGCCAAGCCGTGATCGATCAATATTTATCAGCACTGACGACAGGAACGGCTGATCCTGACAAAATTCAATATTGAACTAAAAGTCTTCAAACCCACTCGGGTTTTGGAGACTTTTTCATTTTCTGGAGGTGTGGGCAAAATTATTGATGAGAAACAAAAACAACTGGATTCGTGGAAAGTGGCAAATAAATAGATGCAATGTCTGAATGTCGTTAGCTGGTATCTCAAAAGGAGTGCTTCCTGCCGGACGTTCTATTTCGTATCATCAACCGCAGATTTTAGAGAAAAATAAAAAAAAGTAGACGCACGTTCTCCAAATTTTGAAGAATTCATGTATTTTTGTTGTTCAGGATATACGTTCACATTGCTTATGATAGCGATACGATGGAAACTAAGGGGGCAACTAAATGATTACTCAGAGGCGAAATTATCGTAAGTATAGATGGGGCTACCACCTACGTTGTGTCGACGTACTAGGCGGGCTTTAATCAAGGAAGAAGCGGCAATTAATTGGTTAAGGGACAGTCCCTTATTTTTATTTTGCAGAAAATGAAGGCAACCTGTGCGATCGACAGTAGAGGAAAATGAGATGAAATAGGAATTGGAAAAGATGCGCAGACGAGTTGAAAATCGATGATGATTGAGAGTGTGTTCATATTCTTAGATATTTTTATCGTTTTTTCGGATAGTTGCACTGACGACATTTCATTAAGATGATTATACAACACAAACATTAGATTTAGAGGCGTAGGAATGAAAAGATTTTTTACAGCTGCAGTAACAGCAAGCTGTAACTAGTGATCACTGCTTGCTCAAGCTCGCCGATTGCTGAAACTGGCGCTGCTTCAAGTTCCCCTACCAAAGAAGGAGGCAAAGGGAGCATCCAATTCCCTGTCGTTTATACATCGAAGACTTCGGAGAGCTTCTAAGAAGGATTGAAGCCGAAAAGGAAAAACCATTGGGTATCGGTTATAACTCCCAAACAACAGTTTTTTGAACCGTATAATCCAGAAAATGAGAGCGCTATTATAAACTCGGATGAAATACTGAGGGATCAATTACTTGAAACAAAGTTATTCCTATGGCGCTTTTAGTGAACAAGAAGCTGATTGGCGATATTAAAATTGAAGGCTATGAGGCTCTTCTCAATCCGAAGCTAAAAGGCAAGATCGCATTTACTGATCCATCCAAATCGTCAACAGGATTAACTATTATCGCAAACATATTACAGACAGTTGGTGCGTGAGATGAGAATGATGGTATCTCCGGCTATTGTGCAAATCATTAAAGGTGCCAAAAATATGGAAAATGCCAAAAAGCATGCATAGCAGCTAGGAGATCTGTATTACCAAGTGGAAAACTGAAAAAACCATCATCTGAAAAAAGATCTAGGTTGCCACGGTAAGACTCATGTGAATTCCTTCCATGTATTTAACATTTAATGAGAATTTTTATATAAAATATCATTAATCTTAAGAGGTAATTATTCCAAACTATGTTACATTCTAATTGAATGCCGCTTTTTGAAGTGTTTTCCTTCACCAATTAACCTATTTTCTTATTGCTCACAGGATAACATTATAAAGTATCCCCATTTTGCTTTTTAAAGATATTGTAAATGGCGAAAAAGTTCATTTTTTTGTGATAATTGTACATATTTTTAGGATATTCAATATGTAACTAAAAATATAGTATTAAGCCATTAGCATTACTAAAACTGCATGATGCTAGATAAGGTGAAATACTATTTTTGGAGGGAATACAACTTGAAAAAAAGTCTAAAACAGATTATGGGGTCAGGTTTAAGCATTTCTTTATTGGCGGTAAGCGTAGCGGGAGCGGCATCAGCTGCTGATACGACAACTGCAACAACTGCAACAACTGCGACAACGGCGCAATCCAAGAACTTGATTGTTCTTATCGGCGACGGCATGGGGCCGGCAGAAGTAACAGCAGCAAGGTATTACTCCAAAAAGTTTTTAAATAAAGACCGTCTAGAACTGGATGGTTATTATGTGGGAAAAGCAACTACATTCTCGCAATCAGGCCCGTACACAACGGAGTCCGGAGCGGTAACAGACTCATCAGCAGCAGCAACAGCCTTCTCAACTGGAAATAAAACGTACAATAACGCGGTCAGCGTATCAAACGGTGAGGTTGCAAAGCCGTATGGTTCAGTGGTTGAAGCGGCTATTAAACAAGGTAAAGCAACGGGTCTCGTAACAACAGATGTTATTGCTGGGGCAACACCATCTGTGTGGGCTTCCCACGTTCGTCAACGCGGTAATCAAAATGCCATTGTTTCCCAATACCTGAATAGCGGTGTAAACGTTTTCTTTGGCGGTGGTAAAACTAACTTCATTACGAAGGATGAGAAAGGTAAGCGTACGGACAAAAACATCATTCCTGATTTTGAAGCGAAAGGCTATAAAACAGCTTATGATAAAGCTGGATTAGATGCAATTCCGGCAACTGCAGGCAATGCTCTTGGACTTTTTGCTCTTGATGCAATTCCTTATGTGCTTGATCGTGATGATAAAACGCCTACCTTACCACAATTGACCCAAAAAGCACTCGATATCTTATCGCAAAATAAAAATGGCTTCGTCCTGATGGTGGAAGCCGGTCGTATCGACCATGCTGGACATGGGAATGACCTTCCTACAAACATTCAGGAGACGCTGGAATTGGATGCTACGTTAAAAACAATAGTTGATTTCGCGAAAAAAGACGGCAATACATCCGTTGTTGCAACAGCTGACCATGAAACAGGCGGTTTGTCGCTCGGTAGAGACAACGTGTATGAATTGAATGTGGATCTTTTTAACAAAGCGAAGCACTCTACTGATTATTTGGACGCGAGTTTGAAAGCAGCACAAACGGCGGATGATGTTCGTGAAATTGTTGCGGATAACGTGGGGTTCACGGATTTGTCCGATGATGAAGTTGCCCTTATTCTTAAAGGCGACGGTACATCTAGCGGTCGTGGCGGCGGCTACAACGCAGTCGTTTCCAAACGTCTGGGTGTTGGCTGGACAGGACATGGTCATACAGGCGTTGACGTAGGTGTATGGGCTTACGGTCCGATCGCTTCCCTTGTAAAAGGCGATATCGATAACACGGATATTGCTAAAAGTGGCGCTAAAGTGATCGGCGCTGATCTGACTGCAGTGACGAACGAACTGCAAGATAAATATTTGTACCCGCTTTTCAAAGTAACTCGTGATAGCAAAACGTTGTTAGCAGCAAGATCCCTTGCTGAAGCATTAGACATTAAAGTAACTTGGGACGAAACAACGAAAACGGTTGTCCTTGCTAAAGATAGCCAGCAATTATCGGTTAACGTTGAAACTGGCGCCATGAAGGAAAATGGTGCAGCAAGCGCATTGGTAGGTAATGTGGACAATGGTAAGTTGTATCTGACCCTAGAAGCATTCAATAAGTTGACAGGTAAAAGCTTCACATGGGATTCGGCTAGCGAGCGTATTCTGATAAACTAGCAGATTAGGTAAAAGAATGGACAGGGGATAACGCTACCCTTGTCCTCTTTTCCTATTTTAGACCAATGGACTTGGAGGACAGTTATGATTGAGATAAAGGGGATTTCTAAGTCTTTCACAATTCATGGAAAAAGCTTGCCTATTTTGAGCGTTTCTAAGTGGCAGGTCCAGCAAGGGGATAGATTGGCTCTACTAGGGCCGAGTGGAAGTGGGAAAAGCACACTGCTGCATTTGCTCAGTGGTGTGATGCAGCCTGATCAAGGTGAAATTTGGGTAAATGGTTTGCCGCTCCATACGTATTCGGAAAGCAAACGGGATCGTTATAGAGCGGAGCATGTAGGCTACATTTTTCAAGATTTCCACTTGATTTCATCTTTGACCGCCAAACAAAACGTGGAACTTATTGTTCCACAAGACTGGACGAAGAAGATGACCAAAGATCAGGTAGATTATTGGTTTGAAAGAGTCGGACTGAAGGATCGTCAGCATCATCTGCCTTCTGAACTTTCTCGCGGTCAGCAGCAAAGGGCTGCGATTATACGTGCGATCATAGCGAAGCCGCAGCTTATATTAGCTGATGAGCCTACAGGCAGCCTGGATTGGGAAACTGCGGGGGATATCATGTCCCTGCTGCTGGACATATGTGAAGCGGAGAAGATGACATTGTTAACCGTCACGCATGATTTGCATTTAGCTGATATGTATCCTGCACGAGTTCATATTCAAGATATCAATGAATTACCGAGGAGAGAAGCGGTATGAAGTTAATCATCCTATTGTGGCATAATGTTATTCACCGCAAAATGCTTTCTCTTCTCACGATTTTCTCCGTTGCTGTGACGGTAGCTCTTGTTGTCTTCCTACTGCTCTGTAGTAATGGGGTCGAACAAGGAGCAGAGAAGGGATATGGTCCCTTTGAAGTGACGATTGGCGCAAAGGGAAGTGCCTCTCAGCTGGCTCTGAACACGTACTATCATATCGGTGCTCCGACAGGTAATGTTCCATATTCGCTTCTGGAAGAAGTGAGCAAAGATGAGTTCGTTGATCGTGCTTACGCAATGACGACAGGAGATAACTATAACGGTTTTCCGATTGTCGGGATGGAACCCGAATATTTCGCCACTCGCTATGGGGCTGATAAGCAAATGGCTCAGGGGAAATTATACGATAAGCTTGGCGATACCATTGTCGGCGCACATGTAGCTAATTCGCTAGGGCTTCATGTTGGGGATAAGTTTCAAGGCGCACATGGACTGGTTCAAGGAGAGGTGGATGACGATGGAGATGCAGCGGACGAACATGATCAGCATCATAGTTTCACCTACACCGTTGTGGGTATTTTGCCTCCTCTGATGACTTCAGACGATCGAGCTGTCTTCACAACACTTGATTATGCATGGGCGGTTCATGAGAGTCAGCAAGGGGATAAGAAGGAAGTTACAACGATTTTGGTCAAACCAAAGTCACTGTTGGGTGCGCAGTCGATTAAAACGAAGTTCGGACAAATAAGCAATGTGCAGGCGATCTATACAAGTAAAGCAGTTGCTGATGTCGTGAATGTCGTAGATAAAGGAACACAAGCGTTGAGTGTTGTAACTGTGATCTGTATTTTGCTTGCTGCAGGCTCCATTGTGCTCTCTCTGATTGCCGCTGTAAATGAGCGCAAAAAAGATGTTGGTTTACTTCGACTCATTGGAAAATCAAAGAGATTCATTTGGGTTTCACTGATCGGGGAGGGGATTCTCTTGACCTTCATCGGATTGATATTCGGTATTTTTGTAGGTCATGCCGGAGGATATTTAAGTCGCGAAGCTGTATTTGAGTACTCTGGCTTACAAATTCAAACATGGCATTTCATGCCGGGAGAGGGGCTGCTCGTCGTGGGAACCTTATTGATCGGTGTTCTTGCGTCCGTAGGACCCGCACTTCAAGCTTATCGCGTGGACCCATTGCAATTATTTAAGTCTTGAGGTGGTCAGTATGAAAATAAGGCAATTTATCATAGGACTCAGCTTATTTGCTTTAGTCTTAACGGGCTGTGGTCAAAAGAAAACGGAGCCAGCAGGTCAGACATTCGGCAATACGTCCCAAGCAACGATCTCAACTGCCAGCCCATCTAACATTTCGAATCCCAAGGAAACTCCAACCGTCATTATTTCAGAGACACCTGAAGCAGTAGTTCCATCCGTGACGCCGAAGCCGGACAAGGAAGCAGCAGCCTCCACTGCTGTTAAAGATAATAAGCCAATTTCACTTCCTTCTCCCAAAATGCCGGAGCATCCTGCTTCTGTTGAGGAGGGGGGAGCTGCTAAGGCTGCGAATACGGCAGCAACACCTAAGGTTGAGCCGAAGCAGTTAGAAGAGCAGGCCAGTGCCAAGAAGAAGCCTGAAATTTTATCGAATGAAATCAACTGGACACAGTTTTTTGATGATGATAAGCAGGATAAACCCTCTGAGAAGTTTTGGGACATGAGCGGCAAAACGGTGCAAATAAAAGGCTTTATGGGTGAGGTGCTTTCCTTTGATAAGCACTGGTTTCTATTAATTCCCAAGCCTGGCGCAGAATGTCCATTTGATAATGGCGATGAAACGTATTGGAATAAAATCATGATCGTCTTTGTTCCAGACAATGTGAAGCTGCGCTATACCCCTGGTCCGCTGCTCATCACAGGCAAGTTAGATGTAGGAGTCAAACTCGATGAATCGGGCTACAAAACAATGTTCCGACTCTACGATGCTTCATTTGAGAAAATAAAGGAATAATTTCGGTATAAAAAGCAACTGATCAAAAGGCACAAGCCTGAATGATTAGATGCTTTTATTATATAAAGGGTTTATTGGTCGCTCATTTTTTGTGGAAGGGCATGCCTGAGAGGCTAAGTTTTGAGTTCAGATTCTGCATATCGGTATGGAATCCGCAGGAATATGTAGCTCTTGCACTCGAGGGTAAAAACGGCACTAGCCAGATATCTCGTTGTTGTCTTATTCTGGATTCACAGCACATAGAGAGGAGCTCGGAGAAATGTCTTTCGCAAAAGAAATCATAAAAAACAAACAGTTGTACACCCTCGCTCTACCCGGCATCGTGTTTTTACTACTTTTCTCTTTTATTCCGATGTTCGGACATTTGATTGCGTTCGAGAAATTTCAACCTACCAAAGGAATTTTCGGAAGTCCTTGGGTCGGGTTCGAGAATTTTAAATTTTTTTTTGGAGGCCATGATTGGATAAAGATAACACTGAACACAGTGTTCTTGAATAGTTTGTTCATCTTTTTCGGCATAGGGTTCGCCGTATTGCTGGCCGTAATCTTAAATGAGATTCAAAATGTACTGATTAAACGGCTAAGTCAATCCTTCATTTTTCTTCCTTACTTTATATCTTGGCTTGTCGTCAGTTTAATGGCCTTATCGTTTATGGGGTCGGACGGAATAATGAACGGGATGCTTCAGAAGTGGGGATTTCCTTCTGTAAGTTGGTATCAGAATCCGGGAATTTGGCCATGGATTTTGACGCTTGTTTACGTTTGGAAGTTTTCTGGATACTATTCGATTATTTTTCTCGCTGCGATCGTCGGAATTTCTTCCGAACAATTTGAAACCGCTAAGATCGATGGCGCGACCCGTTTTCAACAGATCGTTCATATAACGCTTCCTTCTATCCGTCCGGTTGTCATCGTTATGGTGCTTCTGGGAATTGGTCGAATTTTCTTCGGAGACTTCGGCATGATATACGGCATGGTCGGCGATAATTCTCTTTTGTACCCGACGACCGACGTTATCGACACGTATTCATTTCGCGCTTTGCGGCAACTCGGGAATTTCAGTATGTCGGCTGCAGTTGTTCTTTACCAATCGGCAATGGGGCTCATAACGATCCTTATATTCAATCGGATCGCCAAGAGTGTCGAACCGGAATCCCGTCTATTTTAGGAGGCTCGCGTAAATGAAAATTTCGGAAAAAGTGTTTCAATATTTCTTATATGCCATAATAGTCGTGTTTACGATCTTGTGTGTGCTCCCTTTTTGGCTCGTTCTCGTTAACTCTTTTGCTTCGGAAGGGGAATTTCTTAAATTCGGTTATCGGCTATGGCCCGCTCATTTCAGCTTTAGCGGTTACGAATTTTTGCTCAAGGGATCTCAAATTTATAATAGCTACCGAAACACGTTAACCGTCACGATCGTCGGTACCGTGCTCGCCGTGGCGATTACGGCAATGTTCGCGTACGTCATAGCGAACCCAAAAGTGAAGTATCGGTATTTTCTTTCGCTTATGGCTTACGTCGCCATGGTATTGGGATCCGGTCTCGTAGGCTTTTACATCATGATCGCCAATTGGCTTGATTTGAAAGATTCTATATGGGCCATGATCGTCCCCTATTTATTAAATCCTTTTTACGCCTTTATATTGGTCTCTTTTTACAGATCGCTGCCTTACGAAATTAATGAAGCGGCTACGATCGACGGGGCGGGAGATATCCATATCTTCTTCCGAATCATCTGGCCGATCTCTAAGCCGGCTATTGCGACGATTTCTTTGTTCTATGCTTTGCAATATTGGAATGATTGGTTTCTCGCTTTGCTTTTTATTGATAACGATGCACTTCATCCTCTTCAATTGATGATTCGTCAGCTCATTTCCAATATTAATGTCGCTTCCTATGTTGGAGGAGGAGCAAGTTATCAAGTCAGCGTGCCTGCGGGAGTCATCCAACTCGCGACGGTGTGCTTGACGATTGGGCCAATCATTTTAGTCTACCCGTTCATTCAAAGATATTTTGTAAAAGGCATAACGATAGGCGCAGTGAAAGGTTAAACCCGAGTCAGCTTTCCCCGAATTAGTCGGACAAGCATAGAAGTATATCATATAGGGAGGCAAGAAAATGAAAAAAAGCAAATCGATATTCCTAGTCACATTAATGGCAACAATGCTTTTGAGCGCATGCAGCGGAAAAAACAACGAAACAGAAAGCGCGTCCCCTAGCGGCGGCGCTAGTCCGGCCGCAAAAACGAATCAAAAGCTGCAACAAGTTACACTGAAAATCATGATTCCAGGCGACCGTCCTGCCCGAATGGATGCCATCATTGCGGAAGCCGAAAAAAGAATGGCGGATACCCTAAACGTGAAATTGAACATCACGTTCGTGCCATGGGCGGATTTGGCTCAAAAAACGCAGCTCACGTTGGCATCGGGCGAAAGCATTGATCTTATTTTTGATGCGCCGTGGTTGCACCTTTCCCAACAGATCGCCGCAGGCAGCTATGAGCCTTTGGAAGGCTTGCTTGATAAGTACGGCCCGAACATCGTAAAGGCGCGTCCGCAGCAGATGTGGGATGCCAATAAGTTTAGTGGGAAAATATACGGCATCCCTCTAGGAGCCTCCCATTTTCAGGGGCGAGGGTACTATGTCCGCAAAGATATTCGAGAGAAACTCGGGATCGCGCCGATTAAAACGTACGACGATTTGATCAAATTCGCTTATGCCGTAAAAGAGAAAGTCCCTGGTATTACGCCATTACTGCCGGCCGGTCAGGATGGGCTCAAAGACATGTCGGAAGCGGTGTTCCGCCGGTTTTTCGATACCAAAACCCATTTGTCGCCAAGCCCTGTCCTCACGCAAAGTCTTGTGCTCTATACCAAAAACAACGACGGCAAAGTGCACAACCTGTTTGACGAAATTGATCCGACAATTTGGTCTTGGATCAAAAACGCTCGTAAACTTTATCAGGATGGCATTATCGGTAAAGACGTGCTCGCAGTCAAAGATTTGAGCCAACCGGCCAAAGAAGGGAAAGTTGCCATTTTCGATCAAAACAACTTTGGGATCGCGCCGGATATTCAAAGTGCAGTCAAACAGAACGATCCGAATGCCGAATTCGAATCGGTTACCTTCTTCGATGCGACTCCGAAAGCGAACATCTCGAACTTTCAACAATGGAATTTTATTTCGGTTCCGGTAGTGAGCAAAAACAAGGAACGGGCGATTCAGTTCCTGGACTGGGCGAACCAAAAAGACAATTACGACTTGTTGACTTATGGAATAAAAGGCGAGGATTGGGAGCCGGTCGGTGACGATCAATACAAATCGATGTCGAAAGGATATGCTTGGTTCCCTTTTGCTTGGATTATGAACCCATTATTCGACCGACTGGATGCTAACCAAGATCCCGAAACGCAAAATTACAATAAGTATACAAAAGTAGCCGATAACTTCACGACCGATATTTTGACCGGTTTCACTTTTGACAATACACCAGTTGCCAATGAAATCGCTCAATATAATACGATTGAGTCTAAGTACTATACGGCCATTATGAACGGGGTAGTAGATCCAGATTCCAACTGGTTACAATTCAAGACAGCGGCATCGGGTTTAGCTAAAAAAATTCAAACTGAAGAACAAAAACAAATCGATGCTTTCCTTTCTAAAAAGTAATTTCGTGGCATTCCGAAAGAGCGGTGTTATTCCGCTCTTTTTGGCCTTTAAGCGGTTTATGTTGAAAATCGACTTTACAGAGGAAGAGAATTGCATTAAGATTTGGACATTAATATCAAGCGATGGAGGAACCTATGCGCAACATAATCGGCAAATCCTACCTCCGTATCTTTTTCTATTTGGCAGTCTTTTTTACCGTAATTATTATTCCATTTTCCTATTTTTTGACGAATCAATATTCCAAGCAAGCGTTGACGGAAATCAATGATTTCATTTCGGAGAAGACGGATAGTCTGAGCCAAAGCTTCGACTACATGTTGGATAACTTGCAGTCTTACGGGTTGACTATGAGTCAGGATCCCTATATTTCTTCTTGGCTAAAAGAAGATTTGGAAACGGAAGACCCGTTAATCGCAAAGGAAGCGTTGAGATCGCTAATGAATTTCATGTCCTTGCAACCGTTTATTTCCGCTACTTATTTGGTCAATACGAAGACCGGCAATGTGCTCGATTCGGTTGAAGGAATTCATTCTCTGGCCGAGTTCAAAGATCGCGAGCTTTTTAATAACGCAATAACACATCGGCCTGCATTCCTGGCATTTCAAAGGTTCGAATACGACGGACGTTCATTGCTAGCCTTAATCATTCCTTCTGCCCAGTTGAAGGAAAACCGCGGATATCTTGTAATGGTGCTGGATCGATCGCTACTGCAAAAATACTTGTTGCAGAACAGGAACAACGGTAACACGGAGTTCTCAATTTTGGACGAGCAACATAGTATCGTGGTGGGAGACGTGCCGTCGGAGTTCGATCACGCCGCTATGAACAGGATTGCCGAAGAATCTGAGGAACAGTTCACGGTAAAAATTAAAGGAAATGTTTACCTGATTCATCACAAAAAAATCCAAACAGAGAACTGGCAGCTGTACTCCATTGTGAAGTTGAAAGACGTTAGCGGCAGGGTAGATCGGTTCCAGAGCAAAATCCTCTTATCTTGCCTGATTCTTTTGATCCTTCTTTTTATCGGCGCATTTTGGAATTCCAAACGCAGCATGGGGCGTTTCAGTGTGTTAGCCAAACAGCTGCAAAATTTGTTCGGAGCGCGTCTTCAATATGCCAACCGAACGCCATTCGAAGAGTTTACGATCATAAAAAGCGGTCTTGACTACATGATGAACAACTTGGAGGAAATGAATAGTTCAAGAAGAAATTATCAAGGTCTTATAAAAGCCGAGTATTTGAGGCATTGGATCCTTCATGGCTCCATCTCCGATGCAATGCGGACAGAATTGGCATATATGACAGATCTCGCTAACAATACAGACTTGAATTTGGCTGTTTTCCGAATAACAGGCTATTCCTTATTTTGTGAAAAATATGATTATGGATCTCGGAAGCTTTTGAAGTATTCGATTGGGAACATCGCGCAAGAAATTTTCATGAATGGCGGATATTTGTGCGAACCCGTCGATCTGGGAAGCGATCATCTGGTATTGCTTTTTGGTTGCGATACTGCCAAAGATTCAATGCTCGGCTTGTTGCATGAAGCAGCAAAGCAAATCGGTAACTGGCTAGGCATTCAAGTTGTCATGGCGATCGGCGAGCAAGGAGCAATCCGCGAGGATCTGAGGACCGTGTATGACAGAATTTACGATTTGACGTTTATGAGTTTCCTGTCAGGAGAATCGAAAATTTACATGCAGGAGGACTACGACCAGCTCGTCAAAGGCCATATCGTAACGTTGGACGAATCCCTGATCCAAGAGGTGATCGGTTTGGTTAAATCGGGCGATAGAGATCGAACGCATAAGGTGGTTGAGCGACTGTTCGGACAGCTTCAAACACTTCCCTATACGGAATGCAAAGTGTACTTAAATATTATGCTGTTCCGAATCGTAAAAGCGTTCAGTAAAGTCATGGACGAAAATGATATTAAAGAAGGAAATCAATTTCTTGAGAAATTCGATTCTTTGACGGAAATCAAGCAGTGGATGCTGAAGGAAATGGACCAGATCATAGACCTTGCACAGGCTCAAACGACCGGCGGCCGGAAAAACGAGCTTGCTCCCGAAATCGCCGATTATGTTGACTTGCACTTGCATGACTCGATGTTAACTGTAGAAGAGATAGCCGAGCATTTAGGATATTCAGGCGGTTATATTCGCCAAATCTTCAAAGATACGTATCAAATCACCTTGTCGGATTTCATCTTGCAAAAAAGGGTGGATCGGGTAAAAGAATTGCTGGTTACGTCGGACATGCCTATTATCGACATCGCGGAACGATCGGGCTTTCAATCGAGAACGACTTTTTTTACCGCGTTCAAACGGGTTACCAAAATGACGCCGAGCCAGTATCGGGAACAAACGACCTCTACCAATGACAAGAAATAACGAATGGCCAAGCCTAACAAGGCTTGGCTGTTTTTATTGAGTACCGTTTTTGTAGCTTTAAATCAATATTCAATAATCGGACTATTAATATGATGGGAGATTCGCAAGAATGATGTTATCGGAATGTTTGAATACCACACGTTACCGAAGAGATCCATTTGGCTGATATTGCTAATGAACTATTTGTAACGCCAAACCATCTGAGCAGATTATTCCGTCAGGAGATTGAAAAGGATCACTTTGTCGATTGACAGGGGAGGTAGCGAGCATGCTTAGGGTGATCATTATTGAAGACGAGGAGATTATAAGAAAAGGGCTTGTTCATACCATTGATTGGCTGTCAATGCATTGTACGGTTGTAGGTGATACGGATGACGGACAGAAAGGACTCCAATTGATCCAGCAGCATCGGCCCGATTTAGTGATTACAGATATTAGGATGCCTATTATGAATGGGATAGAAATGTTGGAGCAGGCTTTGAGAATATATACGTTCCATAGCATCATCCTGACCAGTTATAAGGAATTTGAATATGCAAAGCAGGCTATTTCATTGAAGGTGCTTGAATATTTGTTAAAGCCTGTGGATGAAATAAAACTTGCGGAAATTATTGAGAATATTAATAACATTAGGCAAGGCAAGGTTTACGACGACATCAACAATATAACGAAAACGATAGGCGATACACAACAAATCGATGTGGATGGCTTTCTTCTTGGCGAACATAAACAGAATTATTATGTCAGTGAGACAATAAAGAAAATCAAAAGTGGATACCATAAAAAGCTGACCATTGAAGCTATTGCCGATGGATTGGGAGTAAGTCCAAGTTACTTGAGCCGTAAGTTGAAAGAGGTTACCTCCCAAACTTTTTTGGACATTCTTAACAAATACAGGATTCAAAAAGCTGTAGAACTGCTCGCCACAGGTAAATGCCGGATATATGAAATAGCAAGTATGACGGGCTTCAATGAATATAAGTATTTTTGTAATGTGTTCAAAAAATATAAAGGAACAAATCCGACCAATTTTATGAAGCCTGGTAAATGGGTAGTCGCTAGGAATCCGCGAGAAGAAAAGAATGAAAGTAATTAATTATTGAATCCATTGAAATCAGTGTTTTCATGTATTGCGTATTTGAAGATATCCGATACACGTCGTTCTCTTTCATATCATCAACCGCAGATTTTAGAGAAAAGTTTAAAAAAAGTAGACGCATTTTCTTTAAACTTTAAAGAATTCATGTATTTCTGTTGTTCAGGATGTACGTTCACTTTGCTTATGATAGCGATACGATGGAATCAAAGAGGGCAACTAGATGATTACTCAGAGGCGAAATTATCGTAAGTATAGAAATCTACCGGGCATCACGTATCATTTCAATCCTATCCTATTAAAAGGGGGTGATGGACTCCTGACACTTAACTAATCATCCTAGTGATTTGTTCAAAGATATAGGAGGATTTCTATGATGGCAATAATCTCAGGAAAGGAAAAATCAAATGAAAAGAAAACTTCTTCTTTCGGCTAGCCTGACCCTGATGCTGCTCAGCTTTCTGATTCCATTTGCAGCTTTTGCGGCAGAGGGTGCCTCGTTTACTTTAACGATATCAAACGAAAAACTTGAAGCCGGCCAAGAGGTCATAGTTAGCGTAAGAGGGCATGATCTTAAGGACTTATACGCTTATGAAGTCAACTTGGGTTATGATCCCGAACAATTACGTTTCAAGAAGGCCAAGAGCGACATTTCTGGTATGTCCATAACGCCAATCGTGAAGAACGGCAAGATTCAATTTGCGAACACCATGATCGGAGATAAAGCCGGGGTGGATGGAGATGCGCTCATATGTACACTTGCATTTGATGCAATTGGCAATGGCAAAACGAAAGTAGAACTGAACGAGGTGAAGCTGGTAAGCAGTCGATTGGCTTCAGTTACACAAAAGGCGGACGATCGAATCACAACCGAGATCCAGGGCGGCAAGCTTGAAACATTTACGGATATTGCCGGTCATTGGGCGAAAGAAGCGATTGAGCAAGCGGTAAAAATAGGTTTCGTGAATGGATTTGAAGACCATACGTTCCGCCCGCAAGGACTCGTTACCCGTGCGGAATTTACGGCAATGCTGACTCGAGCGCTTCAACTCCCTGGCCTTGAGGGTGCATTGACGGACTTCGCAGATGACGATGGCATTCCGCAATGGGCAAGACCGGGCATATCGACAGCCGTGGCGGCAGGCATTGTGAACGGGTATGATGACAATACCTTTCGCGCTGATAACCGCATTAACCGTGCCGAGATGACGACTTTGGTTTCGCGGGCATTGAAATTAGATGTGGATTCAACTGTTGTATCCACATTCTCCGATGCCTCTCAAATTCCTGACTGGGCTGCGACCTACGTTGCTGCGGCGTACAAGGTGGGTTTTATTCAAGGAAGAGACGGCAATCAATTCGCTCCGCTTGAGCAATCCACGAGAGCTGAAGCTGTTACATTAATTCTCTCGGCCATTAAAAAATAGATCGCTGATTTTCCAATGTATAACTGGCATTAGAAGTGGGATTGTCCTATATCCATGAAGTATGGTTAAGGGACAGGACAGTCCCTTATTTTTATTTTACAGAAAATGAAATAACCTGGGTGTGTTTGAGCTAGCCAACAATCAGAAATGGCTCGACAAGTTTAAAGATGTCTACACAAGCACTTAAGAGTATGCAGGGCCCCATTAGCCTATCTGGCAGGCTTACCGCTGGAGAGCTACCGAACGGTATTTAGAGGACTGTGGCATTCTGTTACCAACACTTATTTGTACGGTCTGATAGCAATATCAGTTATTGTCTGGGCATAACTCTTCTTCTGGCTTTTAACAAAAAGCCGATGCTGATGAGCGGAACGATTACGATCTTGGTCATTGCCTATATTGTAAGAAAGCTTCCTTACACACTTCGATCCAGTGCGGCCATCCTGTACCAGATCAGTCCAAGCTTGGAGGAGGCATCCATCAGTTTGGGTTGCTCCCCGATGAAAACTTTCTTTAAAGTTACGGCCGTGATGATGCTGCCGGGTGTGTTTGCCGGTGCGATCATGAGTTGGATCACCCCACTACCATTATCTCTTTATTGATTTTCTTCAAATTGACAGGCAACAGGTCCGTCAGTATGTAACGCCATTAGCGAAATTGAGGATTTATCAGCACTGAAAAGGGAGAGCATATCTCCCCCCTTTCGTTGCTGATATGGTCAGATATCAAACCTATAAATTCGATGCATGCCGGATTTGCTGTAAACGTCAGGAACCTACCACATAGCCGATCGTTTGGACTTGCTTTTTAAATATATTGTAAATATCGAAAAAGTTCAGTTATTTATGATGGTTGTATATGTTTTTAGGATATTCAATATTTAACTGAAAATTTATTATTGAATCATTAGCGTTGCTAAAAGTGCTGCATGCCCGCTAAAAGAATATTTCACATGCAATCATCGGTAAACGTTTACAAATCGTTTACAAAACTCTTCTCGGGTAAAGCGTTATTCTAGTAATGCTTGTTCATTGGAGGAGACAAGCATCCGATCCGCTACAAGAGTATTTTTACTTCGAGAATATTGAGTTATTGGAGGGGGGGGATAAGAAGTTCAAGCGTTATGAATAAAAAGGACATCAAGACTGCGAGGATCATGGATTCACTGGTATCTGAGGTATTATTTAAATAATCAACGGAGGTACAAAAATGTCTTTCATGAAAAGGTTCCAAAAATCATTTCTATCACTACTCCTGATAGTCACAGCTTTGGTAGGCAGTACTGGCCTTATCACTGTTCTTTTTCAGTCAGAAAGCTCTGCAGCAGGGGCGGAAAACCCAACGGATGCTCCGATATTCAGCTTCATGTCAATGTCGGATACGCATAGTAGTGTGGATAATACGAAAAATGCTGTAAGGGATGCTGTTACTAATAATATCAGTTCAATGGTTTTAGTCGGGGATATTACCAATAACGGGGATAGCGGTGAATATGACTCCGTACTCAATGCGATCAATTCGGTAAATAATCATCCGCAGATGTATTATACAATTGGAAATCATGAATATGATTGGGATGATGGTTATAATTTTACTATAATGCAGAACAGATTTAAACAAAAGGTAGGAATACCAGAAAGTACGGTGTATTACAGCCGGAAAGTACAAGGCTATGACTTTATATTTTTAGGGTATGATCGTAAAATTTCTAATAACGCGTATATGTCCGACGCTCAGTTAGACTGGTTGGAAAGCACGCTTGCTGCAAATGCTGTTTCGGGCAAGCCGATTTTCTTGTTCAATCATCAGCCTATATTCCAGACCGTATCCAGGACATTTTCGGCTGTAGGTAGTGCTCAAAATACCGTACAGGAACAGAAGTTCAAGAATATTCTGGAAAAATATCCACAGGCTATTTTTACAACAGGACATCTTCACGACGATATTAAGCTACAAGGCAACTTGTACGCTGGGAAATTCTCGGCAGTAAGAGACGGTGCCGTTGTAGAAAATCAAGCTATGATTTTTGATGTATATCAAGACAAGGTGCATTTAAAGGGAAGGGATGTAAGTACACAAAAAACCATTTGGGAAGGTACGATAAGCCTGAAACCGAATACAACCGGCACGTATGAAGCCGAGGATAGTGTTTTCACTTATGCTACCCAAAGCGAAGGTGTCAATGCTTCTGGCGGCAAGGTTGTGAATATGAACGATGGAAGAGCATATATCGAGGCGCTCAAGGTTGACGGAGGAGCTGCTGGCGGCAATAAAATATTGAAAATAAGGTATGCTACCGATGCTGCCAATGTTACCGAGGGAATATATGTAAATGGAGCCAAAGTACAGACGCTCAACTTCCCGACTACCGGAAGCATGAGCTCGTATAACGATCTGGCGGTAGCAATTGAGCTGAAGCCGGGTACAAATAACAAGATCGTCATCCAAAGCGATGGCAGTGCAACGGGCGTGAATATCGATAAAATCCAGATTATGGATAGTGCCACTTATAGCACGATGTGGGGATTTAACAGCAATGGCAACGACAGTATCGCGAACGGAATCAATGCAGTCTTGAAGGGAAGTGCAGCCTATGATACGACTGATAAAATGGAAGGTTCAGCTTCGCTCAGCCTGAACGGCGCTGACGGCAATTATGCGAGCGCAGGCCTTGCATCAACTAAAACAGACGATGTAACGCTAACAGCTTGGGTGAAGTGGAATGG
>NZ_WHOA01000114.1 GCF_013141715.1 Paenibacillus phytorum | reverse complement strand
GTCCTTTCCAATGACAACTGGGATGGCGACGGGAATTTCAAAGTTGACATGAATATGTGGTGGGGAACGAATGGAACAACGTATCATTTATATGAAAACAGCGTTCTAATCGATACGCAAACACTTTTGGATAAAACCCCCACTGCTCAATCAGCAGTAACGACCATAACAAATAGAGCAATAGGCACCTATGAGTATCACACTGAGCTCGTCAACCATGCGGGAGCCATATCCAGCGATAAGATGATTGTAAAAGTGACTAAGTAGTAAGAATGGTAAATATTTCATTATATCATTGAAGTCGCCGATCGTTGAATACAACTACTAATTTTCCCTTGTGAAATACTAAAATAGCCCAGTTCAATTCATTATTGAACTGGGCTATTATTTGTCCTATGCGCTTGTCTACGTCATGCTGTTCATGCTGTATATCTCATCACAAGCGTATCGCCGCTTAAGCAGATGTTTGGCAAAATCATCGGGATCTGTCTACTCGCTTTATCGCAAATAGCTCTGTCGATTGTAGTGGGAGCAATCAATTTAAGCCTATCTGGCAGCAACACAGCTAGAAGAATCAAAGAACAGCTTTTTTACTACTTCCTCCAATTAGAGTAGGCGTCGAACCAAACGGTTTGATCACTGCCAAAAAGCCGGGTATTGAGAAAAGGATCTCTCCTATCTCATCCAATCTTTCCCGAGCATTCCGGGAATTACGGAAGGCTGGTTTTATGACGACGGCCTAACGAATAAATTTATTTTGACGATATCCGGATGGAGCGAAGATGTGCGTGCATCGCGGAGCAATGAAGAAACATACATCATTTTCGTAGGCGTATAGGCGGGTGCTAACGGAATGCTGTATATTAATTGATACTTACTGGCTTTCCTTGAGTGACTTACAATGTGAGAGAGAACATAGAGGGGAGCAAATGAAATGAACAAACTCAAAAAGATCGGCGCACTGCTGTCTTCCGCGATGTTGATGACAGCGCTTGCAGGATGCAGTACTGAAAAATCGGACGGAGCTGGAAGCGCCAGCTCTACGGCAGCGGTGGAGCAGTCCAAGCAGCCGGTCAAGATGGAGACGATCCGTGTATGGACGAACAGCGGCCATACGAAGGAGCTCGTTACTGAAATGGTTGGCGAGTATAACAGTACGATCGGCAAGGAAAAAGGAATCAAAATCGAATATACGGTACAAGGGGCTGACTACAAGCAGGCGATCGATCTCGCGCTTGCATCTGGTCAAGCGCCCGAGCTGTTCTACGTCGTAGGCCCCAAGGTCGATTATGTGAAGCGAGGAGACATCATTCCGATCGAGGAGTTGCCTCGCGGCAAGGAATTCCTCGGAAAATATGATGGAATGTTGAATCGTGTGGCGTTCACGGTGAAGGGCAAAGCCTATTCCGTTCCGTTCAATATTACCAACGTGAAACTTCTATATAACAAGGACCTGTTCAAGAAGGCCGGACTTGTCGACAAGAATGGCGAAGCGAAGCCGCCTAATACATGGACAGAGGTTCGGGAGTATGCGAAGAAGCTGACGAATCCGCAGGATAAGGTATATGGTATCGCTCTGCCTCTGAAATGGGGCTCGTACTTCGATTGGGAGCTTCTGTTCCCATGGGTATCCAGTATTGGTCACAACTCTTTCAACACCCTAACAGGCAAATACGAGTTCAGCAGCTTCAAGCCGGCATTGGAATGGTTGATGAGCATCAAGGAGGACAAGAGTTACTTCCCTGGACCGGAAGGCTTGGACAACGATCCTGCCAGAGCCCAATTCTCCGAAGGGCGTGTCGCGATGAAGTTAGGCGCGTCATGGGACGTCGGCGTACTGAACGACCAATTACCTGCCACGATGGATTGGGGCGCAGCCGATATTCCGGTATCCGATCCGGCGAACCGCTATAAGGAATTCGCATCTGTGTCCGACTTCATCAGCGTCTCCAAGACGGCTAAAAGCGCCAATCTGGAAAAAGTGATGGAGGTTTACAAATGGTTGAATAGCGACGAATTCCTGGTCAAGATGTACGAGGAAGGAAAGTATGTTCCCTATGATAACCGCATCATCCAGATGGCTAAGAAGCTGCCGAAGGCCAAAGGCTGGGCAGACTTCGGTCACAACGAGAAAATCTATCTCCACCACGGGCAGCCTACGGTTAAGCTCGAAGGCAACACACATACGCAAGTATTCTTGAAAATTTGGATGGGGGGCGTCGGTATCGAAGAGGCGCTCGCCGATCTGGACGCACGATATAACGCGGCGCTTGACGCAGGCGTTAAGGACGGGACGATCGACAAAAGCATGTTCGTCAATGAAAACTTTGATTTCCGGTTGAAATAACGGACGGTGGGACGGGTCTTGCGACCTTGTCCCACTTATTTCCAAAGGAGGACAGACAGATGGACTCAAGCTCCAGGGTTGCAGAGCGAAGCTTCTCGCCTGGCGAGGGCAAACAACGGAAGCGTGCTTCCCATTCATCCAAGAATGCCATTCAGTCGTACCTGATGCTGTCCCCGCAGCTAATCGGTTTTATCGTGTTTACGATATACCCTGTGTACTGGGTGCTTCGGTGGGCGTGGTACGACTATGACAGCGTGCAAGCTACGTTCATCGGATTCGATAACTTCATCCGCATCTTCACACGGGACGAGAGATATTGGCAAAGTCTGCTGAATACCGTCGTGCTGGCATTCGGCAAGCTGGCGGTAGAGATTCCGCTGGCGCTCTTGCTGGCCGTGCTTTTGAACGGCAAGCTGCGTGGCCGCAACCTGTTCCGTACCGTATTTTTTATGCCGAATATCGTCAGCGTAGCAGTCATCGGATTATTGTTCTATTTCCTGTTCGCGACCTTCGAAGGCATCGTGAACAACGTGCTGCTTGATCTGGGTATGATTGTTGAATCGATCAACTGGTTCGGCGGCAAATGGACGTCCATGTTCGTCATTGCCGTCGCCTCCGTCTGGGAGAACTTCGGAATTAACATGCTTTTTTTCTTGGCAGGTCTCCAGAGCGTGCCCAAGGATCTCTATGAAGCGGCCGAGATCGACGGCGCGAACAGGCTCCAGCAATTCACGAGAATTACGGTGCCGATGCTGGCTCCCGTGATCCAAGTCGTTATGATGCTGGCGATTATCGGCAGCCTGAAGGTGACGGATCTCGTGCTGGTGCTGACGAACGGACAACCGGGAGGTTCTACCGAGGTCGTCATGACGTATATCTTCAAATTTTTCTTCCGATTCGGCGAAGGACCGGATGCGCTTCAGATTGGTTATGCGGCATCGATGGGGCTCGTCACCGCTATTCTTATCGGTATGATTACGGCCGTCTATTTCTGGCTAACCCGGCGTATGAGTAAAATCTATTAAAAGGAGGGCGGCTGACATGCATATATTTTTCAACCGAATGGCCACTCTCGCGATGTACGCCTTCCTGTGCGTTATCCTCATCTTCGCTCTGGCGCCTCTGGTTTTCGTCTTGTTCGCGTCGTTCAAGTCCAATCAGGAGATTTTGGCACATGCCTCCAGGCTGCTGCCGATCGAATGGACGCTGCAAAACTACAAAGACGCTTGGACGCTTGCCAACTTCAAGAGATATACGTGGAACAGCATCTATATGACGGCGTTTATCGTGTTCGGCACGCTAATCGTTTCGACGATGGCCGGGTACGTATTCGCCAGAGGGAGATTTCCGGGCAAAGGCATGATTTTCGTCGCGTTTACGGCTACGATGTTTTTGTCCTTCGGAAGCATCACCTTGTATCCGCTGCTTCAGATCGCCAAGTTGTTGCATCTCAACACGACGCTGTGGGGAGTAATCGTGATCAACGTTTTCGGGATGCATATTGCCAACATTTTCATCATCCGGAGTTTTGTAAATTCGATCCCGTACGAGGTGGACGAGGCCGCGATTATCGACGGCTGCAGCTTCTTCCGTACGTTCTGGAACATTATCCTGCCGTTGATGAAGCCCGTGATCGCCACAATCGGAATCATTACTTTTAAGTACGCATGGAATGAATTTCTGCTGCCCATGGTGTTCACGCTCGGGAATCCCGACCAACGGCCGTTGTCGGTAGGCATCGTTGCGCTGAGAAGCGCCGGCGAAGCGGCAAGTTCGTGGAATCTGATGCTGGCGGGAACCATGTTGTCCGTCATTCCGATGCTCGTAGTTTACCTGATTTTGAACCGCTATTTTATCTCGGGGCTGACCAGCGGCGCCATTAAGAGGTGACAAGGGAGTTTCTCCCCTGCTACAATTGGGTGGAGGATGGCCGGGAGGGGACACACCATGATCTACACGATATTGCTGCTAACTGTTCTATCTGCTTTTATGCTGGCGCGCAATTATCGCAACCGGTACTCCTGGATGTTCGTTCTAATGCTTTCCGGGATGAGCTTGTCGTTTCTTGGGATGATTCTGAACGTGGTGAAGGTCGGTAATTACCAATACCCGGCGCATGAGCTGTATGCTCTGGATTATCGGATCTATCTTTACTTAAGCCATTGGAGAATAAATTATTACGATACAGTAAGATTGCAATTGGTCGGGATCGCGATCTACTTGGTCAGCATTCCTCTATTCATCCTCGAATTCGTCTGGGGGAGAAGCTGGGGCAAGGCAGACAAGTGGATTCGGGCCGGCCTGCTTTCGTTGCCGCCACTCGGCTATGTCTGGTTCTATGATCCGGAGACGCGATTTTTTTTCTATATACGGTTGGCCGAAACCGTTGGACATAGCGGAATGCTGATACTAACCTTGCACTTGGTCGATGTGCTTCATGTTGCATGGATCATGATTTACCTTTTTTTTCCGATCTGGCTGTTATACAAGCATTACCGCAGCTCGCAAATTTCCTTTAAGCGGAAGCAGGTATTATCCTTGATTGTCAATCTGCTGATCATGAACGGGCTGTTTATTTCAGTATTTATTTTTGGGCCGTACAATCAATTGTATCTATTCTCGGACACCGCTCGGCTGCTTCAGTTTTCATCCCGCGAGGTTCCCGTCTTCTATTATCGTTTTCTCCCTTTTGTAATGCTGCTTGCTGTGCAGGTAATGATTATTACACTCATCAGGTTCAAGGGAATCGATGCCACGACGCTGTTTAGGGTTCGCTCGATCAACCGTAATGTGAACACTCTGAATCATAATCTGAAGGGCGTGTTCCATTCCTTCAAGAATACGATGTTTACGGTGAAAATCATGACCGAGCAAGCGGAGTTAGCATACGGGAGTGAGGAGGGCCTAAGGGCGATAAGGCGCTTGCAACAGATTAGCGAAGCGTCGTTGTCGCAGTCCGCCAAGGTTCTGGATGCGATCAAGGAAATTAAAGTACGCCCCACCCGCTGCAGGATCGTAAATATCGTGGAGGACGCGCTGAGTAAAGCGAATATCGGAGAGACGGTTAAGGTGGATAAGCGGTATACGAAATTCAGCGCCACCTCCTATATCGACAGCTATCATATGACGGAGGCGCTATCGAATTTACTGAATAATGCCGTAGAGGCGATTCATGCTGCGAGAAGACCGAACGGCGAGATTCACCTCGAGGTTGATGCCGAGGGCGATTGGGTCGTGATCACCGTTACCGACAATGGAACGGGAATCGAGAAAAAGGCGAGGAAGCAAATATTCAACGCATTCTATACCACGAAGTCGAAGCATGAAAACTGGGGGATCGGCTTGTCTTACGTACAAAAGATTGTCAAGGCGCATCTTGGCTTTATCACCGTTTCGAGCGAGGTTGGGCGATTCACGACGTTTCGTATTCTGCTTCCCGTAGACGCGGGCGGTTCAAGGGATTCGAATCCAAGACAGGGGGGAAACGGTTGAGCATGATACGGGTAGTAGTTACGGACGATATCGAGGATATCCGCGATTATTTCCGGATGATTATCGATAGGGAACAGGATATGGAAGTGGTCGGGGTCGCCTCTAACGGGGAGGAGGCGATGAGGATCGCTCGCGAAGCCCGTCCGCACATTATGCTGATGGATATTGAAATGGAGTCGGAGTTCGCGGGTATTCATGCGATCGAGGAAATCAAAAGAACGATGCCGGAGATCAAGGTGATCGTGCTGACGATCCATGCGGAGGATGATGTCATGTTCAAGGCGTACGGCGCCGGGGCGATGGATTTCATCGTGAAGACAAGCTCCATAGCGGACATCATCAATTCCATTCGCAACGCGCATAACAACAGCTTATACATGCGTCCGGAGATCGCGGAGAAAATATTAGGCGAGTTTACCAAGCTGCATAATGAGAAAAACAGCTTGATTTACACCCTTAACATCGTATCCAAGCTGACGAATTCGGAGTTCGAGATCGTGCGCGCCATCTATAACGGGCTCACATATAAGAACATCGCCAAGGAACGATCCGTAGAGGAAGTAACGATAAGGACGCAGGTTAACAAAATATTGAAGAAGTTCAACCAAGGCAACATGAAGGAAGTCGTGGCGAGCCTTCGGGAGCTAAAAATATTCGAAATTTATTCGCGTTGACCTACTGTGCGCCTTATTCAGTTCGTTTTTTTCCCGATCGGCAAGTGTAAGCATTCAACTTTCTCATACTATACTTTGTTGAAATAGAACGGATCTTCGAAGCCGCATTCCTTGTCGATCTCCGCTATGGGATGCTCCGGGGGTTGTGACAGGTTGCTGGTAGCTGACCTGTCGCAGCTCTCTTTGTAGTTTCTTGCAAACAAGAACCCCACTAGGCGAAAGATATCCAGGTGGGGTTGATATTTAATAGAAGGCGATGCTAACTATTTCAGCTTAAAGTGCTTCATGGAAGCTTCATAATGGACGTAACGTTTTTGGACTCTCCAACCTTTATCATTTGTGAAAAATAGGGATAATTTCAGGAGAATTTTAGGCTGAAAAGCAGGCTGTAGTGGAACTACACAACCCGGAACAACAGCTTGCCGGCTTCCAACTCCGTCTCAGCATTGTCGATCGGATCCAAGCTTAGCCTCTTTGCTTCGCCGGAGTCGTTCCACAACACCAGCAGCCGTTCGTTCCCGTAGACATATTCCGTTTTGATGATGCCATCGGGCAGAACTAGATCGGTATCGAGCGAGAAGCATCCCCGATAGAAGAACCGTTCGTACCGCTCTCGCAGTCCGATCAGCTCGCTAACGTATTCGGCGTAGCGGGGAGCATCCTTGATTGTCTTGCGGCATCGATAGATGGCGATATCGAAACGAAAGCCATATACGAACGCATAATTCAACTGACGTCTGAAGTCGGACCGCTCGTCATGAATAAACCGGTTGGACATGATCGTGCCGGGGAATGTCTGCCGGTACAACTCGGGAAACGATTCCTCGTCCTTGAAGCTCGCATATTGGCAGCTATGGTGAAAATCCGAGTACGGCGCGTAACAATCGACGACAAACTCTGTGCCGAATGCTTGCTCTCCCGAGCACAATTCGCGGATGGCGCTAAGATTGTCCCGCTTCCATTGATTCTCGCGATCCCCGCGATTGCCATGCGCGTGGGAGGCGTCAAAGCACAGGTGCGGCCAATGTCCACCGATCTGGTCGTAGAACACGCAATCTGCCGCGTATCCTAGCTTCATGCGGCCGACATCCAATAGCTGTTCGCGCCACTCCGGAGCGGATTGGCAGGCGGAAACGAAGCTTTTGTAGCCGTTGTTGCGAAGCAGCATACCGTCGCCGGCGAATCGGTAATGCTCGCGATATTCGTTGCCATCGATGTCTTTGCGGCAGATGCGATAGCCCGTTTCCTTGTAATAATCCGATTTTATATCGATGAGAACGCCGTTCGTGTATAGCGCAACTCGTCCGCCAAGGCGCTGTACTTCCGCAATCGCGTCTCGGAGCCCTTGCTCCCCGCCAAGCTGCGGATCGGGCTCGTAGACGGGATACCCGTTGTCGAAGCAGCCCTTCCACCAGCCGAACAGGAAGAGCATCTCCACCCCGACCTTGCGTCCTTCCAAATACAATCGAGGCAAGTCGGCGTATGTGAAGAATACCTCGCCGTACTGATGCTTTAAGATGACGCGCTGCCAGCCTCGCAACTCTTGCACCCACTTGGGCTTGACCGGCTCGACGAACCAGCTTTCCGCCCATCTTCTATAAATAGCCGATCCCTTGCGCCAGTCGCCTTTCTCTAGGGAGACGACCGATACGGCGGTCGTCTCCCGTTCCCCGGCGGCGAGCAGGGGGAAGTGGGAGACGGCAAGCAGCAGGCGCGGCTCCTCGTTGCGGGGGCCTTTGCCCACGGCTAGCGTGCATGTCCGGAAGGTATCGTCGTGCCGACCTACATACAGAAACCGTCCTCCACTGTGAACCCCGAACCATGCCATACTTGCTAAGCTGGGATATGTCATGTCGAGCCATATTTCATGATGATCATTGTACATGTATTCGGAATGCGCCCGATCAAGGCTGTTCCATGGATCGGCAATCCGCTGGCCGTTGCCGAAGCTGCGGTATAACACGTCCCGTTCGCGTGCCTTGTCGCCTATGCAGGACAGATCGATAAAAGGCAGCTTAAGCTCGTTCACGTGGGCTTCGTCGTTGTTAAGAATAGTCGAGGAGAAACGGAATTGTCCCTCCGAGACACGAATGTGCACGGTCAGGTCGACCTGAAATTTCCGCCCGGTTTCCTCGCAGAGCTCCGTATATGTGACGTCCAATCCTTCCCCGTCAGTCGCCAGAGTAACACGTCCGCCGAACTGGCTGCCGGATCTCAAGGTTATGTCTCGAGCGATCCCGTCGTCCATCTGCAGGCGCCAGAAGTCGGCACCCGCGTTCTCCTTCAGAGGCAATCCAGCAGCCGACCATGCCGCCTCGCGCGCGTCTTCACTAAGCGTCAGAACTAACTCTCCTGCTTGCAAGCCATAGTTCATTGAAGATACCTCCGTCTCGTCTTATCTCGCTATCGTAAATATTGACCGCCGTTGACATCCAGCGTCACACCTGTCAGGTATCGCGCCTCGTCGCTGGCCAGAAAGACGGCCGCAGCCGCGATATCTTCCGCATGGCCTAAGCCTAGAGGAATCTCTTGCGACAGCGTCGCGATTCTCGCGTCGCCTAGCGTTCGCCGAAGCAGCTCCGTCTCGATAACGCCGGGGGCGATCGCGTTGACCGTAACTCCATACGCAGCGGCTGTTCTTGCCAACGTCTTGGTTAGGCCGATCTGCCCGCTCTTGCTGGCTGCGTAGTGTACGTGCCCGTACAGCGCGCCCTGATGCGCGACTACCGAAGCGATCTGGATGATTCGGCCGGCGCGCTGCCGTGCCATCCGTTCCATCGCCAACTTTGCGCATAGGAAAGTTCCCGTCAAATTGATGTCGAGCAGTTCGTTCCATCTTTCCAGCGTCATCTCGAAGATGGTCTCAGAGCGAGATAAGCCGGCATTGTTGACGAGAATGTCCAGTCGTCCGAACGCGGTGTCCAACTCATGAAACATCTCCAGCGCTTCAGGCTCTCGCCGTACGTCGGCGGCTATGACGATCGCTTTGCGGCCCATGCCGCGAAGGAACGAAGCCAGCTCCTCGGCTTCCCCGTCTGCGCGCAAATCATTGATCGCCACGTCCGTTCCCGCTTGCGCCAGACCGATCGCGATCCCTCTGCCGATGCCGCGGGCTGCACCTGTCACAAGCGCTACCTTGCCAGTCAGATCAAACAAGTTCCCAGCCTCCACCGTGTATTTGGATTAGAAATAAGCTTTCGATTGCGTCGAGCGAATGTTGGTTAACTCGCCGCTGTAATGACGCAGGTCATGCGGAACGTAAGGATATTTGGCTGCGGCGGCCTCGCTAAGCTCGATCCCTAGGCCAGGCCGGTCAGGAATATGCATATACCCGTCCTCGAATCGCAGAGCTTCGTCGGTTAGCTCGCCGCGGTAGTCGACGTCCGTAGCCATGATTTCCAGGTAGAAAAAATTCGGCGTGCAGGCCGCAAGCTGCAGCGTGGCCGCATTGGCGACCGGTCCGCTCGGATTATGCGGAGCGAAAGGGATATAGTGCGCTTCCGCCAGTGCAGCGATTTTGCGACATTCGGACAAACCGCCAGCGTGGCTGATATCCGGCTGGACGTAGTCCAGCGCTCTTTTCTCCAGCGCATCCTTAAAGGGGAACCTGGTGAACAGTCGTTCGCCGCCCGCTAGCGCTACAGCGGATTTGTCTCTGACCTCGCGCATAGCGTCAAGATTGTCCGGCGGTACGGGCTCCTCAAACCAGACAGGCTTGAAGCATTCGATTTCCTTGGCGATGCGGATCGCCGTCGGCACGTTGAATCGGCCGTGACCTTCGATAAACAGGTCTATCGATCCGCCGACCGCGTCACGCACTGCGCCGATGCAAGCAAGCGCCACGTCCATCTCTTCATTTCCAATGTTCATGTAGCTGCTGCCGAACGGATCCCATTTCAAGCCCTTAAAGCCGCGCCCGACTGCTTCCTTCGCTTTGTCGGCGAACTGTTCAGGCGTCTTGGCTCCGGCAAACCAGCCGTTGGCGTATACTTTGACCTTTTCGTTGTACTTGCCTCCGAACAGCCGATGAACGGGCACACCGAGCGATTTGCCATTAATGTCCCATAACGCCATCTCGACGGCGCTAAGTGCGGACATGAGTACGGGTCCCGTTCGCCAGTACGAATCCCGGTATATGCGGTGGTAATGCGTCTCGATGTTAAGCGGATTTTGGCCGATCAAATACCTTTTAAGGTCCTCGATGGCGCCTACGACAGCGTGTTCCTTGTATTCGAGCGTGGCCTCGCCGACGCCATCGATGTTCTCATCCGTGTACACTTTGACAAATACGAAATTGGTTCGGTAACCGTCTACGACAAACGTTCGAATATCGGTAATTTTCATCTCTGCACCTCTCGTTTTCAATGTTGTGATATACCATGCCACCCAATCATAAGGGCTCGTCACGAAATACGTAAGTATCATAAATCGTCTATCATTCTAGGCTTTTCGGGCTAGCGGAACGCTTGAATGCTGTACGATATTTACGCCCTCCCAAAGTCCAAGCCTACGACTATACTGGTAACATCGTCGTAAGCAGTCTTGCTTGTTGATGAATGAAAGCGCAATCATTTAAAGGGAGGATGGGATCTATTAATGAGAGGTATCTGGGGAAAGGTGGTTATCTCGGTATTGCTGCTGGTTATGTTAGTAGCATGGGGCATGCCTGGGAGGATGATGGCGGACAATGGCACGTCAGACGAAATGACTTTGTATCCAACGGAGGATGCGCGAGTCGAATCGCGCAATATGGAAGCGAACTTCGGTTCGACGACGACGGGGCTTCACGTGAAGCAAAATAGCGTTGATTTTCGCGAGTCTATGCTGAAGTTCGACTTGGCGGGCGTTGATGCTCGCGGGCAGGGTTTTAAGGCGAAGCTGCGCTTGTACTATACCTATCCGGGCAGCACGGTTCCGAACGGGACGACCAGCTTGTACAAGCTGCCCGATCCTGGCGTTTGGTCTGAAACGTCGGTAACTTGGAATACCAGGCCTACTCCGGGGGCGGCGCTGGGCAGTGTGGCCAATCCATCGGTTAGCGGCACATGGGTGGAGTTTGATATTACGCAAGCGATAACAGGGGACGGCGTTCACTCGTTCTATCTGAAATCGACGGCATGGAACAACAACGTTTATTTCAATTCAAGGGAAGACGCGATCAACAAGCCAGAACTAGTCATTTCATGGCCGGTCGTAACGGCGAGCTCGCCGAGCGATGGCGCGATGGAGGTCCCCGTGACCGCGCGAACGGCGAAGATTAATTTCCGAAAAGCTATGGATCTCACGTCGATGAATCCGTCAAGCATCGTAGTTACGCGCGAACCTGGGAGCGTGCCGGTGACTTACGCCGTTTATGCGGCCGAGCCAGGGAGCTATTCGTTGACTCTACCCGATACGTTGAGCTATCGCAGATCATACAAGATCACGATCAAGAAAACGGTGCGTTTTGCGGACGGCAGCCAGTTGGGGAAGGATGTCGTTCGTACGTTCAGGACTGCACCTGAGGCGAAAGACAGCTTGACGGTGACGCGCTATGAGCCATGGCTAACGCAACTGCATTTGACTTCACCAGAGTCGGTTTCACAGGGGATTAAAGGGGGAGAAGGCGCGCAACTGATCACGACGCTGGAACCGTCGCGCAGCAATGCTGACTTGATGCTCATGGGGCTCGACACTTATTCAATATGGCGAAGTGACGACGGAGGATCGAATTGGCGAATAAGTGACGAGGGCAGTCGGATTGCTGCAACGGGAGTGATCGACGCCGCGATTGATCCCGAGGAGGACCGTCTCGCGTTTGCAGCTTCTTCGGCCGACAACGAGACAGAAGTGACGCAGGGAGCGGGATTATATAAGAGTGAGGATGGAGGGCATAGTTGGCGTCAAGTGTTGCAAGGCTCTTATTACTCCCGGCTGCCGGATGGCTATCTGATCCGCTCCAGCGGAAATTTAATTCAATTCGGGCCGATGTTGGGTACGAAACGGGTCGTTTATGCAGCGTTCCACGACGAAGGGGTTTTCCGCTCGGTCGACAGCGGGGAGACGTGGACGTCGATCGGATTGGATGGTTTTATCGTCACGGAACTGCATTATGATACAACCGGGGGCAGGTTGATCGCAGCAACATACGGTGGCGGCCTGTTCGCGAGCGAGGACGAAGGGGCGACGTGGACGTTGAAGTCGGGAGGCTTGACTTCAAGCAATATCCGCAGCGTCGCGGTCTTGCCGAGCGATCCGGATTCTTGGGTAATTGTAGCGGGGCCAAACGCCATGTACCGGACGTCCGATGCAGGTACGACTTGGCAGCCGATTGCCGCTCCGGGCGGCTTGCCGACGGGCAGCTCGTTAAAGCGCGCCGTCTTTGGAGCTCCTGATTCTTCGGGGCATTCGCGGCTGTACTTATCGCTTCACGCCATGCGGTATCCGTTTCGGGTCAGCGACGATATGGGTGCTTCATGGAGCGGAGAGCCTAAGCTGCACATGGAGCCCGTCTATTATCAGAGCGAGCGCGGCTGGGAGGGAGAAGCGGTTGCTGTGGATCCATACGATCCCGATACGGTATGGGTTAGCTTTCGTGCGCAGTTGTTTAAATCGACGGACGGTGGCCTGACGTTCAATATCTCGAATTCCGGTTACTCGGGAGCGCGGGCGCGCGCGTTTCTATTCAATTCAGAAAACGATAATGACATTCTTATCGGCATGACCGATATTGGCATCGCCAAGTCGGTCGACCCGGGATCGTCGGCTGTTTACCCGATGTTCTACGAACTGACGGTCGACCAGACGAATAAAATACGCGTGCCCGACATGTCTAACGCCAAGACGGTTAGCGGCATGGTGCGCGACCCCAACGATCGAAACCATCTATTCATTTCGACTGGCAATTACGCGACATCGGTCATTGCCGAGAGCCGCGACGGGGGGGAATCATTCAAGCAGCTTGCCGGAACGGCAGGTAACCTGTTGACTTCGATTGTTTATCATCCACAGGATAAACAAGTCATCTATGCGGACAACCGGATCAGCTCGGACAATGGGGCGACATGGTCGTTCCTGTCGCGCGACGTGCTGGCGATGTCCCCGTTCGATGGGGATACGGTTTACTCAGCCAATACGATATATAGTCAAAGGGAGGTCGACGGCAGCGGTAATCCGATCAACCGGGTATATCGCTCCGACGATAGGGGGGCAACATGGACGATCATTGCCGATCTGCCGCCCGCACCTAGGCTGAACAGGATCATGATCCGCGAAATTCTGGCGGACAAATTCATGCCCGGCCGGCTATGGCTGGCGACAAACGGAGGCGTCTACCGGTTGGACGGAACAACGCTTACATACTTCGGAGCGGCTAACGGCTTGAGGCCTCACCCTTTCGGGGAGATCGAGGTGTTCAGCCTCGACCAGGACCCGAATAATGCGGCGCATCTGGTCGCCGGCGGCGTGGATTATGTGGGACGGGCGCAGGGTGCCGGTCTGTTCGAAACTTACGACAGCGGGCAGAATTGGATGCGGGTGCCGGAGATTCCCGGCAAGGCAGACATCTGGCACGTGAAATTCCATCCGACGGCAAGCAAGGTATACATGGCGACTTCGGCAGGCACTTGGGTGTATGAATTCGACAAGCTGTTGCACAAGGACGATTTTGATAACAGCGACCTCGTCGGCTGGTCCACGGTTGCAGGTACGGCGGCCGTTGCGGCAGACGGAAGCGGACGGGCTTTATCGCTATCGGATGCGGTGCGCAATCGGGTAGTGATCGGCAGCTCCGATTGGACGGGTTACGACGCGAATACCTGGATTAAAGTGAACTCGTGGAACGTTAACGGACGGGTTTCGTTGTTGGCTAACTACTTGGATGATGACAACTATTACCAGATGGCCTACTCTTCTGTCAATGGCAAACTGAGCATTGTGAAACGCTTCGGTGGTGTGGAGACGACCTTGGAAGAATCGGTTTCGTTTGCTTTGGAGACCGGCCGGTATCACGAATTTCAGTTGGTCGTTCGGCATGGCACGTTGAAAGGCTGCATCGACGGGGACTGCAAGGTCATTGCAAGCGACAGCTCGCTAACGAGCGGCAAAGCGGGGGTATCGACGGACGATCAACCGGCTTATGTCGATGATTGGACGGTGTCGGACCCGTATCTATTCCGCGACGACTTCGAGGATGGCCAATCCTACGGGTGGACAGGAGACAGAGGCTTATGGACGGTGTCGGCAGGAGGAATCGGAAGAAGCCACGCGTACAGCGCTAACGATTCGGTAGCCAACCGTTCCATGAACGGATCGCGCGAGTGGAAAGACTACAGTTTTGAAGCAAGCTTCAAGGTTGATTCGTGGAACAGCGGGGCATGGGTGTCTTTGTATTCCCGTTATACGGATGCGGCCAACTATTACTTGGCGTATTACAGCCGCTCTGACAACAGATTCCGCATTCTGAAGCGGGTAAACGGGATCAGCACGGTAATGGCGACATCGGCTGCTGTTGATCTGGCTGCAGGTGTTTACCACCACATACGGTTCAATGCCGATGGCAGCTTGCTGACGCTGATTTTTAACGGCCAGACCGTAGCCTCCGTCTCGGATAGCGCGCTCGTAAGAGGGGCGATCGGATTGGGTACGACCGCACAACCGGCTTACTTTGACGATATTGGCATTTTCGGTACAGCGGACACCGTTCTTCCTGTGACAACAGTTGTCGTCGATGGGATGGAAAGAAGTGGCTGGTATACAGGGAATCCGCTGCTCAAATTCATTGCTGTTGACTATCATACAACCGTTGCCAAAACGGAATACAGTATCGACAATGGAGTCAACTGGCTTCTTTACACCCAACCTATTCCTTTGATGCAGGAGGGTATGCTTACGATCCATTATCGTTCGACCGACAGCATGGGAAATAAGGAGCAGGTCAAACAAAAGGTTATTCAAATCGACAAAACGGCGCCTGTTTCAAACATAACGATGTCTCCTGCACAACCGGACGGAATGAATGGTTGGTATGTGAATCCAGTCACGGTCACGTTGGCTGCAACCGATAATTTGTCAAGGGTTGCGACATCCGAATACAGTCTCGACGGAGGAACCACATGGCATCCTTATACAAACTCGCTGATCTTCGATAGAGACGGGCAGCACACGTTGAGCTACCGTTCGACAGACAACGCCGGCAATGTGGAGATGCAGCGCACGAGTGTAATTAATATTGACATGACAGTGCCGACTGCATCGGTCGCATATAGCAGATCAACACCGACCAATGATATTGTTGTAGCGTCCATTACGCCAAGCGAACATGTAACGATCACGAACAACGGGGGGTCAAATAGCTACTCGTTCATCATGAACGGCAGCTTTACTTTTGAATTTGTTGATGATGCAGGCAATCAAGGTACTGCGACCGCAACCATAAACAACATGATTACGAAAAGCAAAGGAGTGCCGGGAAAACCCGATCTGTCTAATGACAATGGGTATGATACTGG
>NZ_WHOA01000113.1 GCF_013141715.1 Paenibacillus phytorum | reverse complement strand
TCGTAGCTAGCAGGCAGACGTTGGCGAAATCCAACGGCTGAAGCCCTGTGAAAAGTCACGAAATATCGTGATGAAGCAAATCTGCAGGCCGTAATGAAGTGAATCCTACCGCATCGTGAAACTGAACCCGAAAGGGACAAGAGGGAGCCGAGCCACGTCTGCCCCAGCGAAGGCCATAGAACGCGCAAAGACCTTGGAACTGCAGCGCGGAAGAACCCTCCGGTGTATGGGGAACGGCATGTAGAGAAAGTTGTATCTGGAACTAGGGAGACCCTCCCCCGCACGAAGTTTTTTTTTTCGTAAACGGTAGACCTATAAGCCCCAAAGGTGAAGTGGCGAGCTGCGGGAAGGGAGTCGGAGGGGGCCATACTACTGTGGATCCGGTGGACAACATAACCCCGGGGAGGGAAGGGCAATACCCCGCTTCGTTCATGGGAATTTGAGGAGGTAAGAGCAAGTGAATGCCGAACATACGGCTAACGCCACCAATGAAAACGCTCGACGACTCCAAAATACCCTCTATCTTGCGGCTAAGGCCAACCCTAAGCGCAAGTTTCATGCTCTGTACGATAAAATATTCCGGAAAGACGTCCTGCGGGAAGCATGGATGCGGGTGAAGAAGAATCGAGGCAGTGCTGGTGTAGATGGACAAACGATTGATTCCATCGTTCAAGAATACGGAGAAGAAACCTTTATCGAGGAAATCAGACAGCAGTTGGCGGATGGTACATACAAGCCATCTCCTGTAAAGCGGAAAGAGATACCTAAACCGGATGGGAAAACTCGTCCTTTAGGAATTCCGACGATCCGCGACCGAACTGTGCAGATGGCAACAAAAATGGTGATCGAAGGTATCTTTGAGGCAGATTTTAAGGATTGCTCTTATGGATTTCGTCCGAAGAGGTCGGCACACCATGCCATTAAATGTATTCGGGACAGCGTCAATAGGGGAATTGTAAATTGGGTAGTCGACGTAGATATTACGGGCTATTTCGATAACATCTCGCATAGCAAACTATTGAGACTGGTAGAAGAGCGTATTTGTGACAAGCGCATCCTGAAATTAATTAGGCAATGGCTTGAAGCAGGTGTGATGAAGGAAGGGATTTGGCACAAAACGGAAATCGGAAGCCCACAGGGTGGAGTGATATCTCCGTTACTTGCCAATATTTATCTGAACTATCTTGATACAATTTGGGAAAAGCGGTTTTCTCATCTTGGAAAACTGGTTAGGTATGCTGATGATCTAGTCATTCTATGCAGGTTCAAACCACAGGCACTCGAATCAATTCGAATCCTTAAGACTATCTTTGGGAAACTGGAACTAACCATGAACACTAGCAAGTCGAAGTTAGTTCGTCTATGGAAGAACGAGGACGGGTTTGACTTCCTTGGTTTTCACCATCGCAAAATGCCAAATCTTCATAAGAACGGAGTTATGTATAGACTTCGAAGTTTTCCATCAAAGAAAGCAATGAAGAAGATGCGTCTGCGCGTGAAAGAAGAAACGTCTCCAAGAGGCCGACTCCAATGGACACTAAAATTGATGGTGGAAAAACTAAATCCGATGATTCAGGGATGGCGTAACTATTACGCTCATTTGGATGTCGATCGGAAGAAGTCCAATGGATTCCTAGCCAAAGTAGACTGGTACATCCTAAGGAGAATGAGGCTTTTCTGGAATAAGAAGCACAAGAAGCACAGATTAATATGGAGTGAGATGCATCTGTTGCTTCAGCGTTCAGACTTGAAAACTGTAAGCACATGGGAAAACCGTACTGCCCTGGGTGAAGAACGTCGGAAAGCCGTATGCGGGAAAACCGCACGTACGGTTTGATGAGGAGGGGCTGG
>NZ_WHOA01000112.1 GCF_013141715.1 Paenibacillus phytorum | reverse complement strand
GATTCAGGAAGAAGGCGGCATCGACTCTGCAGCGGAAATCGAACCGCTTACGATCATGATATTGGCAGGCGGTAAAGGAATTTTGCAATATCAGCGGGTATTCGGAAGGAAATTATCCCCTGTTTTTTTCAAACAAATCAATCGGCTTATTCAATAGCCCGGCCGTGACTGGACGGTTCTTACTCGGTGAAGATCGTCTCCAAAATTTCCTGTTTCCCGCCGGAAAAATAGGTGGACGGTGTGGTAGCGTTGGAACGAGCCGTTGTGGAAATGCCGGAGTATGTGATTCTGCGGTATGGTATGTTCTATGGACAGGGAACATGGAACGAACGCAACGGGCATATAGCGGAACAAGTGCTGCGAAAGGAAGTGCCTGCAACCGATGGAGTCAGCTCCTTCATTCATGTAGAGGGTGCAGCGAACGCGGCTGTGCTTGCGCTGGGTTGGCCTTCTGGCCCGGTTAATATCGTGGATGACGAGCCAGCTGCCGCAACGGAATGGCTTCCGGTCTATGCATGTGCATTGGGCGCACCAAAGCCGGATTATAAACCGGGTAGGGAGCGTGGCGAAAGTGGCGAGCGTGGCGCGTCGAATGCCAAGGCTCGACTTGAATATGGCTGG
>NZ_WHOA01000111.1 GCF_013141715.1 Paenibacillus phytorum | reverse complement strand
ATGTAGTTAATGAAGGTGATAAGCTCGGATTTAATCACGCTTCCTCGAAATGATTCAGTTTTCTCACTCAGTCTTATGAATTCACAGGATTTCACCCTTGGCTAAGTGTGAGAGAAGAAGCTACACGGAGGAGATGATGGCTTGGGCAGTATACAGGGCAGGCAGGAACAGAGGTGAAGAATGAACACCTAATTTGTTCCATATCTTGCACGTCTACAATACTGTCCGATTCACCAGATAAAACTGGTTGATGCCTGTCCAAATTGCGATAATAGCATTCCTTATTTATTAAGCGATAAGATGCTTGGGGCTCCGTTTACTTGTTAATGTGGACGTGAAATGGAAAATATTACCTGAACTCAGTGGTTCTGAATGGAATTATTCATTTGAGTAAAAAGACGACTCTCTCATCAGATGGCTTGAATGGGGAGAGGAAGGATGGGGGAACAATGACCGGTTGTTATTCAATCCTCGTTACGCTTCGATTCATATGTTGTATGAAGCCCCAGTGGATACATCAGGCTGAATTTACTTTCGGATGAAAATCGTTTGCTATTTCGTTATACAATCGTTGATGAAATCAAAGAAAAGTGAGGCGAATGCAGTGAAAAGGATTCCCCGGACGAGCAGAGACCTGCAGGCGGCGGAACGCAGAGTACAGATTCTTCAAGGTGCCAAGGACTTGTTCGGGGAGCATGGCTTTCACGGAACCTCAATGCGGATGATCAATAAGCACGTCGGCATCACCGACGGTCTGCTGTATCATTATTTTCCCGGCGGGAAACAGGAAATTTTGGAGACGATCTTCACCGAGGGGCAGGAGGCGAAGATGGAAAGCATGGATAAGCTGCTTGCATCAATCAAGCCGAACCAGCCGCTGGAAGACGCACTCACCCAGTTTCTGATCGGTTTGTACGCCTCGGGGTGAGTTGTTTCTCAATTCTCTGGTATAAGGCCGTAAGTCGATTGAGTTGAAAAAGATAGGCAAGCGTTCTTTGAATTCAAGTTTTTGAAGTTCTTCAAAGGAAAATAGACTTTCTTGGAGAATATACAAAGTGACTTCCCTCCCTTGGGTTTTTCTTGTTTGGTCACTTGAAAACTTCTCCAAGTCGGGGTGAAGTCCCTTTTTTATGCTCAAAAACCTTTGTCTAGCAAGGCCTCAGATTTATGCAAAATGCTCATATACAAAAGAGGTCAACCAGTAAAAACTGGCTGACCTCATAATACGAACGGGCAGAATATGAACGATTACAGAATTATATAGCCGAGAGTTGCTAAAGGATATTTGGATTTGCTGGAGGTGGTAATATGCAGATCATGTTATAGTATGCAAGTAATGTGGATGCTTGGGCGAAGACGTCCCTCATCTTGTCGGTCGATTAAAGTAAAAAGTTAAAATTTTGCTGAAAATGTCACGAAATCATCTTCTTCATTGCCTCCTGTATGTGAGGACGGCCTAAGTCTCTCCAAAAATGTGATTACAAGCAGGGAGGAAAATGTATGAGAATCTTCGTAGCGGGAGGATCCGGGGCAGTCGGCCGGCTATTACTTCCAAAGCTACTGCAGGCCGGTCATGAGGTAGTGGCCATAACTCGCAGCGAAAGTAATGCCCGTGTTATGGCAAGACTGGGCGTTAGCGTACTGGTTGCCGATGTATACGACCGTGAGAACGTCATTACGGCTGTAGCCGAAGTTCGGCCAGATGTGGTTATTCATCAGCTGACTTCATTGAGTACCATGAACTTTGCCGAGAACTCCAGAATCCGAAAGGAAGGAACCCGGAATCTGGTCGACGCCGCCTTGGCGGCAGGGGTAAAGCGCATCGTCGCTCAAAGCATTTCGTGGGCATACGAACCGGGCGAACGGCCTGCTTCGGAGGATATTCCTTTGGATGTGAACGCGCCCGAGCCACGGAATAGGTTGGTGGACGGTGTGGTAGCGTTGGAACGAGCCGTTGTGGAAATGCCGGAGTATGTGATTCTGCGGTATGGTATGTTCTATGGACAGGGAACATGGAACGAACGTAACGGGCATATAGCGGAACAAGTGCTGCGAAAGGAAGTGCCTGCAACCGATGGAGTCAGTTCCTTCATTCATGTAGAGGATGCAGCGAACGCGGCTGTGCTTGCGCTGGGTTGGCCTTCTGGCCCGGTTAATATCGTGGACGACGAGCCAGCTGCCGCAACGGAATGGCTTCCGGTCTATGCATGTGCATTGGGCGCACCAAAGCCGGATTATAAACCGGGTAGGGAGCGTGGCGAGCGTGGCGCGTCGAATGCCAAGGCTCGACTTGAATATGGCTGG
>NZ_WHOA01000110.1 GCF_013141715.1 Paenibacillus phytorum | reverse complement strand
GTAGTTACGGTAATGCTTGTTGTCACTGGAATGCTGGGCGGGTTAATGACTTCAAAAGGCAGAGTTACTTCTCCTGTTACCGTGAAGGTCTGCGCCGTCGTGGCAGTCGGATCGTAGCTTGCACGATTTACATCCCAATTCACATTGGCATCCACATTTACCGAATCGGTAACAAGCGTTACCTTAGCAGGCAATCCAAGAGCTGCCGCTGTCTTTGCCGTTCCGATGGCCACTGTTATTGGTGCAGGCGCTGTGACGCTCCTAAACGTTATATCTGGCACTTTGTAAAATTCTATTTCTGAGAGACCTACATTCGACCCGCTTCCGCCAGATACCTGAAATTTGACCCAAGACACAGTCTTGTTAGGGAAAGTTACAGATTGAGCGCTCCCATTATTCGGGATACCTGAAACCACCAAAGAGGTTCCGTCGCTGAAGGAAAGCGTCCCGCCTGGCGCCCAGTCACCCGAGTTGGGCCGATCATAGAAGGTAATCTTGTTGATCGTTTGATTCGTCGTCCAATTCACCTGGATCCATGGATTGGTTTCTCCCAAGGACGCCCATTCGCCAGTATTCGATTCACCTATGATGCCATCGACCACTTTATCGGGAGAAAAACTGGCATTGTTTGACGATGAAGCGGTAACTGTGGCGTTCGACGTTTGGATCTTATTTACAGATACGCTAATGTTATCTAAATCCACATTGTATGCATAACTCCCTATCGTCATATTTGCATCTTGAATATTTGAAATTCTACTCCCGTTAATAACCAGATTGTTAATGTGTACACCATCAACAGTATGGGTGGAATCAATTCCCGTGATAGATGAAGTGGCTTCACTCGGCCCAGTTGTATAGTATATATTTTGGAAAGTTAAATTCCTCATATTTCCAATCGTTGAATTCCATGGTATAAATGGTGTGATCTTAAACAAGCTGCCCTTGGAATTGCGTTCCACTATAATATTGTTAAAAACCAAGTTTTTAACCATACCATTCTGCCCTGCACCAATCCCAAAAACACCATTTTGAACTGTTTCCGCCTCGTAATGATTAATAATATATATATTTGTGCAAGTGTAAAAATCAAGCGGCCTTCCATATGGATTACCAACTCCGACAATTATACTATGGGCTTTTTGACCGAATACTACGATATTGTCAAATGAAATGTGATCGTTTGAGGAATCAGATACCAAAGCATCATCAGAAGTTCTGACATAACTGTTCTTGACAGTCACATAGCTGTTACCGCCGGTACTGACAATACCATCACCTTCTAGCATTGCAGTAAACCCTTTAAAATTATCAACTGTTACATTGGTTGAGGTGTGTATGTGAATTTGCTGTCTTTCAGGATTAACCACTACGACACCTTCAACGGTTACATTATCCGAATTGACAATTACAATACCCGGCATCTCAGGGTTTCGCGAGCGATCCGCGTCGGTAAAATTGCCGCACCACCTTGAAACATCAATCACACCCCGTCCGCGGATTGTAATATTATTTTTTCTTGGTGCAGTTTGCCAGCCAGTCTGGTTAAGGAAAGGGTTGGTTTTGATTTGAGCCTGTACGACTGCACCGCCTTGTATATAAACAGTTGTTCCACTTGGTACATAAATAACATCCTGGGTGGTCGTACCGCCGCCGTAATGTGTAGGTACGGTCTCCCTTGTAATTCTTGAATCATTACCATAAGCATGAAGTCCTGGTCCAAAGAACATCACATTCGGATCGGTTGGGGAAGGTATATTGGTATCCATAGGATTAGCAAATATCTGCAAAGAATTGTACATATCTCCATTTATTTCCAGCACAATATTCTTTGGTCCGGTAAGCGGAATCGTGATTACGTTGCCGTTAATTGAAGGCGTAATGCCAGAAGCCTGCGGCCAGATCTTTGCCGAATTGACAGTCCCGCCATTATATGTGATTTTCATTTCCACTTGATCGGAACAGTCAAACATTACAAACCCTACAGTTGCTGTACCGTCAGTGACTCCGCTTTTCATGACACGAGCAGCATATGTGAATAAATTCGAGTATATTCCTCCGGGAATTCTTACCTGTGCTGTAAAATTTGAAACGCTTGGTGTACCAGCAGGCGGGTCGGAATATGTGACAAGTTGGCTTGCGGCACTTACATCGCTTGTGGCACTTACATCGCTTGTTTGAAATACGAGTGTACTAAACAAAATCATTACACTAATCATTACACTAATCATTTTTCTTGCTTTTTTCACATTTAGCATATTTACGCCTCCCTGAATCTTTTAGATTGAATTCAATTAATACTCCGCATTGACGGACATTTCCGCCATCAATAGTTACTGGAAAACAAGTAACTTCACCTCTCACCCCCCTATAATTTAAAGCGCTTCCAATTATTAACTAAAGCATGGAGCACTTTGATCTTCAATACCAAACTGAAATGAAAATCCAAGCCTCCACGGTTTAGAAAACTGATCCTGATTTCGATTTAACTCAAGCTGATGACGAACCTGAACTTCGTATTTTCTTCATACCACATTGGAAAGTTCGTACCCCAAACATTATTATGCAGAAGAAAGTGCATACCCCCATCTAACGAGACAAAGGAATTATCGAATTGTAGTAGTCTCTTCTCTCCTGGAGCCACTAATGGCGCATCCAGCGTTTCAATAGAAATCTTACCGTCGCTTCCATGGTAATAGACGCCGGAATTCACCGCATGTAAATTCCGATTGCCATCCTTAACTACTTCCAGAGGCGAGATCAATGCTCCCAATTTATCCATTTTCCAAAGATTCGGATTATCGACCTTTGGAGCAAATGAAAACCAACTTGCTTCAGGCAGCCGATTAGCCTGCTTATCAAACCAGCTTAATTCCACTTCGATTTTATTCAGTGACTTGTAAAATCTGTAATCGATCCGAATCTCCCGTGGAGCTCCATACAACTGAGTACTCTCTAATGGCATTTCAAGATGAACTTGAACAACATCGCAATTTTCCTCTGAACAAGTCCCTATGCGCTTCACACTCGGCGTAAATCGTCTATGCTTCGGTCTCGGCTCCGCAAACTCCATACCAGGCTTACCAAAGTCTGCATCCGCCCAATGATACGTTGTATTCCGTTGCGCTGTATAAGTTTCAAACCAATTGTTGTAGTCTTCAAGACCAAATAATTCATATTGGAAACTGCCTAGATGATGCTCCTTGTCAGCCCAAATCTTTCCACGACGGTCATTTAGCATAGTAATTGACCCATCTGCAGAAAATGCAACCTGAAATGATCCGAGATCATATGTTTCGTCGCTTTTAAGCTCATGTCCGTTTTGAATCCATGCATTTTTCGGTTCCAAAGACTGAATGGCTTCTTTAGCCTCAACTCGTTTATCTAGCGGTAAAGCATTCACTGCACGCCAAACATATGCCCTCTGTTCCATCCACGAGCTCTCGAAGAAACGGAAACTTCGATCTCCCCATGATGTCGAAAATAATTCCGACGAAAGGCTGTCAAATTCATGCATGGCAAACGATCCGATATAGCTGTACTTATCCGGAACAGCCTCATCCGTTATCCGGTCTGCTTCACGTGCCGAACGGAACTCTTGAACGGCATAATGTTTGAAATCCGTTAGAAATTTCTTTTCATCCAATCCCCACGTATGCTCTGGTATTAGGATGAGTTGATCGCAGAAGTCCGCATATTCCTTGCTATCAGGGTCGAGCCGTCCTTCGTTCACCCATTTATCTCGCAGCCTTAACAATTCTCTGTACTGTGAAACCTTCAACGGATCCGTGCCGACGCCGTGAATCCACGTATCTCCAATCTCTTCGTATACAACCGGAAACCGATCTCTCAAGGTCAATAACTTCTCGGCAAACTGATCCATTGTGGACGCTTGAATGGAAGCGCCGGGATATTGTTCAGAGAGTCGAGCGAACTCTGCTTTGATATCATCGGAGGAAGGGGGCCCGCAGTTATCTCCCGTATGGGCAAACACCATCACCTCATCAAATCCGTCAATTTCTACCGCATTTCCATAGTTACTCGCATAATTGACTACAACTTCCGATCCGTCTTTCCCTTTCCAAACGAAAATTTCAGGAACATTCGGTACTTTCGATGCGGGATTCACGCCGAGGTGCAAGTATTGAATGCCAAACTGAGCGAAATAAGGTACCATGCCTATCGTATGCCCTGGGACATCCGTCATTTTGGCAGTCATTGTATTTTTACCGTACCGCGCATTCAGCTTTTGTGCAATCGATAGCCCATACACGAACAAAGCAGGATCCATCAGTTCGGTATGCGTGGTAAAAGGCAGACCGTGCCAAGCGATATTACCGCAAGCAATTGCCTGTTCCATCAAAAGTTTCTGTTCTTCCGTAGCTTGCTTAAGGTATTCATGAATCAACCACGACCCGGTCGTCCATACAAACTGCGCAGGCCCGCCGTCAGCTTTCAACTGTTTGGCCAATTCGATCGATTTGGGAATATATAATTCAAAGTATTTGTTTACTACATTTTCAGCCAAATCGGTAAATCCAATATCCAAATGAGTTTTAAAAATAACATGAACCGTCTTTATTTTACACATGTATTAGCTACCCCTTCACTCCTGAACTAGCCACACTTTCGATAAATTGGCGTTGAAAAATAAAAAATAAGATCATTACAGGTGCAATGGCGATAACACTAGACGGTAATAGAGCCGTAATATTGGTTGAATTATCAGACGAGAAGGCAAGAAAACTGAGTGCTATCGGCAGCGTTCGCATACTGTCCGAAATGATTGCAATTCTAGACCAAGCAAATTCATTCCAGATAAAAGAAAAGGCCAAAATACTTAACGCTGCCATTGACGATCGCATCATCGGCATTACGATTCGTAAGAAGATACTAAATTCAGAACTACCATCTATTTTAGCTGACTCAATAATTTCATTCGGAATGGAACGAGCAAACTGCATCATTAGGAAAACACCGAAACCGCTGTAGAAAAAAGGGATCGCTAAACCTAAATATGAATTAATAAGCCCCATCGACTTGACCACATTGTAGATCGGCAAAAACGTTATTTCTTGAGGTAACATCATCGTCGCTAATATGAACATAATTAATATATTCTTGTATTTAAAAGAGTGTTTGACTATCACATACCCGCTAAACGTACACAAAAATACGTGGAAAACCAACATTAGCAATGATACACAGATTGAATTCCACAGTGCTTCACCAATCTTTCCAACGTTCCACGCATTGATATAATTATCTAAGGAAATATGGTTTGGAATCCATTTGAAGGGTACTTTAAATATTTCTCCACTTCCCTGAAATGAGGCAGACACGAGCCAGAATACAGGTGACAATAGTATAATCGCTATCACTAACATGAAGAAGAAAAATGCCAAATCTATTACATTCCACTGCGTTTTTGGTTGATTCATGTTGCCACTCCTATTCCGAGAAAAATTTCGTCAATTTTAATTGTAGTAGGGATACAACCATGGTAATCATGAATATTACAATTCCTATAACAGAAGCATAACCTACATTACGGGACTGAAACCCTTGATCAAACATATACATGAGAATCGTTTCTGTGGAGCGATAAGGTCCGCCATTTGTTAATATAGCTACTTGTGGGTAAGTTTTCAGAAAAGTAGCTACTACAATAATTGACGAAAAAATTATAACTGGCATTAATTGTGGCAAGGTGATATGAAAGAATAATTGCCGCTTGTTAGCGCCATCGATCACTCCGGCTTCAAACAACTGCGAGTCGACATTAGATAAACCGGCCAAAAATACGACCATAAAATAACCCATTTGGAGCCATACACAGAGAACAATAATAGCTGCCATTGCCCAGAAAGGATCAGTTAACCAAGGTACTCTGTGAATACCCATACTTGTTAAAATGCCATTGATATAACCTAGCTCATCATTAAACCAAACTTTAAAAATAATCGATGCAACAATTGTAGACACAATGTAGGTTGTAAATACGGCACCTCTAATGACACTTTTGCCAAGCTTCATATAAAAAACTGCCATGGCGATCCCAAGCGATACACAGAGTGTAAGCGGCGTGCTGATAATCGTAATTAAAGCCGTGTTCCTTAATGCATGCCAAGCATTCTGATCATGTATAAATTTCAGAATATTTTTTAGGCCAACGAATTTAGGATGATTCAGAAAGTTATAATCCGTAAACATCCAGACGATGTTCGTAAAGAATGGGTAATAAAAGAAAGTGGCAAAAAATAAGATTGTTGGCACTATAGCCGCATAGACGATACCTTTATTCGTTGATTTACTTCTTCGCAACTTCGGTCGAATGGTCGATTCCATCTGCTTCACTCCTAAAATACATTGATCTGGTCCAGCAATTGCCAAACCAGATCAATAAATAGCTTGCTAGATCATAGTTCTTATTTAGAGGCTTCTGCGATTCCCTTATTAATTTGAGTTGCTGCGTCCTTCATTGTTTTCTCAACATCATCACCGCGTACCAAAATTTTCTCTAGAGCTGCAGCATAAATTTTGGATGCATCTGGAAAAATAAACGGAGCTTCCAAGAAATTGTATTTTGTATTCTGCAATTGCTGCTTTTCTGCCATTCGTGCTTCTAGTGTTCCTGCCGTCTTCCATTCAGCTTGCATACTTGGATCATCATATAAAGATAAATCTGTTATATAGGATTTAGATTTAAGTTGGAATTCTTTTGAAACTAGGATTTGAAGGAAATCTGCCGCTTCTTTTTTATGTGCTGATTGTTTAAATACAGCCCACTCAGCGCCGCCAACACTTGTCGTGCTTTGACCAGAAGACCCTTTTGGCATTGGAGCAAAGCCAACATTAATTTTAGCGCTGGTCGTTGCCTGAACATCCCAATCCCCACAAGGCCAAATTGCAATCTGTCCATTCAACCAAAGCTTATCATAGCTGCCATCTATTTTTGGCGCCCAACCATTTTTACTAAAATCTTGCATGAACTGAAATGCTTTTACGGATTCAGGAGAATCGATTTGTGTTTTTTTGAAGTCGTCTGACATCTGTTTTCCACCATTTGCCCATAACCAATAATCGGTTGCCCAGTTCCCACCTTCAAAGCTCGTAGCATAAATCTGTTTACCATCTGCAGTTTTTAAATTTGCTGCGCTTATTTTTTTTGCAATCTCAACTACTTCATCAAGCGTTTTCGGTGCTTCTGTAACACCGACTTTAGCCAAGATATCTTTATTGTAGAACATATAAACCGTGTTATTACTTTGAGTAACGCCAAACACCTTACCATTTAACGTCATTCTATCTTTCTGCCCATCACTTAAATGACTATAAATTTCCCAATTCTTCACTTGATCCGTAATATCTTCAATAACGCCTGAACTGAAAAATTCTTTCCCCCACACCATTTTTCCAACATCCGGAGTTTCTCCGCTGCTTAACATCATAAGCTCTTTATTACGCATATCTGAACCGCCGTTGCCCCACGGCGCAGTAATTACTTGCACATCAGCATTCGGATACTTTTTCTTGAAGATCTCTGTCGCAATATCTAATCCATCATCTTTTGCCCCTGAGCCTACAACTTTCAAAGTAAACTTATCATTTGTGGAACTAGCCGTACTCGTTGCCTTGGAATCTGGTGCTTTCGTTGCTGCTGACCCCTCATCCCCATTTTTCGTGCCGCAAGCTGTTACACTGGTAATCACCATCGTCGCAAGAATCACGCTTAATATTTTTTTCATTTCTTATTTCCCCCTTAGTAAACTCTGAATGTAATATCCAATGGCAACGCTACCATTTGATAATCTAATCTTATACCTGGGCGGAATGAGCTACAATATCGAGAAATATCGATTTCTGTCCTAAAATAACACAATTAGAATATTCGTTGCCGATACTCTGCCGGTGTAATCCCGACTTCTTGTTTAAATACCTTGCCGAAATGACTTGCGTTTTTATAGCCTACTTCCTGAGCAATCTGTAGAATTCCTTTCTCGGTCGTTTCCAGCCTGTGTTTAGCTTGCTCCATTCTCACCTGAGTCAAATAGTCCAGAAAATTCAACCCAGTTTTTTGTTTATATATAGAACTGATATAATTTTTACTGACAAATAGTTGTTCCGCTAATGAATGGAGACTAACTTCTTTTGAATAATTTTCCTGAATGTACGTTTTTATCTTCTGAACCATTCGGCTAGTTTCATCCAATTGAGGCGAAGGTATACATTCTAATGTCTTTTGTTCAAAAAAAGCGCTTAGCGCCTCCAAAGTTTTGTATGCTTGAATATCTACAAATTTGAGTTCTGCTATCCCGATACTCATTCGATCTTGCAAATTTGTTTTCGCTATTCTCTGTTTAATTTGTATCACAAACTCAAAAAAGAGCTGATAGACGAGGTCCAGATCAATCAGCATAGCATCTGCTAACTTCACTTTAAATTGGCGAATCAATTCGCATGCTTCCTCATTCAGACCCAGTACCAATTTCTCGGCGAACAGCTCAAATGTCCCTTGATCAGGTGTAAAATCTTGTGTTGAAACACGTTCGTTTTCACCTTCGACCACATAAACATAAGGGAGTGAAGTGGCTTTTTGATAAAAAATACATGCCCTGACCTTCAGATAAGCATCTCTCAATTGCTGTAACGGTACACCAAAGCTGCTTACACCAATGGTACAAGCAGTTTTCCTTTCACCTAATTGACGTTGAATGACAGTAAGATTATCTATAAAATCAGTAGAATGGTTACATACAACAACGATTTCCCCCTGAAAATTAAGAAGAATTCGGGAGCCCATTTTCTCCAATAAAGGATCTATTTCAGATATCGTCAAAGAAGACCTAACTATCATTAACTGGCAGTTATTACTTCTTAATTCTAGGAGGGTGCCATCATTATTATCCAATCTGATAGTAGGCTCGTGACCCTCCAGTAAACTTTCCAAATAACTTGTTTTCAATAATTCATTTACTTGTTTTGCGGCTAGCTCTGTCTGCTTCAACTCATCTATTTTCAGGCACACTTTCTCTACCATTTCCACTAATTTTCTTTCATCAATTGGCTTAACCAAATAACCGTATGCTCCGAACTCAATCGCTTCTGTTGCATAATCAAAATCTCTAAATGCCGTTAAAATAATGGTCTTCACCATTATTTTTTTGGCTTGAAGCTTTTTTAGCAACTCAAAGCCGTCCATAAGAGGCATACGAATATCAAGAAATATAAGATCCGGCTTTTCACGTTCAATCCATTCCAACGCCTCAATGCCATTATTCGCTTCCCCGATTACTTCGACATTCAGCTTATTACGTTCTAATAATTTTTTTAAGGCTTGCCTGATCAGTGGCTCATCATCAATTAACATTACTTTTTTCATCATCTACACCTCGTATTTAACCGTTTAAAGGGATCACTAATACTAATTTAGTACCTCTTCCATATTCTGAATGGATTTTTATTCCGTATTCTTGTCCATATGCGATCTGAATACGCTCTTGTACATTGGATAATCCAATGCTTGTTTCAGGAACAACTTTTTGTTCAAGGTTCTGAATGACAGCAAACAATTGTTGCTCTGTCATTCCGATTCCATTATCCATAATTTCGAAATAAATGTTGCCATCTGCCGTATATCCTCTAATACTAAGCACTCTCTCTTTAGCTATTTTGTCCAATCCGTGATAAATTGCATTCTCAATCAATGGCTGGAGTAACAATTTCAAAATATAACTCCGAGAAACCTTTTCTTCAACTTCAATATCCACTTGAATCGTATTGTCGTATCTAATATTTTGAATTTGTAAATAGTCTTTAATATAGTCAAGTTCCTTAAAAATCAACACGTTAGTTTCTTTCTGATAAATTGTGTATTCCAATAAATTACCTAGAGCAGTAACAACTTTTTCGATATCCGATGTGCGCTCCAAAATAGCCAATGAATGAATGACCTGCAGTGTATTATTCAGAAAATGTGGATGGATGTTTGACTGTAATGCTTTGAATTCAGCTTCCCTTTGTTTGATTTTCCCAGTATAAACTTCATCAAATAAAACATTGATTTTATTAGTCATCAAATTAAAACCACTATTTAAGATTCTAAACTCCGAGTAGATCTCATCTTCTGGAATTCTTGCTGTGAAGTTTCCTCTACCTACTTCCTGCATATTTTTCATGAGCTTAATGATCGGCTTGGAGCTTCTACGTGAAATAAAAATAGACATGGCTACACTTAAAACAATGACGGTACATACCAAATATAGGGTTATAGTTCCAGTTCGATCTACATTTTTTTGAATTTCCGACAATTTGCTTAGATATACCAACTTCCAACCTGTCGCCTTAGAAGTAGAATAATTGACCTGCAATTTCTCAGAATGAAACGTTGTATTGTAATTGCCGGTATCTTGCTGGAGGATCTGTTCAACATAAAGCCCTCCTAATTCATTGCTGCCTTCTTTAAATCTAGGATCAGTTGAATAAATGACAATACCGTCATCCGATAACAAAATAATGCTATCGCTTTTGCCAAGCTTGGTGTGTTCAATAATTTGAGCAATTTTCTCAAAATTAAAATCAACAAAGCATATCCCCAAGTTAGTCTTACTGAAATGACTAATATCTCGTATTGGAAAACTCATGCTGACCACATTCTGATCTCTGGGATTTGAGTAGTAGTCTAAGGTATGGGTTGGGTAGAATATGGACTTCGTATGATCCATATCTACTAAGGAATTCCATATTTGATTTAAAAATGGTGAATTCACATTTATTGATGTTAAGTTGGGTATAGAAAAATATAAGCTTGGATTATATATAAAAATATTACTGATATCAGGCTTGAGTGATTTTGTATTCTGCAATAAGTCAGCGATTTGTTTTCTATTTGCATTATTGGTATAACTGGAATTGGTATTATAGTCTAGTAAACTAGATATAACTATTGGATTTGTAGAAACCATTTCCAACGAAGTAACAATATCTTTAAAATAGTTATCTAAACTCATGCTGGTCTGACTGGAAATCTTTAAAGAGTGTGATAAAGTGTCCGACCTCATTGTATTAGAGAAAATATAAAACATGATTCCACCGAACACCACTAAAGAAGATATGGAAAGCATCGAATAATACAGAACCATAGTTAAATATAGTGATCGATTTGGCAGCTTTGTTTTGATGAAACTTAACATGGATACTCCTCACTTTCCAAGTAGTAAATTTGTGGACGTTATCCATATCATGAAAAAGAACATTGTGTCTATTTCCATATTACATGAGATTTCATTATTCGACATTAATTAATCGATGTGTTATACCTTCCTCGTAATTCAATGCACGTTCCCCTACAGTCAGAAGACTCACAAGCTGACCTATCGATGGGAGAGGGCGCCGAAGTCCTCTAATTAACAAAGCAAATAGTGAATCCTTAAGAACCTCTTCGGTTGGAGCCCCCTGTATCTTTATGTCAGCCGGCGTTGTTGCATTTGCGATGTTACCTTGTAATGGCGAAACAAGAAGCACAACAGCTAAAAGAAATTGTATTCGCATAACATTACCGCCCATGTTTTCCCAGTATTATTCCTTCAGAAACACTACCTTATTCAACAATCCTACTCGATAGTTGAACAGGCATCCTAACTGCCTGTTCGTCATGATGCTAACCTTCTCCGTTAGCGGAATAACCATAATTCAATATATGGTATACTGGGTTTACCGAAATAGCTAGTTATTTAGTTAGGAGTTGTTACCCCTTTGCATATTGGAGTAGATTTAGATAACACAATTCTTGATGCCACTTCAGCTCATTTGCAATATTATAATAGAGCATCTGGATTATCATTAACACCCGACGATGTTAATGATTTTTATCTGTACCGTTTATATGGGTGGGATGAGGCAGAACGTGATGCAATTTATAATAAATATGGGCATGAAATTCATTGGAACTCATCACCTTTGCCGATGGCTGTTGAAATATTACAGCAACTGTTTAATCAGCATCAAATATCAATTATTACTGCTCGACCATTACTTTTTCGCGATGTTACCATTGAATGGCTTAAACATCATAAGATTAATTATCACAATATTACACTTGTTGAAAACAAACTCCAAGAATGTATTAATTCAAAAGTAGTTGTATTAATTGATGATGGTCCTCACTATGCAGAGGAGTTTGCTCTAGTAAATAAGCCAGTTATTTTGTATGAACAGTCATATAATTTATCCATTACTCATGATTTGGTATTTCGTGCTTCAAATTGGATTGAGGTAAAAAAGCATCTTGATTACTTAGAATCTAAACTAAACTTGATATGATAAGAATTACTTCGTTAAACTGCCCGTCCCTCAGTTGAATGCCGTACCATTTCCATTCAAAAATCAAACAATTTATTAAAAATAAAAAGACCGGACCCCCTTATTTGGAGTTCCGGTCTTATAAACACTAGACAACTTCGTTTAATCGCCCATCCCGAAACCTCACAATCCGCTTCGCCTGCTGCGCAATAAATAAGTCATGAGTAATCAAAATAATCGTCCGACCTTGTGCATTTAATCTCTTTAAAATGCTTAAAATCTCCACACCTGTCTTCGAATCTAACGCTCCCGTAGGCTCATCCGCCAAAATGATCGGAGGATCTCCTGCCAACGTTCGCGCAATAGCAACACGCTGCTGCTGCCCACCTGATAGCTCGGATGGGAAGTGTTTCTTACGATCCAGCAAGTCTACCGCTTCCAGTGCATGTAAAACAAGTGG
>NZ_WHOA01000014.1 GCF_013141715.1 Paenibacillus phytorum | reverse complement strand
GACCGTGGGGGTTCAAGTCCCTCTACGCGCATCCCAAAGTAACGAACTGGATGGTAGCTTAGTTACATCCAGTTCGGAGCTTTCAATTAAGCCGGAGTGGCGGAATCGGCAGACGCACAGGACTTAAAATCCTGCGGTAGGTGACTACCGTACCGGTTCAAGTCCGGTCTTCGGCATTATCTTAACTGCAAGCACGCCGTAACACATCAAGGCGTGCAGCTAAGCCGGCATGGCGGAATGGCAGACGCGCTCGACTCAAAATCGAGTCCGAAAGGGTGGAGGTTCGAGTCCTCTTGCCGGTATCGTATGACAAAGTAAAGTGGTTGAACAGGAAGCTTTCCTGCTCAACCACTTTTTTTGTCGTTCCCCGATAGGATTTCGACAAGGGCTTTCCCTATGGTCGCGAGGCTTTAGATGTCATTTCTTTTTATATGGGTTAGCAAAAAAGAGGCAGCGAATGGATGACATTCGTTTGCCTCTTTTCACTCTTCTCGGTTCTATTTCAATTTAAAATAAAATTTCACATATTATATTTATATTGAAATATTATTTTTTTATTCCTATAATAATAGGTATTCGGTTTGCATTGTAAACACTTACATATAGGAATTTGATTGCTTGACGAGGGGAGTTAGTAAACGATATGAATATGAATACGAGCAGGAGCCAGAGAGACATCAATGAATTGACGCTTCGGCAAAAAATAGGTCAGATGATCCTTTGTGGTTTTGAAGGTACGGGTATGACTGAAGATCTGGAGAGCTTTATTGAACAAAACCACATAGGCGGGGTCATTTACTTCGCGCGTAATGTACAGGACACACAGCAAGTTGCTCGGTTATCCGAGCAGCTCCAACAAGTTGCAAAGCGTTCTCAGAATCTGCCGTTATGGATATCCATTGATCAAGAGGGCGGCATGGTGGCTCGCTTGACTGAAGGCGTGGCGTTAATGCCAGGACAGATGGCACTAGCTGCGGGAGCTCTTAAAGCAGCTGACGGTTCAAAGTCTGCCTATGAGTCGTCCTTTATTTCAGGGCAGGAATTGCGAACACTGGGCGTTAATATGAACTTCGCACCTGTTCTGGATGTGAATAATAATCCGGATAATCCCGTTATCGGCGTTCGATCATTCGGGGAGTCTCCGGAACTTGTCGCCGAATATGGAAGTCAGTCGATGCAAGGTTACCAGGATGCCGGGGTCGTTGCAACGGCCAAGCATTTCCCAGGTCATGGTGATACAAACGTAGATTCGCATCTGGATTTACCAACGATCGAGCATTCTGAAGTTCGTATTCGTGCGGTTGAATTGGTGCCTTTCGTTGAATCGATCAAGAGCGGCGTGGATGCTATTATGTCAGCGCACATTTATTTCCCCGCTTTAGAATCGGATAAGCTGCCTGTCACTCTTTCGAAGTCTGTACTTACTGGATTGCTTCGTGAGGAGCTCGGCTTTGAGGGAGTTATCATGACCGATTGTATGGAAATGAACGCGATCTCCGAGCATTACGGCACAGCGCCGGCGGCTGTCATGGCGGTCGAAGCGGGGGCTGATCTCGTGCTGATCAGCCACAGCCGCGACCGCCAGCTCGCGGCCATCACCGCGCTGGAGCGCGCGGTGCGCGAAGGGCGGATTACCGAAGCGCGTATTGACGCTTCGGTCGCCCGTTTGCTCGCGCTCAAGGAGCGGCGCGGCTTGTTTGAAGCGCGGCCAAGTGCGGCGGCCGCGGATGAGGTAGGGACCGCGGCGCACCGCGCGGTCGCCCAGCGCCTCAGCGAGGCGAGCATCACGCTCGTCAAAGACGAGCAGAAGCTGCTCCCGCTGAAGCGGGAGAAGACGCTCGCGATCACTGTGGCCGCAGCCGTTTCGTCGGGTGTCGACGAAACATACGCGGGCCCCGCGAGCTTAGGGGCTGCGCTGGCCGAGCACGGCCTAGACGTGCTCGATCGCGTGCTGCCGCTGCCGGAGGTGGCAGCGAGCAGCTCTGCGCTGCTCGCCGAGGCGCAGCAGGCGGAGCAGATCGTCATCGGGACGTACAACGCCCGATTCCATCCCGCGCAGGTCGAGTTGGTGCTTGCCCTGCAGGCGCTCGGCAAGCCGCTTGTCGTCGTCGCACTGCGAGTGCCGTACGATTTGCTGGAGCTGCCTGAGATTTCAACCTTCGTCGCGGCTTATGAAAGTCGGCCGCTTGCCCTGCAAAGTGCGGCCAAGTGCTTGTTAGGACAGCTTACTCCGCAAGGCCGGCTGCCGGTCTCGCTCGGTCTAGACTATCCTGCAGGATGGAAATGGGAGGGTGGTTTATAATGCTGCGTTCCTTATTGAATCAAACGTCTCTGACGGTTGCTGGAATTATGTCCGGTACTTCCCTTGACGGCATTGACGTCGCGCTTGTTCGGATTGATGGCTGCGGCGTTAACGCGAAGGTCGAGGTGCTCCACTTTGAGAGCTTCGCCTATGAAGATGAATTACGGGAAAAGCTCAAAGAATTATGTTCCATCGAACATTCCGATGTGTCTTTGTTATGCGGGATGAACTTCGCGATAGCGGAACGCTTTGCCGATGCAGTGTTACGCGCGGCGGCAGCGGCTAATATCCCCTTGGAGCAAATTGATCTCATCAGTTCTCATGGTCAGACGGTATGGCACATCCCGGTAGCGGATGAAGCAAATCCATTTCTGCCGAAATCAACCCTGCAAATCGGCGATTTATCCGTCCTTGCTAAGCGGACGGGAAGACCTGTTGTTGGCGATTTCCGTACAGCGGATATGGCGGTTGGCGGTCAAGGTGCACCGCTTGCGCCTTACGGGGACTTTATTCTGTTCCGCCATGAGGAAAAGGGTCGTATTCTCCAAAATATCGGCGGGATTGGCAATTGCACCGCGATTCCGGCTTCCGCATCGACCGATGCTCATCGTCTTATCGCCTTTGATACGGGACCAGGCAATATGATCATGGACCAAGTTGTCTTTGAGCTTTCACAAGGCCGGTTAACTTATGATGCGAATGGCTCTTGGGCCTCTATCGGCTTTGTAGATGTAGAGCTGCTTAATAGCATGCTGGCACATCCTTACTTCAAACTCCCTCCACCCAAAACAACGGGGCGTGAGCTCTTTGGTAAAGCATATGCCTCTTCTTATTTGGCGACTGCACTTGAGCGAGGTCTACCTCCTGAAGACATCGTCGCGACAGCGACTTCATTTACCGCGCATTCCATCGCCCGTTCTTACAACGACTTCGTTTTACCGGAGTATAACATTGCGGAAGTGATTGTAAGCGGTGGCGGGGCGCATAATCAGACGCTGCTCGGAATGCTCCGAGAACTGCTTCCAGAGCAATCCATTCTTACATCGGATGAACTTGGCTTATCGGGTGATGCCAAAGAAGCTGTCCTCTTTGCCTTGCTGGGTAACGATTGGATTCATGGCGTGCCTAATAATCTGCCATCCGCTACTGGAGCTGAGCGGCCCACGATCATGGGTAAGTTAGCCCTGCCTTAGATTCTACCTTAGATTCTCTTGAGTTATGTTATGATGTGCAATTTCCGATGGTACTTTAGGGAGGGCGAGAAGAGATGAAAAGAAGCGAGATCACGAGGGCTCAAGAGCGCACAGTAGAAGTGTGAGTATGACATCTTTACCGATCCCCGAATCGATAGAATACCAGTTATAGAAGAATAAGCAGTGAAGTTTCTCAGAATTTATCCGTAGAGATTTTGGCAAGCTTTTGAATAACTTGGTCCACTTTATGAATATGCTGCGACATCTTCTCCGCTGCAAGCTGCTCATCTTTCGTCTCGATGGCATCGACGATGTCACGATGTTCCTGAAGGAGCTTTTCAGCGGAAGCACGTTCAGCAAAAAACCATAGCCGGCGAGAAGCCTTCATACTTTGCTGCAACCGCTCCGTTAATGACTCCATCATCCCGATCATGAGGGAATTGTGGGAGGCTTTGGCGATTTCTAGGTGAAAGCGAATATCGGCTTGCTCGCTTTCTTCTTCATTTTCAAGGGAAGCTTCCATAGTGCTGAGGATCTGCCTGAGTGCCGTCAAATTTTCTTCGGTACGGCGACTTGCGGCTAACGAAGCACAACCCGCCTCTATGAATCTTCGGACCTCCTGCACTTCCTGCAGCGTTTGGCCTTGGTCAAAAAGGCTGCTGCTGTCTTTTGGCAAAGGGTTCGTAACGAAGGTGCCTCCGCCATGTCGAATATCTACCCAGCCTATAGCCTTTAACCCGCTAAGCGCTTCTCTAACCGTAGAACGGCCAACCTGAAAGCTAGCAGCAAGTTCAACAACAGTTGGAAGTTTCGAACCTGGTGCATAGGTACCCGTCTCGATTTGCATTTTTATTTGTTGAAGCACGATTTCCGAGCCCTTTTGCGGTCGAATCTGCTGAAATGTCATATAATTCCCCCATGAAGTATCTATACATCTATTCAATCATAAGTTAAAATAGAAAAAAAGTCATCTGATCACATGATCAATTGTGTTGAAATAAATGAGTTGTCCCATGGGAGGTATTTATGCTTGATAGTCGAGTAAGACAAAAACTGCAGGATATTGTAGGCGAGGCATTTTTCAAAGATGATATGGAATCTCTTGTTACGCATTCTTACGATGGAACACCTATGCTCCAAGCGCTGCCTGATGGTGTGATCTATCCCAAAGATACGGCGCAGGTATCTGCGATTATGAAGGTGTTAAATGAATATCGCATTCCGCTGGTAAGCAGAGGTTCAGGCACGAATCTTTGCGGCGGAACGGTTCCCGTTCAAGGGGGAATCGTGATGGTCATGCATCGAATGAATGCGATACTCGACATTGATTTGCAAAATTTAACGGCAACGGTCCAGCCGGGTATCATTACGAAGCAATTCATAGAGCATATTGAAAATCTTGGCTTATTTTATCCACCAGATCCGAGCAGTATGTCGATCTCGACGATAGGCGGAAATATAGCGGAATGCTCCGGAGGTCTTCGCGGCTTAAAATACGGCACTACCAAAGATTATGTGATCGGATTAGAATGTGTCCTAGCCTCAGGCGAAATTATGCGAACAGGCGGGAAGCTGATGAAGGATGTGGCCGGCTATGATTTAACGAAGCTGCTCATTGGCTCGGAGGGTACATTAGCAGTCATTACCGAAGCAACGCTTAAGCTAATACCGCCTCCCAAATATAAGAAAACGATGCTCGCCATGTACAAAGACTTATATGGAGCAGCTCGTACGGTGTCTAAAATCATAGAAAATCGCATCATTCCGGCTACCTTAGAATTCATGGATAATCCTACGATTCGTGTTGTAGACGATTTCGCCAAATTGGGACTTCCGCTCGATATGGCAGCTATTCTGTTAATCGAGCAGGATGGAGATATGGAAACCGTCGAGCGGGATATCGAACGGATCTCAGAAATTTGCCGCGAGGAGCTGGCGGATGAAGTCAGCATTGCGAGCAATCAAGAGGAAGCCCTGAAGCTGTTAACGGCAAGGAGAAGCGCCTTTACTGCACTAGCTCGTCTACGCCCAACAACGATATTAGAGGATGCGACCGTTCCACGCTCTAAGATTGCTGATATGGTCCTAGAGATTAATCGCATAGCCGAGAAGCATCGCGTGCAAATTTGTACCTTTGGACATGCGGGAGATGGCAACCTTCACCCAACGGCGACGACGGATGCAAGGGATCACGAAGAAATACATCGTGTTGAATTAGCCTTCGAGGAAATATTTGAAGCGGCTATCGGGATGGGAGGGACGATTACTGGTGAGCATGGTGTTGGTTTAGTCAAAGCCCCTTTCTTGGAATGGAAAGTGGGAAGTGCCGGAATCGCCATGATGAAAGGGATTAAGGAAGTCTTCGATCCACACCTTCTTTTAAATCCAGGTAAAATGTTTGCCAAAGAGTCCAGACGCAGGGTGGTGATTGATCGTGGCTAAGCATCCAGCAGCAACACTTCAAGAAACACTCGTACAGAAGCTGGATTATGAACAGTTAACCAATTGTATGCGCTGTGGTTTTTGTCTACCTGCTTGTCCGACATTTAAGGAGACCGGCGTGGAAGCCGAGTCCCCTCGCGGGCGAATTTCACTTATGAAAGCGGCCGTGGATGGTATTATGGAGCCAGGGATCAGCTTCGAAGACCAAATGAACCATTGCCTGGGATGCCGCGCTTGTGAACCAGCGTGTCCGGCAGATGTGAAATATGGACAGTTAATTGAGCAAGCCCGTGATGCGATTGAGACGCATACGAAGCAGCACAGATGGTGGGTAAGCGGTGTACGTAAGCTGGTGTTCAAGGAGCTTTTCCCTCATCAAAAAAGGATGAGTTTGTTGGGATCAGGCCTTCATTTCTATAAAAAATCAGGGTTGCAAACCATCGTTAGGAAAACAGGCGCTGTAAAGGTATTTTCCAAGCACTTATCCGATATGGAAACAATACTCCCTGACGCTTCCAGTAAAGGGATCGTAGAGCAATTGGGTACCTACATTCCGGCAAAAGGGGAAAAGATAGCTACGGTTGGCATGTTCCGTGGCTGCTTAATGGATGTTTTGTTTACCGAAACGAATATCAAAACGGTAAAGCTGCTTTCTGAAGCAGGATTTGACGTAGTCATTCCAGAGACGCAGAATTGTTGCGGGGCCCTACATGCACACAGCGGTGAGAGTGATCAGGCAAAAGCTTTGGCCAAGAATAACATTCGCGCTTTCCAAGAGGCCGGTGTAGATTATATCGTGTCCAATGCGGGTGGCTGCGGTGCCATTCTTGTAGAGTATGATCATTTGCTTCATGAGGAGCCGGAATGGAAGGAAGCATCGGCTTGGTTCGCTGTACGAGTGAAGGACATCAGTACGATTCTTGTAGAGCAAGGACGTCCACTCCAGTTCGCAGAGACCGTTGACGGTGGAGCTTCCACTCGCGTTACGTATCAGGACTCTTGTCATCTGCGTAATGTTATGAAAGGCAGCAATCCTGCCAGACAGCTTCTGAAAGAGGTAGGCAGCGTTGCCTATATAGAAATGAAAGATGCAGGCTCCTGCTGTGGTTCGGCCGGCATTTATAATGTCACACAACCCGTTATGGCGAACCAAATTCTTGAGCATAAAATGGAAAATGTGAACGCTACTGCCGCTCAATATCTCGTTACAAGCAACCCTGGCTGCTTGCTGCAAATGAAGCTGGGTATTGAAAAGCACGGGCAAAAAGACCGCATGGAGGCCGTCCATATTGCCGACTTTTTATATGATAGAGTCGTGAAGAATTAAATCCAAGTCAAACAAAAATAGAGACATTATCTTGAGCTAGTTCATCTAGTTCGAAATAATGGCTCTTTTTTATTTGTATTTTTTTCATTCTAACTACACGGAGGAGATCTATAATATAATAAAACTCAAGTCGAGTGATCTATTTTTCAGCTTATTTACGTTATCATGATGGGGCGTGCGCTTATGAATATTTTAGTTACTGGGGGAGCGGGTTTTATTGCTTCACATATTGTCGATCAATTGATCATTTCAGGGCATCACGTACATATTTTTGATAATTTATCTACAGGTCGTAAAGAAAATTTGAATCCCCTTGCTGTCTTCCATCATGGAGATTTGTTAGATAATGGATTAGCAGAGACTTTCACCGCTGCACGCCCAGAAGTCGTGATTCATCATGCTGCACAAATCGATGTTCAGACTTCGCTTACTAATCCTTTACTAGACGCTAAAATAAACATTCTCGGTACTCTTGCCGTCTTGGAACAATGCAGGGAGCATGGTGTTCGTAAGCTGATTTACGCTTCATCCGCAGCTGTGTATGGAACCCCGCAATATTTGGGCGTTGATGAGAATCATCCGATAAAGCCGCTATCCTTCTATGGTATTTCTAAACATACACCGGAACACTATATAGAAAGCTTTTCTTCTCTTTATGAGTTGGATTATACGATTTTGCGTTATGCGAACGTATATGGGATTAGACAGGATCCAAAGGGTGAGGGAGGCGTAGTCTCCATTTTCGTTGATAAGCTTCTAGCGGGTCAACAACCATTGATTTTTGGTGATGGGGAGCAAACAAGAGATTTTATTTATGTGAAAGATATCGTACGCGCAAATATGGCCGCACTGAGTAAGGGCGGCCGAGGATTATACAATATTAGTTGGAACGAGCAGACAAGTGTTAACGTTCTTCTTAAGGAAATGTGCGACATCAGCGGGATGAGCTTCAATCCCTCTTACGCACCTTCTCGAGCTGGAGATATCGTTCACAGCCGCTTGGATAATCGTGCCGCGCTTGCCGGTTTGGATTGGAGTCCGGTATATACATTAAGAAGTGGTTTGCAGGAAACCTTTGACCATTACAAAGATCGCTACTGATCTTTCAAATACACTTTCATCTTCTCGAGCAGCCGATTCCATTCAACAGGCTTCGTGTCAAAATCATCGCATCCCGCCTCAAATGCCTGTTCTCGATCCGTGGCCATTGCATGGGCGGTTAGCGCGATAATGGGGATCTCCTTTGTTTCCGGCGAAGCTTTAAGTTGACGTGTGGCGTTCCAGCCGTCCAATACAGGAAGACTCATATCCATGAGAATGAGATCCGGGGATTCGGATCTTGCGGCATCGACACCTTGCTGTCCATCCATAGCCATGATGACTTCATAACCCTTGCGCAATAAACGGCGGGATAACATGTCACGGTTCATTTCGTTGTCTTCAACTAATAAGATTTTATACATCGTTTGTTTCCTCTTTGCTGCGTATATAGGTATGCTCCCCAATGGTCTGGTCCTCCATGGAACCAGCCATTAGGCTGCGGATTTCATGTAATAATGTTTCGCGCCTAAAGCTTCCTTTTTGGATTAATTTTTTCACATAGCCGTTCAGTCGCAAGCGATCCTCCGAAGCAATGTCTTTCGCCGTAATGACAACAATCGGAATCCAGCGCCATTCCTCGCGTTTGCGCAGTTCCGTAACGAACTCGAATCCATCCATTCCCGGCATCATTAAATCGAGCAGAATCAATTGCGGGAGCGCTTGTACCATGAATTGCAAGGCCACGCGTCCATCCTTCGCTTTAGTGACCTTGTAGCCTTCTTTCTCCAACATCTGAGTCATCATTTGACTTGTTGTGATATCGTCTTCAATGACGAGTATCGAGTTAGATTGCCTCTCAGGGATATGCTTGTCCAGCACAGAAATTAATTTTTCTTTATAAATCGGTTTGATCAAAAACTCCGCAGCGCCAAGTGCATAGCCCATATTTTTATCATCGGTCATTGTCATCATGATGACAGGTATGTCTGATAGTTCTGGATCGTTTTTGAGTGTTGTTAGTACGGTCCAACCATCGGTACCCGGCATGAGCACATCAAGGGAGATAAGCGTAGGACGCAGCTCCCTAGCGAGCCGAAGGCCTTCTTGTCCATTTTGGGCCAGCGCCACCGTACATCCCTCTTTACTGAGCAAACGCTGCATCAACTGCAGCATAGCAGGATCATCATCAATAACCAGAACCGTGCGGTTTCGCTGCATCGTCCATGAGCCGTTTTCCGTTAATGGATCGTTAATGCCTTCCGCATGATTCTCTAGTAGAGGCAACCAGAAAGCAAAAGTTGTGCCTTGACTGTACGTACTATCGACAGTGATCTGGCCACCCATCATTTTGCACAGCTTTTGACTGATCGCAAGTCCCAGTCCTGTGCCTCCGTATTTCCTTGTTGTCGAGGAATCGGCTTGTTTAAAAGCATGAAATAAATGTTCCATCTGTTCAGGCGTCATGCCGATGCCGGTGTCTTTAATGCTGAAGCTAATGCCTGGATGCCCATTTGCCATTTCATAGCCAATTGTTAGCCATATCGTTCCATCCTTGGTAAACTTACCGGCATTGCTTAGCAAATTGAACAAGATCTGTCTAAGCTTCGTGATGTCTGTCTTCATTTCGCCTTGGGGGAAGGCAACTTCCAAATGGTTGCCGCCTGACTCTATTAGCGGATTTACAGTTGTCAGAACTTCGTGAATAAGCGTCGGGATATCACATACTTCCAAGTAGAGATCCATCTTGCCAGCTTCGATCTTGGAGAGATCCAGAATATCATTAATAAGTGTCAGCAGATGTTTCCCCGCGTTATGGATTTTGCCTAGGTCGTCTGCGAATATGGGTTCATTCATATCTTCGGCATCTTCTTTGAGCATTTCACTATAACCGATAATAGCGTTGAGCGGCGTGCGTAGTTCATGGCTCATATTGGCCAGAAACTGGCTTTTGATTTGATTGGCTTCAATGGCTTCATCGCGTGCTTTGGATAGCTCCACCGTACGCTCCTTCACCAATTCCTCCAGCTGATCGTTCAACTGTCTAAGTTCTTGATTTACATAATAAATTTCACGCGTTTTCTGCTCGGCGATCTGTTCAGCTTCTTTGCGCGCTTTCTTTTCCCGTTCTAGTTGACGGCGAAGAACGTCTAGTTCCTGCGTATCCTGCATCTATTTCACTTCCGTGTTCGTCAAAATAAATCGGGCCGCGGTTCCTTCGTCTAAATTCTCCCGTGCTATGCTTATCTGCTCGCCATAATACTGAATGCATCCCATGATGAGCCCCTCTGCCAAATCGGCAAAAGGTCGCGAGGACCGGTAGGTCATGATCAGCGTTCCAGGTACCGAAGTGTCATATTCGAATGCCGGCAGCTCGGCGCCTGGATAGAGCTTGCGGACTTCTACGTGAATATAGCTGTCCACTTTTTGCAGAAAGCTGAATACGGAGCTGTTTTCTTGGATGAATTGAGGATGAAGTTCGATAAGCTGTGTAAACAGATATTCGCCGAAAGTGATGATCAAGTCGGTAACGGGAATGTTTGTCCGCTGGCTTAGCTGTACAATAAGCTGAATCATTTCATTATGATCGTATGTACCGACAGAGGTATAGCTACCGCCCGACGGCAAGTCGGAGCTTTCAATAATTTGATCGACAATACCAAGAGAAAATTTATTTTCGACCATTTCGAGAAAAGAAGTAAAAACCATGCCTTTCATAAGAACACCTTCCCATTTCTATTCGAAATTGTTGTTTCTTCGGATAATGCCCATGAAGGCGTCCACGACTTGGGGATCAAAATGAATGCCGCGCTGCTTCTGAATTTCTGTCAAAGCTTCTTCTTCCGACCAAGCCCTTTTATAGGGGCGCTCGTGAGTCAACGCATCATAGAAGTCGGCAATGGCCACGATACGTCCAGCTAGTGGGATTTCTTCACCGCTTAATCCGCTCGGGTATCCAGTTCCATCCCACTTCTCATGGTGCGACAAAGCGATCGTTCTGGCTAATTGCAGATCAGGAAATTGACTTCCTTCGAGTATGCTGGCCCCGATCGTCGTATGTGTTTTCATGTGCTCAAACTCTTCGGGGGTGAATCTTCCCGGTTTTAATAAAATCTCATCGGGGATGCCGATCTTCCCTAGATCGTGTAAGGGAGTGGCCCGCTCGAGGAGCTCCGCTTCCTGCTTAGGCAGTCCAAGAGAAGTGGCGATCTCCTTCGCTATCCGGCCTACGCGCTGTGTGTGCTGCCCTGTCTGATCATCACGAAATTCGGAGGTGCGTCCAAGTAACTCCAAGATTTCCAGCTTGGCTTGTTCAAGCTTGGCGGTTCGTTCCTGAACACGCTGCTCCAAACGTTGATTCTGGTCTTGAAGCTGCAAATGATAGAAGCGTGTCTTGAGTAAGTTGTTGATCCGTAAAACCACTTCTGTTTTATCCAAAGGCTTCGTAAGGAAATCATGCGCTCCGAGATGCAGCGCTTCCTTCTTTGCCTCTTGAGTTACATCGGCGGTAAGTACTACGATCGGTAGGTAATTGCTTTCCAAGACGCGTTCTTTCAAAAGCTTCAACGCTGCAAATCCGTCCATTTCCGGCATATGCAGATCCAATAAAATGATATCAGGCTGAACCTCATCAAAAAGGGTATCTAAACGCTTGGGATCCGTCGTACAGTGTATATTGGAAAAACCCGCACGGCGCAGTATCCGCTCTAAAAGGTTGATATTGTACTCCTGATCATCGATAACCAGAAAATTAGCGCTTTGCTTCCAAACCTCATCCATCTATGTACCTCATTCCATCCTTGCTCTTAAATCATAGGCTATATGTGAGATTTTACCATAGATAACACGTAATGTGACTATTAAATGTCGAATCCTGTAAAAAAAATAATACTTGGAGCTCGTTGTGTTGAAGCACTTGAAATGGAAGTTGGTCTAAGTATGGTGTAGGGGGGAGGTTCAAAATTAATTGACTTCTTTCGTATAACCATCAGGTGCGTCTATATGTAAAAACTTTAGTTTACGGGCTTCTCTACCAGGAGAGCTCTCTTTATTTAAATGGATGGAAAATACGGTCAAGCCCTTCTTTTGTTCCTTTCGCAGTCTGTCCACTCTTGTTTTCATCCACAAATCCTCTTTCCAATTAGCCCGCCAGTCCTCCCATAACAAACCATCGATATAAGGCAGCGCATAGTCGAGTGTATCAAAGCCGCGATTCTGAATAATGGAAAGCTTGGGGTATTGGCCGCTCACGTCTTGGAGGAAAGAACGGTATGCTTCTCTTGTTGGGGTTTGAGTAGCTGCATCTTGAATCCAGTCATCGATATCTCCAACCGTATCTAGGAACATACCGTCTAAACCTTTGTCTGAGATAGAAGTTTTGATTTCTGATAACAGCAGCTGACGGTAATGTGATTGTCGCAAATCCATCAAATAAGAGTCCCATTGCTTGAAATGGATACGCTCGCCCTGCTTCAATAAATAGTCCGAAGACAAAAGTTCCTTCACACGAAGAGTGTTCCAGGCAGGGGTTTCTATAACGCTTATATAACCTATAACCATTGTGCCCGTCGTTTGAATGTCTTGTATTTGTAGCTTTGAGAACAATTGAGGTTCAATAATAATAAGATCTTTGGTCTTTAATTGAATGATGGCTTGTTCAGTAGGTGCACCATAGTAGAGGGAGTAGTCTTTCACGTTTTGAAAAGGTTTAGAAGCTTGGATTTGCTTCTTGAATGGGAATGAGAAAAAGACCATGGAGACGATAATGGCAGCTGTTACCTTTGATGTCTTCATCGCTTTTCACGGACCTTCCTGAAATTTGGATTAGCTTCATTATATGATAAAATATAACCTAGAAACATTCAAACATATCCTTTTACATACGTAAATTTATGAAATATGCAGCTAGATAAATGTAAGGAGTTGAGAGCCATGAATCACCTAGCTATAGTGGACGACGATAATGTTCTACTACACATTTTACAGGATTTATTCGAAGTGAGAGGTCTCCAGGTATCAGCCTTCAATGATCCTATTGCTGCGTTAAAATCGATAAAGGAATTGAAACCGGATGCTGTTCTGTCTGATGTTCTTATGCCGAATTTGACTGGATTTGAACTATGCCGAGAGCTTCGCTCGGACAAATCCTTTGCAAAAGCACCCATTTTTCTGATGAGCGCGAAGCATTCCATCGGCGAATTATCGAAGTCAATGATGGCAGGAGCCGATGAGTATATTATTAAGCCTTTTCAAATTGATGATATCTATGAGCAATTGAAACAGTTTTATAGAAAGAAAAATAACCCCATCATTATCAAACCCTTGGATAGTTAAAGTTTGGAGGAAACGTGATTGATTTTTCGACAAAACCGAAGTTGGTTAGCCTGGTGTGAACTGGCTTTTTTTCTGGCCGTTCTATTTATTATCCATTTGGTGTACAACATGGATTGGTTGAATTGGTCACCCAATCCATTTTTATTTGTTACTCTTTACTTTTCACTCCGCTATGGAACACGCATAGGAGCAGCCTCGGCGGTTGGAGCCAGCTTGCTGCATATCTTAACGTACCTTCAGATTAACGGTGATTTATATGGGATGTTTGACCAATGGGATCAGGCGAAATGGTTCGTGTGTTATTGGGGGATCGCTTTATTTGTAGGTCACGTTTCCTCCGATTTACGCTTTCGATATGCCATTCTGGCGGATGAATTTGAGGACAATAAGCAGCAGCTAGCGAAAATGGATACCAGCTATCAGGATCTTCTCTTTGTTAAGAAAGCCCTGGAAACGAAGGTAGTCGGCGCTCAAGAAAGCATGTATACCCTCTATAAAATTGCCAAGGCATTAGATTCCGAAGATTCGGAAATTATTTTCACGGATGCGGTGCGCTTATGCAAAGATTTAATTCAGGCGGGATCCATCGTCATCTATCGAATGAGTCCAGGCGGTGATGTACTGAGACTGAAAGTCTATTACGGTGCTGAAACACATTATCCGTCCACCGTATTCCTAGATCAACCATCATTGTACTCCCAAATATGTAAGGAGAAAACGATTCAAATGCGACCGGAGGGAGAATCGGCAGATATCCCCATACTTGCAGGACCTCTTCTGGATGAGAACAAGCAAATTATAGGTATTATAGGTTTGAACGGACTTGATTTTGTTGCCTTGAACAAGCATACGATGGACCTATTTCGACTTATTCTCACTTGGATGGGCGAGAGCTGCGTTAAAGCGTTCCAAAAGGAACAGAAGTTGAATGAACAGCGTTATTTCCCCAATACCTGGGTAATGAAGCCGGATTATTTCTACGCCAAATTGAATGAAGAAACGATACGCGCAACTGATTTTTCCCAAAAATTCCTATTACTGCAGATTCCAATCGAGTTTAGTGAAATGGAAGAGACAGAGGCTCTGATAGAGATCAATGCTCTGACACAGCAGATGCTGCGTGATGAAGATGCTATGGCCTACGATTCATTCCGCGGAGAGCTGTTATTTCTACTTCCCGCAACGTCTCCAGAGCTGGCATCACGTATTGAAGCCAGGATTAGGGATCGTTTCAATAGGGGGGGCTCAGAATGAGAGTCTCTCGGAATGTCCGGCATTTTGATGTTTCTCCTTACGCAAGGCTTGCCGTGGCAGTTAGTCTACTATTCGCAGTGTTAGACGGATTGCAGATCATTGGGCTTTCTTTTCATTGGATTAGCTTGCTGCTTCATCTCGTTCTTGTGCTCATATATAATAGGCTGCTCCATATTATCTCCTTCCGAATCGAAGATAGACTGAGTGCCGGGTGGGTGCAAACGATCATCCTTTTCTTTCCTAGTATTGGATTTCTGGTTGGATCATTTGTCTTCTCAGGATTGTTATTTTTTCGTTTTAGGCACGACTTTTACGAGGAATATGAGAACTACGTCTATTATTCTCCGCAATCCATGGAAAGCTATAATATTAATGTGGAAGCGGAATCGAACCGTTTACCATTCCGGGAAATCCTGATGTCAGGTGAGCCTGTGGGCAAGAAGGAGGCTTTATTTTCTCTCCTCCAATATGAAGGCAATAATAAAGTGCAGTTGTTTAACGAAGCCCTGCGCAATGAGGATCCCGAAGTGGTTCATTATGCAGCGACTAGCTTGAACTATTTAAATGAGCAATATATCCGAAGTATCAAGAAATGGACCTTCCTTCTGCAGCAGGATGATAAAAGCTGGGAGACATGGAAAGAATTATTGGAAGCCTACCGACTTTATTTGGGAAGCCATTTATTGACGGAAGAGCTCGCTATGGAAGTTAGACAGACGTTCAAACAATGGATAGGAAAGGGACTTACTCAATTTCCCGATGAGCCCCGATTTATCGCAGAGTTATGCAATCTGGCACGAATGGAAAAGGATTACCAGACGGCCATCCGCCACGCTGAGCAGGTTTCCAATGTGGGTGAATATCGCTATATGGTTTATTTAACTAAAGCAGAAAAAATGTATGCAGAAGGAAAATTAAACGAACTTAGTCAATTTGCACAGCAATGGTTGGACAGCAGCATTGAGGTTCCGGACGAGCATCTGCCTGCGATCCAATTTTGGAAGGAGCTGAAGGAACAAGGTGTCCCGCAAGCTGATCATCTTTACATGCGTTATCGTTAGTGTGCTGCTGCTCGGTGTCGGGCTGCAAACCATACGAACCGTTGATTTGTTTCCTTTATCTTCAGCAAGAAATGTTTATCAAGAGGCACAGTTCTCGGTGAAGAGCTCGGCCCAATCATCAATAACAGGTGATAAACTCAGTCTGTATATGTATACAAATCCTAAAGATTCAGAAGGCAATAAGGTCAAAGTCAACCTACAGACAGCACTGGGGCTTGCCAAATTGCATGCAGATTCCATAACGGCCGACGAATTGAGAACAATTAAACCAAACCCGTGGACTGTCATTCTACTCACCGGCGAGGATATAAGCGAGCTGGATCAGACCGTTATCCAGTCTTATTTGAAGGAAGGCGGTCGACTTCTTGCCTTTACGCGGTTTTATGCTCCAGAATGGAATGACATGCTGGGGATAGAAAGTAATAACGAATTCATTGAAAGAACGATACATGGCATAGAAGTCAACCAAACCGTATTTCCCGGCTATCCTAATCTTCCGGCAAGCAATGCGCTATTTTCCAACAGTATGTTGGATATTAAGCTTAAGCCGCAGGTTAAAGTTTATTTATCGGCCGAAGGAGTGCCTATGCTCTGGAAAAATAACTATGGGCAGGGGAGCGTTGTGTTCTGGAACTCAACCAACAGTATCCAGAAGGTAGGTCGAGGGCTAATGGTTCAATCCATTGGTCTTGCTTTAGACAGCTTGGTTACTTCACAAGTGGCAGTACGAAGTCTGAATATTGACGATTTCCCATCACCCGTTCCGCTTGTCGTTAATCCGCTGATTCGTCAGGAGTACGGACTTAGCACACCTGCATTTTATGAACGGATTTGGTGGGCGGATATGGCTCGTTTCGCTAAGCTCTATGGGTGGAAGTATACGGGCCTCATGATTGGGAATTATCAGAATCAGACGAGTTCGCCTCTCCCAACCCTTCTGGGGAACTATCCGAAGATTCTGCCGTATTTTGGCTCTAAATTGTTAGGTCAAGGTGGTGAGATTGGTCTGCATGGCTATAATCACCAATCTCTTGTCACTGCAAAGGAGCCAATTGACACTAATCTCGGCTATGTTCCTTGGCCTGATAAGGCTTCCATGGTTGAAAGTCTTCAGCGTATGGTAGAGCTATCGAATGACTTGTTTCCCGGACATGAGTTAAAGACATATGTGCCTCCATCCAATGTGCTGAACAAGACTGGGAAGGCAGCGATCGCTGAAGCAGTACCCTCCATTGATATCATTTCTTCCCTTTATTATACGGGGGAAGAAGAGGGCTTTCTGGAGCAGGAATTTGGGGTGGACAGTGAATTTCCGCAATTCACGAATTTCCCCCGTATTTCATCCGGTTACTGGCTGGACGATAGCACGAAGTTTTACGTCAATGATGTTATTGCTAATTTTGGTTTGGTGAATCACTTTGTACATCCGGACGATGCGCTGGATATTCAACGTTCCGGGGGGAAAGGCTGGAAATACTTGAGTGAGCAATTCGAAGCATGGATGGCATCACTCAATAGAAACTATGCGTATCTTCAACCTTTAACGGTTAGGGACGCGGTGAAAAAGCTAAGTATTTACTCGGCCGGAAAGGTCGACGTTCATTATAGTAAAGACGTAATTACGATTACGACCAAAGATGAACTGGTCCCCATGCATTACACCGTTCGCGTGCCAGATAACCGAACACCAGAGATTTCCAAGGCAGCTGGCGTACTGACACGTATGGAGCATACGGACGGACTTTGGCATTTGGAGGCTCATCAACCTACTGTGACCCTACAATTGAAGGAAATGAAGCCATGAAAATCGCATTGTTAGTGGAAGGGAGTTACCCTTACGTGTCAGGTGGGGTAGCGAATTGGATTCAGATGTTGGTCTCGGCAATGCCAGAACATGAATTTGAAATCATCGCGATTTCTTCCTCTCGTAAAGAGGCCTCAAGCTATAAATACAAGCTTCCGCCCAATATTTCAGGCATTCATGATGTTTTCATGATGGATTACCTGAAGCTAGAGGAGGGGAAGCCACCACGATTAACCAAGAAAGAAGCTGCTTCCTGTCTGGAGTGGTTTGCTTTTCAAAAAAATTCCGAGCAATCTCTTCTCTGCATTGCTGATTCTAAAAAGCTGGGAAATCCGATTACCTTTATGAAAAGTGAAATATTTTGGGATTTCCTTGTCGCTTCCTATGAGCAAGAAATGCCGAATCATTCGTTTAATAGCTATTTCTGGACGTGGAGATCTATGTACATCCCCGCCATTTATCTGCTGCAGCAGTCCTATCCGGTAGCCGATGTGTATCATGCTGTTTCAACTGGATATGCTGGCTTGATTGCCACCTATCTGCGAATGAAGCATAAGAAGCCATTCCTGCTTACTGAGCATGGCGTATACGCACGTGAACGGGAAGAAGAGATTTTGAAATCTGTGTGGGTAGATCCTCCCTTCAAAAAAAGATGGATCGAGTATTTCTACCATATGTCTCAAGGTGCTTATCACACGGCTGATCGAACCATCTCTCTCTATAAAGGTACGCATCAAATTCAGCTTGAGCTCGGACTTCATGCTGAGAAAGCTATGATTATCCCTAATGGCATTGATTATCACAAATTGTCAGTACTTCCAAGACATACGAGTACCTCCGGTGGAGGGATCGTCTTCGGAGCCTTAGTGCGTCTCGTACCCATTAAGGATATTAAGACGATGCTCTATGCTGTTCGGCTCGCCAGTCATGACATCCCTGACATACGTCTTTGGATTATGGGGCCTACGGACGAAGATCCTGATTACTATCAAGAATGCGTAGCCTTAACCCGCAATCTCCATCTGGAGGAGATTGTTACTTTTATGGGAAAGGTAGCGATTGACGAATATTTACCCAAGATTGATGCGCTCATACTGAGCTCGATTAGTGAAGGACAGCCCCTCGCCGTTCTGGAAGGAATGGCCGCAGGAATACCATGGATCTGTACCGAGGTAGGCAGCTGCCGCGAGCTGTTGGAGGGGAAGGACGAGCACGATGTCGGAATAGCCGGCTACATCGTTCCTCCTGTTAATCCAAAAGCCATGTCTGAGGCTATGGTAAAAATGTATTCACTCCCGGAAGAGCGAGCTTACATGGGACAAGTAGGACGCAATCGTGTGGAAGCCTATTATCAGATTGATCATTTTATTGATGCTTATCGGCAGTTATATGATGAGGTGGTTACCTAATGGCGGGAATTGGATTTACCCTACAGAAGTTGTTCCGCGATGACTATCTTACACTAAGAGTTCGGGCTTATGCCTACGCTTCTTTCATTGCTGCTGGTCCTTGGATGCTATCTGTTGGCAGTATTGCTCTGATTAACTTTATGCTGGTTCAATTCGGTCATGTAGATGACGCTCAGCGTCAATTGTTTATTGTTACGGTATCGTATTGTTTCATTTTCTCGCAAATACTTTCCGGGGGTTGGCAGCTTAGTGTTACAAGATATTTGGCCGATCATTTCTTTCAAAATCGCCTAGAGGTCGTCACACCTACCTATGTTGGTATAAGTAGGATCATACTCGGTATTTCGCTCATTATCGCTGTGATTTTTTATTGGTCGTCTCCGTTATCAATGGTTTATAAAGTGACGAGCGTATTGTTATTTTTCATGATTGGACAAATTTGGCTGGCCATGGTCTTTTTAACCGCAGCTAAGGATTATAAGATTATTTCTTATTCGTTTTTGGCAGGCGGGCTGGTCTCGATCATCGGTGTGATTGTTCTGATGAGGTACCCCATTGCTTTCGAGCAACATGAGCAGGCGACCAATATTTTAATAGGTTTTAGTTGTGGTATTCTACTTACCATGAGCATGCTGGTATTTGTGCTGCTGCGCTCGTTTCCGGCTAAAGAAGCGTCTAATCCATATGGTTTTTTACATTATGTTGATAAATATCCTTCGCTGCTTTGGATCGGATTTCTTTACAACATAGGCGTTTGGACGCATAACATCATCATTTGGTTAGGACCATCGGGTGTCCGGATCGAGGAGACGTTTATGTATAGCCCCATCTATGATACCCCTGTCTTTTTGGCAAATCTCACAATCATTCCGTCACTCGTTCTGTTCGTCGTATCGTTGGAGACACAATTTTATGATAAATACAAAACGTTTTACGGCTATGTAACCCATGGTGGAACCCTGGAAATGATCACCAAGGCGAAGAAGCGAATGGTCGAGGTGTTATGGCGTGAACTGTATCGTCTGACGAAGCTGCAAGGCATATTGACGCTATTTATCATTTTAATTAGTGATATGCTCCTAGAAAGGCTAGGCTTACAAGAAATCGTAATCGACATTTTTAAGATGTGTGCGCTAGGAGCACTGATGAATTCCATTATGCTCATTAATATCTTAATCATGTTGTACTTCGAAGATCGCAAAGGGGCAGTTATTACCGGGGGAATTTATTTCACCTTAAATGTGATACTAACTTTCGCACTGCTGCCTCTGGGCTTCGATTATTATGGGTTTAGCTACTTTATGGCAGGGCTTGCTGCTTATAGCTGGAGCGGTTTTCGATTGCTGACGTTCTTGAAGCGGATCGAGGTGCATACCTTTATCTCGCAAAGCATCATTTACAAGGAAGTCCGAGGATTCTTCACCCGATTAAGTGAAAAAGCTTACTGGCGGTTCTAAAATTAATAGGTTTCGGTTTGACATAAGCAACCTCCATAGACATCTATGGAGGTTGTTTTTTTTATTGTTTCTGCATCATGTTTAGTGGTACTGTTATGTGTATGGACGCTACTGGGGGGCTGTATGTTTAATAACGTTAGAGATCTTCTATTCAATTTATTTATTGTGTTTCTACCTGTTATTATCTACCCATATCTCATGAAGACAGATCGTGAAAATGGTTATACTCGGATTATAATTGCCGTTGTTTTTAGTTTCACACTCGTGGCCACAATGACGTTTCCTGTAGTACTTAATGGTCTTAACTTTGATTTACGTGCTGTTGCGCTAAGTATTGGCTCTTTATATGGAGGCGTTTATGTCTCACTTTTTTTGTATGCGGTTGTCGTTGTCTATCGCTTTATAATAGACAGTCCCAACCAAATGGCATATATCATCGCTTTTCTACCTACTTTTTTGGTGATTATCTGGTTTGTAATCAGGTTCCAGAGATTATCATTGATTCAAAAAATGATCTCATCCATTCTTGTTTATGCTAGTATTCGTCTTATTAGTTTAACCGTTTATAGCTATCTCATAGGCAATATGTCTACATTATTTAATACGAATTATCCGGTTTTTTACGGTGTGATTATTGTCCAATGCTCTATTTCAGGTGTATTTGTGTATGTACTCGAGACTTTCAAGAGAAATGCCCGATTGCGCGGAGAAATCATAAGAAGCGAGAAAATGAAGATCGTCAGTGATATAGCGGCATCCGTTGCACACGAGGTTAGAAACCCTTTAACTTCTGTAAGAGGGTTCATTCAGCTGATGGGGAAAGATGACCTTACGACATCGAATAGACAATATTATCAAAAAATTTGTCTGGAGGAATTGGATCGCGCGGAACACATCATTTCCGACTATTTAACCTTCGCTAAGCCTGAACCGGAAAAAATAGAAGTAATTGAGATGAAGAATGAGATTGATTATGTTGCTAACGTCCTTACTTCCTATGCCAATTATCAAAACGTACAGATCATCATACAAATCGAACAAGATGAGCTTCTTATTCTTGGTGATAAAAATAAATTGCGGCAAGCGCTAATTAATATCGGGAAAAATAGTATTGAAGCCATGCCTGAGGGTGGGAATTTGACATTTACCGCCCATTCGATAAACGGACATGTTGTCATTTCAGTTGGAGATACTGGCATTGGTATGACCAAAGAGCAAATGAATCGACTTGGAACTCCTTATTATTCGACTAAAGATAAGGGGACGGGCCTTGGCACAATGGTTTCGTTTAGTATTATTAGAAAGATGCAAGGTAAGATAGAGGTCAAGAGTGAATTGGCCAAAGGTACCACGTATATGATCACAATTGCTCGATTAAATGCCTCTAAATAACTAGTGCAGCTCAGCTATCTAGCCGACTTTCTAGCAGCCGCGGGAGTCATACCCAGAACTCTTTTGAACATGGCATGAAAATGAGGTAAGCTCTCGAAGCCGCACATTTCTGCGATGATGCTAATGTTGAGGTCGTTTTCACTAAGCAGCTGCTTCGCTCGGATAATTCGTTTGGTCATGATATAGGCGGTAATATTCATCCCAATTAGCTGCTTAAATACCCGGCTGAAATGCGCAGGTGTGACGGATGCTTGCTTGGAAAGCGTCTTAAGGCCGATGTCCTCACAGAAATGCTGATCGATATAAAGCAAAATTTCCCTCATCCACATAGGAGGAGCGATGGAATCCCCGGTGCTAGGCTTCGTGCCAGAACCCAGATCACGATTCAAAAAAAGCAGGAGTTGAAGAAGCTGCAGTAAGATAGCTTGCCGGTGACCTAAATTCGGATGTTTGAATTCATATTGAATGGATTCCAACCATGAATCTAAGTTTTGACGTTGTGAGAGTAAAGTTTCAAACTTGTAATTGTGATGTGCTGCGGCTTGCTCGAAGCAATGCAAATAAGAAAAAGAGTCACCTAAGTTAGGAGTCTGTATAATGCTGGGGCTGAAATAAATCGCTGTGGACGTAACAGGAGTCTCTTTATCCGGAGTTGCCCGGTGAATCGTATTGCCAGGGATGAGGAAGAGATCGCCTTGTTTCATTTCATAAAACGTGTGATCGATAAAGAAGGTTCCTTTTCCTCGATACACATACACAATTTCATACCAATCGTGGAAATGATCAGGAAGCTCGCTTTGCGAGCTCTTTGTGTTTTTGTAGGCAAGTGAAAACGGGAAGGCATCGTTCGCATCGAACACTTTACGGACAGGATGCATAAGATTCCTCCTTCAAGATAACTCGTAATCTCATGATATCAAAAAACCGTATAAAGATGCTAGATATCGTTATTTCATATGATTTGTTTGGTGATACAATAGAAGAAAGCGGTACCAAATACGGACGATGAAGAGGAGAATCTCAATGCGGATCGATGCACACCAGCACTATTGGAAGATAGATCGGGGTGACTATGGGTGGCTTACACCGGAGCTGTCGGTATTGTATCGTGATTTCCTGCCGAACGACTTATTACCCCACCTGCACCAGCACAACTTGGATCAAACTATTGTGGTTCAAGCGGCGCCGACATTAGAAGAAACGGATTATTTATTATCCCTAAGCGAGGAATCAGATACAATTGCCGGTGTAGTAGGTTGGCTCAATCTGAATGATCCTGACTTTCATATTCATTACAAACGATTTAGCCAGCATCCTAAATATGTAGGCTTTAGAGTCATGATTCAAGAAATGCCGGATCCGAGTGTTATACTTGAGCCTCATTTTGTAGAAGCGTTACGTTATTTTGCTGAAAAAGATGTACCAGTTGATCTGCTTGTCGTATCTCATCAATTGGAGCCGGTAGTTCAGCTTTTGAAGTTGGTTCCAGGTTTACGCGCTGTTATTGATCATATGGCTAAGCCGCGAATTGCGGATGGTGTTATTGAGCCTTGGAAAAGCCAAATGGCAGCCATTGCGAAGCATTCCAATATATATTGTAAGCTTTCCGGTATGGTGACAGAAGCCAATCATACAGAATGGAAGCATGAGGATTTTACTGCTTATATCCAGCATGTGCTAGATGTATTTGGAACGAAGCGTGTTTTATTCGGCAGTGATTGGCCAGTTTGTTTGCTCGCAGCAGAGTACGATGACGTTGTCGATGTGCTTACTCAAGCATTGCCAGAAAATTGGTCGGAAGCAGATAAAGCCCGCTTATTCGGATTAAATGCAAAGGGATTTTATAAATTATGAAGTATCGTAAATTAGGCAAAACCGGACTTGACGTATCCGTGCTGAGCTTTGGTGCATCCTCACTAGGATCTGTATTCCGTGAAACGAACGAAGAAGAAAGCATCCGAACCGTTCATACAGCGATTGATATGGGCATTAATCTGATTGATGTGTCTCCTTTTTATGGGTTAACCAAGGCAGAGACGGTACTAGGTAAGGCAATAGCTCAATTGGAGCGGGATCGTTTCATCCTGACGACGAAGGCAGGGCGTTATGGAGCAGAAGCGTTCGATTTCTCGAAGTAGTGAATTCTGGAAAGTGTCGATGAGAGCTTACAACGGCTTCAGACGGATTATATCGATATCTTATATTTACATGATATTGAGTTTGCACCATTTAACGAGATTCTTGAAGGCGCCTTTCCTGCGCTGGATGAATTGAAGCAATCAGGCAAGATTCGTTATTTTGGGGTATCCGGTTTACCGTTATCTATTTTTGAAAAGGCATTGGCTCACAAAGAACTGGATTCCGTCTTGTCCTACTGTCACTATAGTTTGAACGATACTTCCTTGCTGGATTTAGTTCCAGTTCTGGAACAGCATGGGGTCGGTTTGGTGAATGCATCGCCGCTGTCGATGGGGCTTCTGAGCACTAGACCAGCAGCGGAATGGCATCCAGCCTCAGGCGAAATTCAGCGACTATGTAAACAGGCTGCTGAACACTGTGCAAGTAAGGGAACTGACATTGCCAAGTTGGCTGTGCAGTATGCAACAGCGAACGAACGCATCCCTACGACACTAGTCAGCACAGCGAACCCTGGCAACATTCGCAATAATATTGCGTGGACAGATGAACCAATTGACATGGAGCTGCTTCATGAGGTGCAGGAGATCCTGGCCCCCATTCACAATAAGTCTTGGATTAGTGGAAGACCCGAATATAACGAGAAAACCTATGTGTAATCGGACAGGGGGAAACCAGGTATGAGAGCAATCATATGTGAACAGATCGAGAAGTTTAAGCTTGTGGAAGTACAAGAGCCTAGTCTAAAAGCAGGCGAAGCTATTGTTCGCATCAAAAGGATTGGCATATGCGGGACAGATTTGCATGCGTATAAAGGGAATCAGCCGTTTTTTAGCTATCCGCGTGTTCTCGGGCATGAACTGGCTGGTTATATTGAACAGATCGGTGAGGGTGACACAGGGCTAAAAGTCGGTGAGAGCGTCACAGGATTGCAAGAAGGTGAGGGAGTCACAGGACTGCAAATCGGTGATCAAGTAAGCATCGTCCCTTATATGCACTGCGGGACTTGTATTGCTTGCCGGAACGGCAAGACAAACTGCTGTACAGATATGAAGGTACTTGGCGTACATATCGACGGGGGTATGAGAGAGCTGATCTCCTTGCCAGTCAGCCATCTCATCAAGACCGATGGGCTCACGCTGGACCAAGCAGCTATGTTAGAGCCGCTTAGCATCGGAGCTCACGCAGTGAGAAGATCCGAACTCCGCGCTGGTGAAAACGTGCTCGTGATTGGGGCTGGTCCAATTGGACTCGGCGTCATGATCCTGGCTAAGCAGCTTGGAGCGAACGTTATTGCGATGGACATTAACGATGAGCGATTGGCCTTTTGCCGTGATTGGGCAGGCATCGACCATACGATTAATGCCTTGCAGCAGCCGAAGGAGCAGCTAGCCACGCTCACGAACGGCGAATTTCCTACTGTCGTCTTCGATGCGACAGGGAACGCAAGGTCGATGACCGAGTCGTTCGGACTTGTCGCACATGGCGGCAAACTCGTGTATGTCGGACTTGTTAAGGCTGACATCACCTTCCATGATCCCGACTTTCATAAGCGGGAGCTGACTGTAATGAGCAGCCGCAATGCGACCATGGAGGATTTCGACACCGTACGTGCCGCCATGCAAGACGGCATCATCGACATCGAGCGCTACATCACGCACCGCGCGACATTCGAGGACATGATTGATCAGTTCGAGACTTGGCTGAAGCCTGAGTCGAAGGTCATTAAAGCGATCGTTAGTTTGTGAAAATGAAAAAGGCGCGCTCAGTGTGGCCAGGCGTGCCTTTTTGGCGTTCTCAGGCGGCATAGAGGTTTGTTTAGGTACCATTCTCACCTCGGCTCAACTTCCCGGGCTTTCCAGCTCTGCTACGAAAGCAGAAGCTGCGGTCGATAGCGGCATATTTTTCAAAGTGATAATACCGATCTTAGTCGACGGAATGGTAGCGTCAATATTCACCTCAAACAAGCTTCCGTCTGCCAGTTCCTTCGCTACAAATTCTTTGGTTACGAAGGAAACGCCAAAACCTATCTTTGCGAATTCAATGAGTAAATCCACGCTGCCGAGCTCAATTTCCGGTTCCAACAGCAAGCCATTTTCACTGAACAGTCGGGTGACGAATTTCCGTGATGAGCTATTACTCGAAAATAAGATGATTGGGTAGGTTAACAGCTTAGCAAGGGAGACTTTTCCCAATGATAGCTCTCGGTATTTTGGCCCTGTTACGAAGCAATCCTGAATGGTAATGCCTTCTCGCACCTGCAATTGATCATCTAGAATAGGCGTCCTGACAATTCCAATATCAATCTTGCCTTCCTTCAGATGCTTCACAATTTCCGGTGTCGTTCCGTGGACTAAGTTAATCTGCACATGCGGGTACTGTACGTGAAATGACTCCAAGAAAGGGAGCAGATAGTGTTTACACAAGGAGTCACTGCCGCCAATTTTGATTTCTCCGCTAGAGAAATTACGAAGCTCACTTAATTTCTCTTCAGCAAGTGAAATGAAATTGTACGCCTGTTCGATATAGGAAAATAGCACAGCGCCTTCCTTGGTAAGCTCGACGCCTTTGGACGTTCTGGCAAACAGCTGCAGCCCCAAAGTATCCTCCAACAATTTGATCGAATGAGAGACGCTGGGCTGTGTAATGTACAGCTCTTTTGCTGCTTTAGATAAGCTGCCAGTTTTGGCAGTCAGATAAAATACTTTATAAAGCTCAAAATTCACCATATAGACACCTTCTATAGCGAGTATCGAAACTATCAATTATTTGAATGCTTCATCTATCCTTATAATAAAGAGTAGATGGAATTAATACAACCAAATTGATGGAGGCGAATCTCTTTTGAATCAGACAACTGTTGGCATTGAAGAGTTAAGCATCAATACAATTAGAACGCTTACAATCGATGCAGTCGAGAAAGCGGCTATGGGTCATCCTGGTATGCCGATGGGTGCGGCACCTATGGCATATGCACTTTGGACACGTCACTTGAAGCACAATCCGACGAATCCCAAATGGGTTGATCGTGATCGATTTGTTCTTTCTGCAGGACACGGTTCGATGCTGCTTTATAGTTTACTGCACCTAAGTGGTTATGATGTAACCATTGATGACATCAAGGAATTCCGTCAATGGGGAAGCCGCACACCCGGGCATCCGGAGTATGGTCATACTGCGGGTGTTGAAGCGACAACAGGACCACTTGGCCAAGGGGTTGCCATGGCTGTCGGTATGGCAATGGCCGAAGCTCATCAGGCTTCCGTCTACAATAAACCGAACTTCCCGATCGTTGATCACTTCACGTATGCTATTTGCGGAGATGGCGACTTGATGGAAGGTGTTTCCTCCGAAGCTGCTTCTTTGGCAGGTCATTTGAAATTGGGCAAGCTAATTGTGCTCTACGATTCTAATGATATTTCGCTCGACGGCGAGTTGAACATGTCGTTCTCTGAAAATATTCGGACGCGTATTGAATCCTATGGTTGGCAATACTTACGTGTGGAAGAGCAAAACAACGTCGAGGCGATTTCTGCCGCGATCGAAGAAGGCAAAGCGGATCTGGGTCGTCCAACCCTGATTGAGATCAAAACAACAATCGGCTTCGGCAGTCCGAACAAAGCCGGCAAAGGCGGCCACGGCGGCACGCACGGCTCACCGCTTGGCAAAGAAGAGCTGCTGCTGACGAAGCAAGCTCTGGGTTGGCCGCTCGAGCCGGACTTCTACGTCCCGGCCGAGGTCTACAAGCACTTCGCCCAGCACAAGGAACTGGGCGCTCAAGCCCAAACCAGCTGGGAGCAGCTGTGGAACAGCTACCAGGCTGCGCACCCCGAGCTCGCTCAGCAATTCGAGCTCGCGAGCCGCGGCGACCTTCCAGCGGACTGGAACGCCGATGTACCGCGCTTTACCCCAGAAAGCGGCGCTATATCGACGCGCACAGCTTCGGGCAAAGTGATTAACGGCTTGGCGAAGCGGGTACCTCAGCTAGTAGGCGGCTCTGCCGACCTTGCGAGCTCCAACTTCACCATGATTAACGACGCCGCGGCTTTCAGCGCCGCGGATTACAGTGGCCGCAACTTCTGGTTCGGCGTCCGTGAGTTCGCCATGGGCGCAGCACTAAACGGCATGCTGCTGCACGGCGGATTGCGCGCTTTCGGCGGAACGTTCCTCGTGTTCAGCGACTATTTGCGCGGCGCGATTCGCTTGTCCGCGCTCATGAAGCTCCCTGTTGCGTACGTGTTCACGCATGATAGCATTGCTGTCGGCGAAGACGGTCCTACGCATCAGCCGATCGAACAGATCCCATCCCTGCGGATGATTCCGGATCTGACGCTGTTCCGTCCTGCGGACGCTAACGAAACCGCAGCGGCTTGGGAGTATGTTCTGGGGGCGAAGGAAGGCCCGTTCGTATTCGCGCTTTCGCGTCAGAATTTACCGGTGCTTCCGGGCACGGATCATCTTGCTTATGCTCATATTCATCAAGGAGCTTATATTTTATCCGATGTTGACGCATCAGCGACACCTGATATCCAACTCATCGCAACGGGCTCTGAAGTGAGCTTAGCACTTGACGTGAAGAAGCAGTTGGCGCAAGATGGTATTGGGGCTCGTGTTATTTCCATGCCAAGCCGTGAATTGTTCGAGCAGCAGCCTGAAGAGGTGCGGAATGCCATCCTTTTACCACAAGTAAAAGCAAATGTTGTCATTGAGATGGCCTATCCTGCTGGATGGGAAGAGATTACGGGAGGCGATGGCTTCGTTGTTGGCATCCGTAAATTTGGTGCATCAGCGAAGGCAGATCGAGTAATTCGTGAATACGGCTTTACAGCAGATGCAATCGTTCAACAAATCAGACAGAAGTATTTCCAATAAGAGCCCACAAAAGGGAGAAAAGGTAGGGATACAGGATGAAATTGTTTATCGACACGGCCAATGTAGACGAAATTCGCAAAGCTCACGCGTTAGGTGTTGTAGCAGGAGTAACAACCAACCCTTCATTGATTGCTAAAGAAGGTAGAGATTTCTTCGAAACAGTGAAAGAAATTATCTCCATTGTCGGCGATGTACCGATTAGTGCAGAAGTCGTTTCACTGAAAGCAGATGAAATGGTTGAGCAGGGCAAGAAGCTTGCTAAACTAAGCCCAAATGTTGTTATTAAGCTTCCAATGACGTTGGATGGACTTCAAGCGACTAGCGTGTTCAGATCACTCGGCATCCCTACGAACGTAACCTTGATCTTCAGCTCGACGCAAGCTTTACTTGCTGCACGCGCAGGAGCAACTTACGTATCACCATTTATTGGACGTTTGGATGATATCAACCAAGTTGGTATGAATCTAATTAAAGAAATCAGCCAAATTTTCCAAGTACACGGTATCAAATCCGAAATTATCTCTGCTAGTGTTCGTCACTCCGCTCACGTGATTGAAGCGGCGCTTGCAGGGTCACATATCGCTACAGTGCCTTATAAAGTTATCGAGTCCATGAGCAAGCACCCGCTGACAGACGCGGGGATCGAGAAGTTTTTGGCAGATTGGGAAGGCGCAAAACAAGAAAAGTTTTAAGGGTAGGAAGACTCGCTGTAAGAAGCGGGTCTTTTTTCTCGTCATAGGATATAGTAAATGTAAGTTTTTATTCGGAGTTATAGAAGGAGTCATATCACAATGATTATTAGCGATGTTGAGCATTTTGAGCAGGAACGTCATCTGTGGCCGCCGGCCGTATCGCGGGGTATCGATTACATTTTGAATCGCAAGTTAGGTGAGGCGGAAGTTGGGAGGTATGATCTTGAAGGTGATAAGGGTCATTTGATGTTTGCCAATGTGCAGGAAGTTGTGACCCGTCCCATTGAGGAGCAGATGCCGGAGTCCCATTTGATATATACGGATATTCAGTTTCTTGTAAACGGGGAGGAAAGGCTTAGTTTCTACAAGCTGCATCCTAACGCGAAAGTCGTCGATGATAAGTTCGACTCCCATGATATTGCTTTTTATGAATCAGATCCCTCGCAGCAAGAAACGGAAATCCTTCTGAAACCAGGTATGTTTGCGGTTTGCTTTCCCTCTGACATTCACCGTCCGAATGGTTCCATCACGGAGTCAATGAGCAACAAAAAGATCGTCATCAAGATCCACAGAGATCTTCTCCAGCTTTAACTTTATCTCAAAATAGTAGGAAAAGAGTCCGTGTTTCACGGGCTCTTTTCACTATCCCTTCTCATTTTCTACCCCCTACTCGGAATCATCCTCGCTTGCTTCCATCTACCAAAGCGATAATAAAGCAAGTTCAACGCAGCCGCTACACTAAAGCTAACCGGGAAGCTCCACCAAATCACATCAAATCCATACTTGTTAGCCAATACAGTGGCAAGCGGAATTCGTACAAGCAGCAGGGCAATAAAGGCAACAATAAGCGGGAACACAACTGCCCCTGCAGAACGAACTACGCCGGCAACGACGTTAAACACGCCAAATATAATAAACGACCATAGCGTTATATTATTAATGTGTACCCCAATTGCGATCGCTTTGCCCTCAGAAGGAAGGAAGAAACTGACGACCTCACGGTTGAACAAATGAAGAAGAACGACAATAAGTCCCGTCATCATGATGTTAACCCCAACACCGGTCCACGTAATTCGATTCACCCGATCCCATTTCCCAGCACCAATATTCTGCGCGGCCATGGAAGTTACAGTTCCGCCAATCGCCATTGCGGGCATTTGCACATAGCTGGATATTTGCATCGCAACGCCGAAAGCAGCGGTCGATTCAGAACCATAGGAGTTCACGAGATGGATGAGAATTAAGTTGCTTAAGGAAACCACGACCATATTTAATCCCATCGGCAGTCCTTTTTGAATCAGAGTCCGAATGATCATCCAATTAATGCGAAGCAGGGGAATATCTTTTTTCGTAATCCGCAGAAAATACTTTTTCTGATACAAATACACAATCAACAGTACGAAGCTGATTAGCTGTGCCACAAAGGTAGCGACAGCCGAGCCGGCTATCCCCATTTTCGGAAAAGGCCCCATGCCTTGAATGAGCAATGGATTGAGCACAATGTCCAAAACAGCAGACAACAGCAGGAAATAGAAAGGAGTCTTGGCGTCGCCTGAACCCCGTAATATGGCCATGATGAGATTAAAACCGAACATAAATGGAACACCAGCGAAAATGATTCGCGTGTACGTAACGGCAAGATCCTTAACATCCGCAGGTGTATTCATCCACCCCAGAATGGTATGGGAGAAAAGCAACCCGAATAAGGCAACGACGATGGAAAGAATGAGGAAAAAGACGGCGCTGGTGCCGACAACTTTTTTAGCTTCTTCTACCTTTTGTCCGCCGAGATTTTGACCAATCATGATAACGGCGGCCATTGCAATGCCGAAAATAGAGCTAATTAAGAAGAACATGATAATGTTGGCATTGGACGTCGCCGCAAGCCCACCTTCACCGAGGTACTTGCCAATCCATATGGCATTAATAGAACCATTAAGTGTCTGGAGCACATTACCTAACAGAATCGGTAACGAAAATAAGATCAACGTCTTGGCAATCGGGCCTTCCGTCAAAGACGGGCGTGGCTTTTTAGTGGTATTCTCGCTCATGTGGAATCTCCTTGTTATTCATTCAGATACTAGCTTTTAAAGTTCTTCCTTCATTATACCTTCTTCCAACTCAATCCAAAAATAATGGCCTATTTTACTAATGCTCCCTCTATCAATTGGACACAATCTATTTTTTTTAGTAGAGTAGAGAATAAGTCTTTTTGACTTATAGATTGTGGGTTTATATAGGTGGGGGGAATTCAGGATGCTTCGTCTTGGTGAGAAAATAATAGTAATTGCCGATAGTTTAGAACAGAATCTGCCAATAGGCGGGTATGGATATATTATTGCTTACGACCGGAATAACGATAACATTTTCGACTACGTCATTCGTGTCCCCAAGGATAATAAACACTATTACGTACCTGCGTCAGATATCGAGCTTGAAGAAGTTCTTCTCCATCAGCAGGCAGATCAAGTCGAGAGAGAAGCGTTAATTGATTTCGCGCTAGCAACGAAGAATGAAGAACTGTTTCGTAAAATTATGAATGGTGAGCCAAGTGGACAACAGGAAGTAGAACGAGACAAAGATGTTCAATCAACCGAAGATTTCATTAAACAAATCGGCCTGAAGGCCTGGATTTAATACATGTTTCATCAAACACCAAAACCCGCCTAGTGCTCACTAGTGCGGGTTTTGTTTTATTAGTGTGATTATGTATACAAAAGAAGCTGCTTGAGAATCATGGTTTTTGGGTTGCTAAAATCATGAAATGGTGGTACATTAATATCCGAACATAAAACTATTTTAGTATTCTAGTTCTGAGGTGCGCAAATGGATGCCAAAAAATTGTTAATTATGGAATCGGCGAAGAAATCTTTTTCACTTTTTGGGTACAAAGGTACAACGATGGATCAAATCGCCAAAATAGCCGGTGTCGGTAAAGCGACGATCTATACGTTTTTCGCGAATAAGGAAGAGCTATTGCATGAAATTGTACAGTCGTTAATTGCCGAAATGAAGGCAGTCGCCGATAAAGCTATTGCAGAGGGAGCAACACCCTTCGAGAAAATTCATAGTGCGATTTATGGGGTTCTCGTTTTTCGCAAAGAGCATGAGCTGCTCATCCAATTGGCTCACGAGGTTCAACAATTTGGCAGTCCGGTAACGATCGAAGCGATGGCCAGTATCGAAACAGAAGTGATCCAGTTCATGAGTGAACATATGGAACGCGCGATACATAACGGCACGATGAAGAGCTGTGACCCGAAAATGACAGCTTTTATTTTATTCAAGCTGTATGTCGCTTTAGTTTTCGATTGGGAGAAGCAGAAGCAGAACGTCCCATTAACTGACGAGCGGATTATGAGCACACTGCAGTTGTATTTTGATAACTTTCTGATTCAGTAATTTTTTTATTTCTTGGAGGGGTAATTATGCGTTTTATTAGACCAATGGTTTATTCCGCGATGGCGATTGTCATCGGAACGAGTGCATTTCTTTTAACAACCAAACAGGCAACTAGCCAAACAGATACAGTTAACCAACTGCATCCTACGGCCTATATTGAATCGAACGAAGTGAGCGCCAGCTTCAAAGTGGGCGGAAGAGTTACCGAAATCCTTGTGAAAGAAGGGGATGTCGTGAAAAAAGGGCAAGTTCTGGCCCGTCTGCAAAGCACCGAGATTGAAGCTAAAGTCGAGCAGGCCAAAGCTGCTGTCGCGCTCGCTCAAGGCAAAATCGCTGAGGCGCAAGGAGCTACCGCGACCGCTCAAGCGAAGAAGCAGCAGGGCATTGCAGGTGTCAACGTGACGGCTGATACGGCCGAACAGCAAGTCGAACAGGCCAAAGCGGCTGTTAGCGCGGCACAGGCCAAAGTTGATGGGCTGCATAATGGGGCGCGTCCGGAGGAGAAGAAGCAAGCTGAGATTCAGTTCCAAGCGGCTTCCGAAGTATACACCATTGCTGAGCAAAACTTGAATCGGATGAAAGCGATGCTGGAGCAAGGACTTGTTGCTCAGGCTGACGTGGATAAAGTGAAGGTGAGCTACGAAGAAGCGAAAACGAAACGCGATCTGGCACAGCAGCAGCTAAACATGGCGAATCAAGGACCCCGTGAGGAAGAAATTCGCGGAGCGGAAGCTTTGCTAGCCCAAGCGCAAGCGTCCTTGAAGCTGGCTGAAGCTAATCGTGGAAACGTGCAAGTGAGACAAGGCGATGTAGCGGCAGCAGCTGCGGCTGTGCAGCAAGCTCAAGGTGCAATTCAATCCGCGCAATCCGGTGAACAGCAAGCGAAAGCGGCTCAGCTGGAAGCGGAGACTTACTTGAGCTACACAGAGTTGGTTGCACCAATCGATGGGACCATTCTTATGCAATCCGCACAAGTGGGCGAGCTTGTTGGATCCGGATTCCCTGTACTCTCGATCGAATCAGCAGAGAAACGTTGGGCTAAGTTTTACATGCCGGAAACGTCTATAGCAGGACTGAAAGTAGGCAACAACATCAGTATGACCATGCTGTCAACGGGCGAGAAAGTCGTTGGTACCGTTAAAACTGTCGCGGCTGCGCCGGATTTCGCAATCAAGAAAGCGACACAAACCTCAGGCGAAACGGATATTCGTTCGTTTGGGATCAAAATCGAACTGAACACATTGCCGGACACAGCAACAACAGGGATGACCTTGCAATGGAACGGTAAAACGGAAGGATGATGAAGGAGATGGATCTTCAGATTGGCAAGCTAATTACAGAAGAATGGAAGCACATTCTGAAGGACCGACGTCTTTTTCTGATCTTGTTCTTCGTTCCGATTCTTTATACGGTACTGTTCGGATCGATTTACTTACACCATAAAGTGACCGAAATGGCCACTGTTGTTATCGATGAAGACCAAAGTCCACTTAGTCGTCAAATTATTCAAGCCTTCGAGCAGAGTGAAACGTTCCAGATCAAGAAGGAATATCACTCGGAGGAAGATGTGAAGCGGGCGCTTTCATCAGGAGAGGCCAAGGTAGGCCTCGTCATACCCTCTAATTTCGAAGCGAAGCTGAAACATGGCGAAACGCTGCCGCTGCTTACACTGATCGACGGCAGTAACATGATGATTTCGAACTCGGCAACCAAAGGTGCCAACGAAGTCATCTCAACCTTCAGCATGGGTTACTCACAAAAAAAGCTCCAACTAAAACAAGGACTTCAGAACGAAGAAGTGATGAACACCCTTTCTCCGATTCCATTCCGATATCGCATTATGTACAATTCAGCTTTCAACTATAGTGACTTTATGCTGTACGGGCTAGTTGGTGCGATTTTGCAGCAAGTTCTTTTCCTTGGTATTGCTCTAACCATTACTCGCGAGAAAGATGCTGGGACGTGGCAGCGGTTCGAGGCATGGAGAAGAAATCCGTGGCGCATTGCTTACGCGAAGACAGCTCCTTATTTTTTAATCAATTTCTTTAACACAGCCGTTACCTTTGTCATCGCTTTGTATGCCTTTGGTGCACCTATGAGCGGCAGTTTGCTTGTCGGCTTGGCCATCGTTGTGAGCTTTACTTTTGCCGTCAGCGGTATCGGTTATCTAATCAGCTTGTTCTCGAGCAATCAGCTCGGGGCGACGCAAACTGCGATGTTAATTGCGGTGCCTTCCTTCATGCTATCGGGGTTCACTTGGCCATTCGAAGCCATGCCTAAAGTGCTGCAGGTGGTCGGGCATATGCTTCCGCTTACTTATTTTTTAGATGGCGTGCGCAACGTATTTGTTAAAGGAAATGACTTTGCCGTCATTTGGCATGATTGCGTTTCATTGATTTTGACTGGTGCACTCACTTATTTCATTGCTATGTTGCTAACTCGATTCATTATTTTCTCTAAAAAGAAATCAAAAGATGCCGCTGCGGGCACACGAACTGCGCTGTCATCCGGATCGAATATCACGTTATAACCGAAGAGGAAGGAAGCGATTTTTTTGAAAAAAACGCTCATAAGTTTATCTGCAGCCCTGTTACTCCTTTCAAGCACAACGCAAGCTCTCGTATTCGCCGATAATGCCCAAGATCCAACTCAAAATGTATACGTCAACGTAGACATTCTGGAAACCGTATCTTCCGTAGATTTGACATATGTACTGGATAAAGCACTGAAAGATTCCCATAACCTTGCCTTGCTAACGCTAAAATACGCAGCTCAAGGCAGTAAAAAGGGCGATCTGGAACAGCAAATGAACGAAATGGGTTCGGCCTCGATGACGCCCGGTCATTTGCCGAGCACTCCGGCCGAGGTGACCAACACGGGGAATCCACAGCTGCCTAATTTAAAAGACCCAACTGATATCGCCTGGACCGTCATGCAAAATAATGCGATGAACCAGATGATGCAGGGGATGGGAGCTCTCGCTGGCGGCATGAATAAAATCATATCCTCCCAACGTGCGCAAATGAGCACAGCAGCACATCAGCTCGGAACGGATGGGCGGAACTCGCTGCTGCAGTCAGATGAAGCTAAGGCGGGCATCCGCCTGCAAACCATCGCGCAATATGTTCAGCTATTAGCCCAGAAGAAGCAGCTTGATTTCATGAATGAATACCAGGTTGTGATGGAGAAAGACCTGCTGAAAGCTACGCTTTTCGCGCAGCAAGGGTTAGCATCACCTGACGATGTGCAGACGGTGCAGAAAGCCATCAATAAGCAAAAGGACGATATCGCAACATTGCTTAATAACTATCGGTTGGGACTTGTGCAGCTTTCGACGGATATTGGGATTTCCTATGACCCTAATCTAGTCATCAAGGATATCGAGTCCATTTCAGTGGATCCCATTTCGGAGACAGACACGACCACCTTATTGAAGGCTTCTTATCAGATGAAAACAGCCGGCAATAATATTGACGAAGCTGTATGGGAAACGGGTCACACGGTTACCCAGAACACGTATGGCGAAATGTATCAAGGCGTTAATCTAGCCATAAACGGGCAGAAAAATGAGCAAACCAAGCTTGAACTAACCAAGAAAATTCAAGCGACGTACAACGATGCCAAAAATGCGTATCAAGCCGTTCTCACAGAACAGCGGAACTTGAATGATGTGCAGGCCGATTTGACTAAAATGAAGTTTCGCTATAGCGTTGGCGTCATCTCCAAGCATGATCTGAATAAATTCGAAATCAAAGTCCGTCAGAATGAAACGACCTTAGCCGCTGCTAAGCTCAAGTATTACGTGTTAAAAGAAAAAGCGAAAGCGATGGATACGGGATTTATCCAATAATTCTTGACCACAAACTCAACCACAGCTTCTTTTTAGTGATGGCCTCCAAGCCAAGCTAAGAAGAAAGCTGTGGTTTTTGATTTGTGGTTTTTTCTGGATTGAGTTCGTAAAATATCTGGGATATAATGAAAAGAATGACTAAATGCTGATTAATTAAAGGGGTGTAGAAAACTTGAGCATAACGAAAACAGATGTCGAGCACGTTGCGAAGTTGGCTAGACTCGACCTGAGTGATAACGAGAAAGAACTATTTACTGAACAGCTAAATGCCATTTTAAAATATGCCGAGCAGCTGAATGAGCTGAATACCGAAGGTGTTATTCCGACTAGTCATGCTATGCCGTTAGTCAACGTCATGCGCGAAGATGTCACGAAACCATCGCTGCCTATTGAGAAAGTGATGCTGAACGCACCCGATCACGAAGACGGGCAATTCAAAGTCCCAGCTGTTTTAGAATAAGAACCATTATGAAAGGAAGTGCCTGTCGTTGTCTTTGTTTGATTTAAACCTACAGCAAATTCACGCGAAGCTTCAAGGCAAAGAACTTAAAGTTGCCGATCTCGTGGATCAATCCTATACAAGAATTCAACAAGTGGAAAGCAAGGTTCGCGCCTTTCTTACATTAGATGAAGAGAACGCTAGACAAGCTGCCGCCAAGTTGGAAGAGCAGTTCGCGAGCAGCAATGAACGTGGCCCTTTATTCGGCCTTCCGATTGGGATCAAAGATAACATGGTTACCGAAGGCTTGAAAACGACCTGTGCAAGCAAAATCTTATCGAACTTCACGCCGATCTATGATGCAACAGTGGTTAGCAAGCTCAAAGATGCTCAAACCGTTACGATTGGCAAGCTCAACATGGATGAATTCGCCATGGGCGGCTCCAACGAGAACTCCGCTTTCCATCCGTCCCACAATCCGTGGAACACGGATTACGTGCCAGGCGGCTCCAGCGGCGGCTCCGCTGCAGCAGTAGCTGCAGGCGAAGTGTACTTCGCGCTGGGCTCAGACACAGGCGGCTCCATTCGCCAGCCTGCCGCTTACTGCGGTATCGTCGGGCTGAAGCCGACGTACGGACTTGTGTCCCGCTATGGCTTAGTCGCGTTCGCGTCCTCACTCGACCAGATCGGGCCGCTGACGAAGAACGTTGAAGACTCTGCCTACCTGCTGCAAGCCATCGCTGGCTACGACCCGAAGGATTCCACGTCTGCGAAAGTGGATATCCCTGATTACCTCAGCGCATTGACCGGTGATATCAAAGGTCTGCGCATTGGTGTACCCAAAGAATACATGGGCAATGGTATCGACCCTGCCGTCAAAGAGAAAGTGCTTGAAGCGCTCAAAGTGTTTGAAGGCTTAGGCGCTGTATGGGAAGAAGTGACGCTGCCTCATTCTGAGTATGCCGTAGCGACTTACTACTTGCTCGCTTCTTCCGAAGCATCCTCGAACCTTGCGCGCTTTGACGGCGTGCGCTACGGTGTGCGTTCGGACAACACTCGCAACTTGCTGGACTTGTACCATATGTCGCGCAGCGAAGGCTTTGGCCCCGAGGTCAAACGCCGCATCATGCTCGGAACCTATGCGTTAAGCTCAGGCTACTATGATGCTTACTATTTGAAAGCACAACAAGTCCGCACCCTGATCAAGCAAGATTTTGATCAAGTGTTCGAGAAATTCGACATCATCATCGGACCAACGGCTCCGACACCTGCTTTCAAAATCGGTGAGCAAAGCAGTGATCCACTCACGATGTATTTGAACGATATCATGACCATTCCGGTCAGTTTGGCGGGCATTCCTGCGATTAGCGTACCTTGCGGATTCGTGAACGAACTTCCGGTTGGCCTGCAAGTCATCGGCAAAGCGTTGGATGAAGCTACCCTTCTGCGTGTAGCCCACGCTTTCGAGCAGCATACAGATCACCATAAGCAGCGCCCGCAATTGTAGGTTAATAGTTCATGAGTAACGAAGGAGGCATTCATTTTGTCGGCAACAGATACCCAATTTGAAACTGTAGTCGGTCTTGAAGTTCACGTAGAGCTTCATACCGCTTCCAAAATATTTTGCGGTTGTGCAACCTCATTCGGAGCACCTCCGAATACGAATACTTGTCCGGTTTGTTTAGGTCACCCGGGTGTACTTCCGGTACTTAACCGTCAAGCAGTCGAATATGCGATGAAAGCCGCTATGGCACTCAATTGTACGATTTCTACACATAGTAAATTTGACCGTAAAAACTACTTTTACCCGGATTCACCGGACGCCTACCAAACTTCGCAATATGATCAGCCGATCGGCTTGAACGGTTGGATTGATATCGAAGTGAATGGAGAAAGCAAGCGTATTGGTGTGACTCGCGTTCATCTAGAGGAAGATGCAGGCAAGCTGACACACGTTGATGGTGGTTACACCTCTCTTGTGGACTTGAACCGTGCGGGAACACCTCTGATTGAAATCGTATCCGAGCCTGATCTGCGTTCGCCGGAGGAAGCGCGAGCTTATCTGGAGAAGCTCAGAGCGATCATGATCTATTGCGACGTTTCTGATGTGAAAATGGAGGAAGGCTCGCTTCGCTGCGACGCTAACATCAGCTTGCGTCCATTCGGGCAAGAGAAATTCGGCACGAGAGCCGAACTGAAGAACATGAACTCGTTCCGTGGCGTCCAAAGAGGACTGGAATACGAGGAATATCGCCAAGCCGAAATTCTCCGCAGTGGTGACGAAGTCGAGCAAGAAACTCGCCGCTGGGATGAAACACAAGGTAAGACGTTATCCATGCGCGGCAAAGAGGATGCGCATGATTATCGCTATTTCCCAGATCCGGATCTAGTCAGCCTGCATATCGACGATGCTTGGAAAGCTAACGTCAAAGCCTCTATTCCTGAATTGCCTGATGCGCGTAAAGCGAGATACAGCAGTGAGTACGGGTTACCGAGCTATGATGCTGATGTAATTACTTCATCCATGAAGATGGCTAATTTCTTCGAAGAGAGCTTGCAATATACCCAAGATGCCAAAGCGGTCTCGAACTGGATCATGGGCGATCTGCTCGGGTATTTGAACGCGAATAGCCTGGAACTAGCCGATGTGAAAATCACAGGTAAGGGCTTAGGCGAGATGATTGGTCTGATTGAGAAAGGCACAATCTCCACCAAAATCGCCAAAACGGTGTTCAAGGAAATGATCGAATCCGGCAAAGAGCCGCAAAAGATCGTTGAAGAGCAGGGGCTTGTACAAATCAGCGACGAAGGTGCTATCAAGGCCATTGTTGAGCAGGTTGTCGAAAACAGTCCACAATCGGTAGCGGATTTCAAAGCCGGCAAGGAAAAAGCCGTCGGCTTCTTAGTCGGACAAGTTATGAAAGAAACCAAAGGTAAAGCAAATCCAGGACTCGTCAACAAATTAATTGTGGAGTGCCTGAACAGTAAATGATTAAAGTTGAAGTGGTGATCCGATGTTTATGGACACCACTTTTTTTCAATTGATTGGCGTAGCTCACTGAGGGGAGGACTCTTCATGTCCATTCAACAACTTCTATTGGAAACCAACGAGGATATCTTAGTCCTGTTATCTCTACAGATCGCTTCCTATCGCGTGGAAGCTGATCTTATTGGCTTCGATGACATCCCGCCTCTGAAGGATGGGATCCACTCTATACGCGAAGCGGAGGAAACATTTTATGGCTTTTACGTTCATGAGAATGATGAGCCCACACTTGCTGGGGCCATCTCCTACTCCCGAGAAGGCTGCATGGTCACGATCTGCCGCATGATGGTGCATCCGAATTTTTTTCGCCGTGGGATTGCTAGGTCACTTTTACAACATATACTATTGGATCAACAGTTAAATGGAGCGACACGCTTCATTGTATCCACCGGAACAGAGAATTTCCCTGCTATTCAGTTATACGAGAGTTTCGGTTTCGCCGTACGTCGAGTATTCACAGTTCCTCCGGGAATAAGCTTAACCACTTTCGAACGACCAGCCATCATCTCCTAAATATATGTTCAGTGGTTCTCGCTATCATGTGTGAAACAAGGCACTATCAGTATGAAAAAAGGGAGCGGTTACACGATGAGCAATCCTTGGGTTATTGATCAACTCCATATTACGATACGGTTAGTTCTGGCACTTTTTCTAGGTGGATTAATCGGGTTTGAGAGGGAGGTCAGCAGTCATGCAGCTGGCCTTCGTACGCATATTTTAGTTTGTGTGGGCTCTGCCCTTGTTATGTTGCTTTCCATGTATGGGTTTAGTGCCTTTGTGAACGAAGTGAATGTCCGTATTGATCCTTCGCGCTTAGCTGCACAAGTTATTAGCGGTATCGGATTCTTAGGTGCTGGAACGATTATCTTTAACGGGAGATCCATTACGGGGCTTACGACAGCGGCTTCACTTTGGGTAGTTGCGGGTATCGGCCTTGCCATTGGGGCTGGCTTCTATTATCCAGCTGTTCTAGCATGTTTCATGGTGCTCATCTCCTTATGGATTTTGAACAAAGTGGAGCATAAATATTTTAACGGCAAGAAAATTCGTATTCTCAAAATACTGGCGAGTGATCAACCGGGGACACTTGGACTTATTACGACCCTACTTGGTAAACAGAAAGTTGACATCCGTAAGATCTCAATGGAAGAACAAGAGAGCGACAGTAAACCGAATCATGTTCAAATTACATTCCACGTCACCATTCCTAAGCCGTCCATTATTGGGACGGTTCTTGAAGAAATCAATCAAATGCAAGGTGTTACCGGCGTTACCCTCGAAAAAAGTAAAAATTGAAGGGGTCAGCCCATGGGAAGCGTCTAAGCTTTTGGACGAACAGAAAGGGGGGGGGAGTCAGGCATGGACAAAATGACGGATGAGCAGCTGATCGACCAGGTCCGTCAAGGTCACTCCGATGCTTACCGTGTATTGGTAGAACGGCATAAGAGTTACATCTATACCTTGGTATACCGCATGGTCCCGCATAAGGAAACTGCTGAAGACTTAACCCAAGAAGTGTTCGTTAAGCTGTTTCGTTCATTAGCCCATTTTCGCGGCGATGCGAAGTTTACAACTTGGCTTTATCGCATGACGACGAATCTCGTGACTGACTTTCGGCGTTCGCAGAAACGTAAGCCCTATGAAGCGCTTCTCGATAAAATGAAGGGCTGGTTTACGGATGCCCGTGAGCAGCCCGAGGAAATGGCTATGCTCAGGGATGAGCAGGAGCGTATGCAGGCTCTGCTTTCCGAACTGCCAGACAAGTATAGATTAATTATGTATTTGTTTCATTATAAGCAGCTCTCGTACCAAGAAATGTCTGAGGTGACCGGGCTGCCCATGAAAACGTTGGAAACTAGACTCTATCGGGGAAAAGCGATGCTAAAAGAAAAATGGTTGGAGGTGAATGCACATGATTCCCAAACATCAGGAAGACACGCGGCTCACGCAATACCTAAATAAATTGCTGGACGAGATGCCGCTTAGCGAACCAAGCCCAATGTTGACGGAGCGTGTGATGCGCAGGGTACAATCTGCAGAAATTCCTGAGAATCCAATTAATCATCAAGTTGGCAAAAGAAAACAATGGGTGAACAGTTTTGTTGCAATAGCCGCGACGGTACTCCTCATGCAATCAGGGATTATCAACAAAATTATGAATATAGATACGGGGATTGCTCAGATAACAACTTATATCCAACATTTATCCCGAATTTTGTAAATCATATAGGAGGTATTTAAGTGAATCTACCCAAAGACAATCCGCACATTCCGGAGTATTCGCCCAATCCATCTTTTCAACACTATGCTCCTTATTATCAAGCTCCTAAGAAGCGCAAATGGGTCGCAGGCATTCTATCGTTCATTGTCCCGGGAACTGGACACTTTTACTTAGGCCTTATGCAGCGTGGTCTATTTATTATGATGCTTCTCATTCTCGATATTTTTATTATCACATCTATCACTACTCGGTCCGACACAAGTGTACCTATGGTAACGCTTTTTGCATTGTTCATTCCGGTCATTTACTTCTATAATCTATTCGATGCGCTTCAAACCACAGACAATGTGAATCGGCGCAATGAGCTTGGGGAATTTGCAGCTGAACTCTATAACAATGAAGATCCTTTACAGAAACTAATCAAAGGCACAAACTTAGGTGTTATTCTTATTGCGGCTGGTGTATTGTTTTTTCTTCTCAGCAACAAACCTCGTTGGTTCACAGGGCTCTTTGATCTCATGGGCTCGTATTTTGGATCGGTTATCCTCGTCCTTGCTGGTTTGGCTATGTATGTACTAGATTCCCGTAAAAATAAATAGTCATATGGTGCTATATGCGCAACCATCATTGACAAAAGTCAATTAACACACGTACAATATAATGTAAGGTTTTAATGACTAACATCAGGTGGTGAGTACCATGGCAGCACAATTAGAACAGGCTTTAGCTAAGTTGAAAACAACAGGTGTTCGGATGACGCCGCAGCGGCATGCTATTCTATCCTTTTTGCTGGACTCCATGACTCATCCGACAGCAGATGACATTTACAAGTCTCTTGAATCGAAATTTCCTAACATGAGCGTTGCGACTGTTTACAATAATCTTAAAGTATTTATTGAATCGGGACTCGTTCGGGAACTGACTTATGGAGACAGCTCGAGTCGCTTTGATGCGGATATGACGGACCATTATCATGCTGTTTGCGATATGTGTGGGAAGATTTCGGATTTTGAGTATCCGCCACTTTCGGATATAGAGACTACCGCTGCTGAGCAAACAGGCTTCCGAGTTGGCGGTTATCGACTAGAGGTTTATGGCGTTTGCCCGGATTGTACAGGGATTACCAAGCATTAACTTAAGCAAAATTCCTCATTATCTGTACCTATGATGTATAATGAAACGTGATCCTTCCTTTCGGATGTAGAGAGGTAAGAACACGTTTTTTCTTTTTATATATCACATAAAGGAAGTGAACCCTTGCATTCATCACCTACAGATCTGCAACCGAAACGCAGAAGATCTACGAAAAGAATTCTCTTATTATTTGGCCTTTGTATTGGAATGTTTGCCGCGGGAGCAGCTACTTTCTTATGGCATCAGTTAGCGCCGAACCGGACGAAGGTAGAGCTAGAATATAACGAGTTAAGCAAGCCGGTTTTTTATCAAGGTAATTACTATAAGACAAGCGCGATTGGGGAAAAAGAGGGACTGAAGCTTCCTTTGGAGCTTATACAGGAGTGGATGGACCCATCGATTATATATGAAAAAAGCAGTGATTCCGTTATTATCACAACGAAAGATAAAGTATTGCGGTTAAAGACTACGGAGCTTTCAGCTTTAATGAACGAGAAACCAATCACCTTATCTTTTCCTGTTGAAAAGAAAGGGAATGACATTTACGTGCCCATTGAGCCCCTTCGGCAGCTGTATCCTTTTGAAATAAGAGAGTCCGAGAAGTCAGGTGCCATTCTTTTATTCAAAAAGGGCGACCTTGTCAAATGGGGGAAGCATGTGGGTACCGAAGATGCAGAGCTGCGGACATTTGCTTCTATAAAAGCACCGATAGTCTCCACGATCGCAAACAATGAGCAAGTTATGATACTAGCCGTTGAGGGAGATTGGTATCGCGTACAGCAGCAGAGTGGTCCTATAGGCTTTGTGCGTAAAGCTGATATTTTGGAGGATCATGAAGAAACTATACCAGCTCAGGAGCAAGCATCATCTTATGTACCTTGGAAGCCGCTTAACGGTAAACTAAATCTCACTTGGGAACACGTCATTACGAAGAATCCCGACACTTCTAAGCTTGGCGATATGCCCGGCTTACATGTTGTTAGCCCTACCTGGTTCTCTCTGGCTGACGGTGAGGGGCGCATTAAGAACTTGGCCGACGCTTCCTATGTGAAATGGGCGCAAACGCGCAATTATCAAGTCTGGGCGTTGTTTAGCAACGGCTTTGAACCCGATCGAACGTCTCAAGCTCTGTCCTCCTATGATCGTCGTATGAAAATGATTAAACAATTGCTCGGCTTTGCACAAACATACAATTTGCAGGGCATCAATATTGATTTTGAAAATATGCATCTCAAAGATAAAGAAAATTTGGTCCAATTCGTCCGTGAATTGACACCTTTTATGCATGAACAAGGTCTTGCCGTTTCCATCGATGTAACACCGAAATCAACGAATGAGATGTGGTCCATGTTTTATGACAGACCTGCTCTTGCCGAAGTTGTTGACTATATGATGTTGATGGCATATGACGAATACTGGGCTTCTAGCCCCAAATCTGGCTCCGTTTCATCGCTGCCGTGGGCAGAGCGCTCTGTTACCCAGCTCTTGGGGAGCGAGAAGGTGCCACCATCTAAGCTTGTCCTAGGTGTGCCATTCTATACGCGTCAGTGGACCGAAGAGACGAAGAATGGTAAAGCGACTGTCACCTCCAAAACTTTAACGATGGAAGCCGCCCAGACGATTATTAAAGATAAGAAACTAACACCTACTTTCTTAGCTGAAACAGGTCAGAACTATGTGGAGTACAAAGAAGGAGAGAAACTCATACGTATTTGGTTAGAAGATGAAACATCGATGAAAGCAAGGCTTGAACTCGTGAAGAAGTATGATTTAGCAGGAGTGGCCTCATGGAGAAGAGGTTTTGAACAACCGGCAACGTGGAAAGTCATTCAGGATACATTACAACAAGCTAAGCAATAACAAAACAAAAAGCCGAACCCAAGAGGGTTGCGGCTTTTTTACAATCAATGAGGTTTATGTTCGTGAGCTCTGTCCAATTCGAGTTGAACTGTATGTGTGGCGGCTGTTTCGTTCTCGGCTGTAGGTTCGAATTGTGGATCAACTGTTAAAATCGTTTTGCAAAACATGCAGCGATCCGTCTTCCCTAACATCTTCGTTCTTCTTCCGCATTCCGGACAATCAATGACAGTTGCTGATGTGGAAAGCATCCCTGCCCAGAAGTATATACCCATGCTAACCATCATACTTATCATACCAATGATCATGAAGACTACAGCGATGATTCGCCCAGCCTTCCCCCAGTCAAAAACGATGCCCGCTAGTCCTATAATCATAAGCAGCATTCCACCCATGGTCATGCCGAGACCCCATAAGCGGAATTCATTTACTTTACTTGATCTGAAACGCACGCGTTGTTCCTCCCCATTCAATTGCTATCATGTTTGTATGAATTGTCACAGAAATCAGCAGGAAACTCCTTCTACGATGTAGAAATAGATATAAACAATTTGGAGACAGGAGCTTCGGATACCCATGGGAATCGATAAAGAGCAGTTTTTGCTTAAGTTCCGAAATGACCAGAGGATCATTAGTGTCATGGCGGTAGATAATCCTAAGCAACTTCCTTCACTGACGGATGGTTTTGATACGCTACTTCTTATAGTAACGAACGACCTGAGCCTGAACAATCATACGACTAATTATATAAGAGACGATTCGAGGATACAAGAAAGATGGATAGATCCATCTTCCATAGAGCAATGGATACGTCATGGCGTCAACCGAAATATCCTTCACTGGCTGCTAAAAGGGGAGATACTTCTGGATCAGAACACTTATTTAGAAGGCTTGCGTCATCGAATACTCGAGTTTCCAGGGGACTTGCGTGAGCACAAATTACTTGTTGAATTTTCCCTTTTTCTACGTAAATATCTTCAGAGCAAGGAATACATTTTAGATGAGCATTTGCTCGATGCTTACAATAATATTCTAGAAGCGCTTCATCACTGGGCTCGCATTGTTATTATCGAAGATGGCTATCACCCGGAAATCACCGTATGGAGGCAGATCCGTGCGATTAATCCTGGCGTGTATAAGCTCTATGAGGAACTTACAATGAGTAAAGAAACGTTGAAACAGAGAGTCCAGCTCGTTCTACTCGCTTGTGAATTTTCGGTCATGTCGAAAATGGAGCGTTGCTGTGAGGCATTTATTCAAATCCTAAGAGAAAATGAAATACCTTTAAGCACAGATGAACTGCAGCAGCATTCTCAGTTAGTTGAGCTTAAGACGGAGCTTCCCTTGCTGTTGAATAAGCTTGTCAAAAAAGGATTGATTAAAGAAGTGGCCGTTCTCATTGATGAAGAGAATTCAGAAATAGAGTTAAGATATACGAGCGTTTAATCGAGCCAACCCCATGAAGAATCAGGTATTATTCTGGTTCTTTTTTTATTCTTATTTTATTGCTTGACTTTGATTGCGATTCTATGATAAATTAACTCTCGCCGCTAAAAACGGTTCGCATTCGAAAGCCAACGCAGTACCAAGATGTAAGCGAAGTAAGAAAAAAAGAAAAATAAAAAAAGCTTGCATTGAGTAGCCTAGATGTGATATATTATAAAAGTCGCCGCTAAACGGATGGCGAAGAAATACGAAAGAAATTGATCTTTGAAAACTGAACAACGAGTGAGTAAACACGAACGAGAAATCGTT
>NZ_WHOA01000109.1 GCF_013141715.1 Paenibacillus phytorum | reverse complement strand
GATCGCGTTGCTATACGAGGGGCTCGTGAGTATCGCGCCAACGATCGGCGCAATCGTCGGCCGGGCGGCAGCCGTTGCTGAGGCGCGTGGAGCCGAAATCGGGATGGCGCTGCTGGAAGAAGTGCCGGCCGATGCGGTCAAGAGCTATCAACCTTATTGGGCCCTGCGCGCCCATTTGTTCAAGCGGATGCAGAGGTACGAACAAGCCCGTGCCGCTTATAGCCGCGCCATCGGATTGTGCATGGATCCCTCCATTCGTGCGTTTCTGGAGAAAAAAAGGTCTGTTGTCATGGATGTCCAAATCTAGGGACAGACCTTTTTTTGTTTTGTTCTCAAAATACGATTGACATGTTCACACGGGCTTCACGCTGGTTACGGCATCAAGTTTCATTTCAATATTAACTCCAGATGTTTGCCGATTTCGTTCGGTGAGACTGATCCGATAGCAACACTCATCGTTGACGGCTGTGCCATGGATAATCCGCACCCGCTTATGATCATCCGACGCAGCAGGCATAAGATAGCCCGATTTTCTAGAGTTTTTTGCTCACTTATGATTAAACTATCGGGCAGGATAGTGACAAAAGAGATTGAAAACTAAAGTAAATGGTTATATAAATAAATTAGTTGATAAAAAAAGTAAAACGTGGGGGAAGAGATAATGACAATATGGAGAGAGAAGGCTTTTACGATTTCCACAGTGAAAGAAGACTTAGATATAGAAACGATATTTAATTTTCTTAATCAAGAATCGTATTGGGCAAAAGGGGTGCCAAGAGAAGTAGTAGAAAAATCGATAGAAAATTCTCCATTATGTTTTGGGATTTATAAAGAGGACGTAGAAGGAACCTGTAAACAAGTGGGCTTTGCAAGAATCATTACTGACTTAGCGACATTTGCATACCTTTGTGATGTGTTTGTCCTTCCAAATTATCGTGGTTTAGGATTATCCAAATGGTTAATCGATGTCATTACGAATCACTCTCAACTTAAAGGGGTTCGAAGAATGATGTTAGCCACCAACGATGCCCATTCTTTATATGCCAAATATGGTTTTGAACAGATAGATAAACCTGAACTTTTCATGCAAATTACCCGTAAAAATGTTTATAAGCATGGAACAAACAATTAAAATAGGGAAACCATTTATTTTTCATTATATTTAATAGTTTTTGTTTAACTAACGGCGAACAATAGTTGAATAAAAAAAGGAGCAATCACCCCGCTGCAGCTGCTCCTTTTTTTGAGCTAAAGGGCATACACTGAGTGCCACAGTTCAGTGGATCGGCTGCCTTATTCCTAATGATTACAGGCTGTATTCTACTTAGCCTTTGAAATTAACTTAACTTTTCTCTCATCAATATAATCAATTTCAAATTCACCAAATAATTTAATCTTTGATAGAACATATTTCGGGAAATTTGGCGAATTAATTTCAAGGATATTATCTAGTTCATTATACCAATAAAGCAAATTTTTTTTAATTACTAGAACCTTTTCTGATGCCATCTCTAATTATTCTCCTCTACCATAATTTTATAATCATTTTATGTGTAGATAGATAATAATGAATGGACAAACCACTAAAAAGTTTAAACTCAACGAACGAGCAGTGTAGTTAAGTACAGTTTAGATAAGTGTATATTTATCTTTCAATGGGTAATATAATCCAAATGCAGCTTTGGGAAAGAGTGATTAAATAAGTTGGGTTGTAATTGTCGGTACGATTTTGTAATTTTCAAGAATAAACGTTTTTGCCATTTTGGATCACTCGGTGACCTATTGAAATTAGCGGACTCTGCAAAAGAATGCATAGAAATATTTTTCTGTCTGCATAATATCCTACGGAGGTGTTTACTTTGAAATGTCTTTATTGCGAAAACATAAAGCAAATTAAGGGGAAAAACCATAGATGTTACGTTTGCGGAATAATAAAGCCCCGATAGGGGTTTATATTAGGTGTGAAACCTGAAGTTTGCCCACCCCATAGCTCAAAGGCTTAATGTATAATTTCGAAAATAAACTAGGCTCAAACAGAAATCACAAGGGCAAATAGATCAATAAAATGAACTAACCGCCGTACAAAATGATAAAAAAATTCAAATGAACCCAATTTTTAAAAAGAAACGTTCATTTCAAAGGCAAACAAGATGTTGAGAGAATGAACAACTTCTTTAACGACTTGGATTATATAGATAAGCCCCACCTCAAGCCCGAAATAACAGAATAATAAAGAGCACTAGTGAACTACATAGCGTGATTACGCTAACGAGGAACGTTAGTTCAATAAAGGGGCGCTATGATGTCTACGCTTGCATTAATTAAAAAAGAAAAAGCACCCAGTTGTTTGAGGTGCTTACTCAATGTGTTCGAATGAATTTAGTTGTCTGCAATGAGGGCAAAAGATGTTGATGAAATATGTATTTCACCGTTTTTCCAGGATCCTTGCCTGATGCTTATCGATACTTGCAAATGTATAACGTGGCGAATGCATTGGTTGAGCAACTATGGACATCGATTCGAATTCTTTTGAACAATCAATGCATTGTGCTTCCCGTCAATTCTCATGATGAATTACGACTCCTTGTATTTGTGTTTTCATTTTCTGTCAAGAGTGGCTCCCATTTCATATACAAATTACTTAACCTTATCTACCCGTACTCCCGTGGTGGCTATTTCTGTAGTGCCTTCTTCGATTTCTGCTGGATAATCCAAAGTAAAATACCCTCTTCCAATTCGCTCAATATCATCGTCAGTTGCTGGCCTAATTACAAAAGCTCTGTCCTTGATCCAAATGATTTCTTCATCATGAGTATCAAGTAAATAATCCTCAAACGGTAAATTGACGGCTTTCATAATAAACTCACTCCTAGAGGAAAAGTGGTCTTGGGTTCCCATTATAACCCTTGATGATTAACCTTAGATGAAGAAAATATAACGTTTTATTACAGATAGACGAACATTGATTTTAATTCGTTCATTGTAAAAAAACATCCAGTTTTGATTTGTTGTTGAGCTAAGGAACTATAGTGTAGGAGTTGCCTTATTGCGGCTCCTTTTTTATTTTCGTTGAAGTAACTGGCAGGAATGTTAAGTTACTCCAAAGTTGAAGGTTGTTAGTTAGTGTAGATAATAATCCAGATTGTGTTGTTGGCAATATAATTAAGGGGAGCTATCTGTACCTGCATGAGTAAAAAATAAGGATTTCATTTTGTTCACAAATTCGGCACGAATTGAACTGCAAGAAATGACAATATTCTAAGTTGTGATTTAATATAATTACTTTGTTGTTTTATTAAACAAAGGATGGAGAGTCAATAGAATGGAATCTTTTCTTGATATGAAAATTGAAGAATTACGTTTAGAACTGGTTGGACAAGCAGTTATATATGGAAGTTTGACTCATGAAAAAGTAGTTTCGATTAGTCAGCAATTGGATAGGTACATTATGTTCTATCAAAGACTTCTTAAACGGAATAGAATAAAAAACAACAGACTCGATAATAAACAGTTTCTGATGGTGTTCATCTAAGTTATCCTAAATTGGATTGAGTAATAGGGTGGAACCCTTCTAGTCAGTGACTCAAGATCGTCATAGATATTGTTTATAAAGTCACAAGTGATGGCAAGGTAGAGCTTATTTCGAGTGTTGAAGATGATAAGTTAATAAATACAATAAAATAGTAAAAAGACTGCCAAAAATCATCTTTACGATTCCAACTAAGGGACTAAGCTAACGGGTAACGATAGTATCATGAAGCAGGCCGCCGACAAAGTGTTATCGGCGGCCTTGTTCCGTTAACGGGCAGGAAAATGCAGTCTATAATCGTATTACTTCAAAAAGTAAATTATCTACACGAGGATCATCGGAATACAAATATAAGAACAAACATCGAATTGCGCTGACGAAGAACGATAGTTTAATAAAAGAGAAGTTTCATTACTAAGCATCAACATCTGTTCCTCTCCACCAAAATGATTATTTATGGTGGTCTATCGCATATCTACGAGTCACATTGATTATTTCTGTAGCACTATTGTGGCATGGTAGAGGGAGCGTGAGTAGTGGAAAAAATAGCTGGAATTATTGTAATTTTTATTGTTTTTATGATTCCTATGTATGGAGTATTAATATGGACTTATTTTTGTCCTGAGGATAGTTTATTATGGGGGAAACCATACTTATTCGATTTGGTCAAAAAAGCCAGTGACTCGTATACCACACAAATGAAAGGAAGGCATTGGTTGCATTCTTCAAAGTGATCCAGTTATTTTTGTTTATATAAAATGAATGAATTTATAATCATTCCCTAACTGATTAATCTAGCCCTTGTGGAGCGGGTTCATCATGCTGTTCATGTTGGCGTCTCTTTTGCGTTGCCTCGGGAGACCAGTACTTGTAATAGCCGCTCCTAGAAACCTCGGCTACCTTACATAAATAGTTGATCATACGGTGGAGTTGATATTTCTTGATAACGGTATGGATTAGAATATATTTTTGGTGAGGTGACAGCCTTACTTCTCGTTCTGCCCCCTTTCCGCAAAACGAATCTTTTTTAACAACTCGTTCTCCGCTTTTAACAAGTTGTTCTGAGCTTCCAACCTGGCATACTTCTCTTCCATCGTCAGTTCCCTTATAAGAGGCCTTCCTGATCCTTGGCTTCTCGTATCCTGCAGGCCTAAAACACCGTTCTCCTGGTAACTCGCACGCCATCTCTTCCCCGAGGATCTGACTCTTTGGATCCCAATAACTGTTACGTCAAAACCACATTCTTCAGATATTTCTCTCGGCAGTTTGCCCATGTTATTCTCTGAGATGAACAATTGCTTAAACGCATCCGTATACGTGATTGCCTTTGAAGATACGGACTTCACATAAGGATTGTTGGATAACTACTTGATTTCTTTATCTGTGAATATTTTCTTGCTTATACCATTCCTCTTTCCCATCTTCGTGCTATAAAAAAAAGTACCCTATCGAGAGACTTTTTTAAAGTGTCTACTCGATAGGGTACAGTATAACTTAAAGGTGGTTTTTTTATGATCTGGGAGACGGAGAGCGAATATGAATTTTACAAAAAACTTCTTTTAGACGGATGTTGGGTGACAAGAACATGTATCGTTAGCCGAAAATGACAAGAACAAATAGCGTTACCCATGGCCGCAAATCTATCAAACATCTACCAGAATGATTAATGGTAAAATAAGGGGGAAGCCTTGAGCCAAACCAGCTATTAGTTGAATAAAGTTACGGTGAACCGTATCATAAGTGACAACAATTTTTTTCGTGGGCAATTCGCGGGAGCATTCATCAGCACGATGATCGGCATGGGACTGGGGTAGCCGACTCTTAGCTGGAAACGGTTGCGCAGAAACGTTTGTAAGGGCTTGTTAAGGAGAGATCTTTGGACGGAGGCATAGCAATGACAAATGTACTTGTAGTTGAAGATGATGCGAATATGTTAGAAATGATTTTAATGGTTTTAAGCCGCGAAGGATATCGTGTCTGGGGAGCGGTCAACGGCAAAGAGGCGCTTGAAGTAATGGAAAGCTCGCCTGCGGATTTGGTCGTGCTTGATGTCATGATGCCTATCATGGACGGGTGGGATTTGTGCGGCGAGCTGCGGATTTTGAACTCCGAACTGCCGATTATCATTATTACGGCCAAATACGAGACGAGTCAGAAGGTGAAGGGATTCGGCTTAGGCGCCGACGATTACTTGGTCAAACCTTTCGATCCGCAAGAGCTGGTGGTCCGAATCAAAGCTGTGCTGCGCCGTTACCGGATCGCGGCCGACAAGAAAGTCGTCTTGGGCAGCTTCAAGCTGGATCGGCTTCGAGGAATCGTTTCAGTCGGCAGCGAGAGCTGGCATTTACCGCTCAAGGAATTCGAGCTGCTATATCAACTTGCCAGCTATCCCGGCCAAACTTTTTTGCGGGAGCAGTTAATCGAATCGGTATGGGGATTCGACTACGAAGGGGACGAGCGGACGGTTGATGTTCATATCAAACGGCTGCGAGAGCGGTTCGCAGCCTATACCCATTTGTTTCGCATCGTAACGGTTCGCGGTCTCGGATACCGATTGGAGACGGAAAGCCATGATTAAGAGCATTAATTTCAAAATTTTATTGATCTTTATCGCAGCATTGGCGATAGGTTTCGGACTCTCCATTCCGATAACCGTGTATTTGTCCCAAAACCCAATCACGCAATCCATCCGGAACGAGTATGCGATGCGAAGCGAGTTGATCGCGGATGTTTATTCCCGATTGGCGCCAACCGAGCGCGGCCCTTATCTGAAACAGTTGTCCGAAAAGCAGAAGGTATCCCTATGGATATACGATCGGAACGGTTTGCGCTATGCTTATGGCCACGCAAGCAATCCTAATCTTACAGGCGAGGATATCGGTCTCGTCAGAGAAGGTTTCGAAGTCGTGAGGCGCACCTCCGACCTGCCCATGCCGACGAGCTTGTACATGGGTTTTCCTTTACAAACTGCGGATGAGCAGTTGACGCTTGTCATTCATCCTGAAAGCTCCAATATAAATTTTGTATTTACTATTATGGGTACATTCATTTTGATTGCGTTCGCGATCGGCAGCTTCAAATTCGTTCTATTTACGCGAGTATTGGTGAGGCCTTTAAAAGCCTTGACGGCCGCAACCAAAAAAGTTGCCAAAGGAGACTATAACATCGCTCTTCAGACGAAGAGCAAAGATGAATTAGGCGTCTTGACGGAACAATTTCAGCAAATGGCCCGCGAGCTGAGCCAGGTTGAAAGGATGCGTCAGGAGTTCGTTTCCAACGTGTCCCACGAGCTTCAAACTCCGCTCGCGTCGATTTCGGGTTTTGTCTCCATCCTGCAAAAAGACGGTCTCGATGAAGTCGAGCAACTGCGCTGTCTGAACATTATCCGGAATGAAAGCATTCGGCTGTCCCGACTCAGCGAGAACATGCTGCGACTTGCAACGATCGATTCGAATCATTATCCCTTCCATCCAGCGCTCGTTCGGCTTGACAGTCAGCTGCGCCGTGTTGTCGTAGCTGCGGAGCCTCAATGGGCGGCCAAACGCTTGAACATTCACCTCGAGCTTCCCCAAACGGCGATTTATGCGGACGAAGACCTGCTGAGCCAGGTATGGCTCAATATTTTCAGTAACAGCATCAAATTTACGCCCGAGGGCGGCGACATCTCCATCGAGCTACAGTCCGGAAATGGCGAAATCGGAGTTGTCTTTCGGGATACGGGAATCGGCATTGCCGAAGAAGACCGCAAACGCGTCTTCGAACGGTTTTATATGGCCGATAAATCGCACAACCGCGAGGCGGGGGGGAGCGGGCTTGGACTCGCGATCGTAAAGCGCGTTGTCGAGTTGCACAGCGGCTCGGTCGAGATTGACAGCGCGGTAGGAAAAGGAACGGCGGTAACCGTCTATCTGCCAGCCAAGTAACCTAGTCAAACAATCGAAAACCCGATTGAGCGAAAAGTTGAACGATCCCTGCCGCTGCAATCGTGTAGTTCTCGATTCCGGCGGCAAGGAGATTCGGGCGGCCGCGGGCCAAAACGTCAAGGCAACCGCTTACGTCCCAAGATCGATTGGCGGCGGCCGCGCCACGCTGGGTGTTCCCGGTCCAAGTTTGTTTATAGGCTCGCTTTTGTCGGTTATTCAACAGTTCTTTAACGCACAATGGCCGCTCAAAATCGGAACGGTCCTCGCGGTCTGGTCGGTTTACGCAGTTGTCGTCTATCTGCTATGAATTCGTCAAAAAAGTCGTTACCGCCGCTTCGCCTCAACCGAGTCGCCGGAAACGGGGGATCGGGCCGTACGGTGGTCGTGGAGGGGCGAGCGGATATTTTTTCGGTACATCTGATTTTATCATGCAGAACACAAAATACATATGATGTAAAATGGCTGAAAATATATAAAAGTAGATTTAGGAACTTGGGCTAGTAACCGATTAAGAACGAAACGAATAATTAAATGAAACAAAAGGAATGGTCTTGAATACAACTTAAACTGTAGCCCTTAGTCTTCATGACATGAAAGTGGGGGGGGAGGGTTATGATTTTCTGATTGTTAGGGGATTGGGCATGAGTAAAAAAATATTGTGTTTACTTAAGATCAAAACGTGTCAAAACTGAGGTTTTAATTTCGAGCCATCAAAACTAAAAGTGGTTTTTATATTTTTTTCATTCCGGATTCCATTGCAATGCAGGAGACGATATATGTTCTTGTCATCCGACATTGCTTGAGCAATAAATACATGGACTGGACTTTTCCTTTGAAAAGGCTGTAATCTTGGTAAGCAATCGCCACGCCATACATCGGCAAATATTACCCCCATCTACTACGCATTCGGGTTCAGCCGACTAACCACACTATACGAACACAATTCAGACTAGATACATATTTCTGAAACCTTTGATACGACTAGCTTTTCACAAATAAAAAGGATCGCCAGTTATGATAAACAGGCGATCTTAGCGTAAATTAAGTCCATACTGTTTACGATGCCACTCCCCTTCAGGTCAAAATTAAACCTTTTGGGATAGCCTCCTCACAATTGTTAATGCTTTTTGGATACCGCTTTTACAATTTCTCTAAAAGAGGTTATTTCTTCGTAATCATTTGAATCTTCCGGATCAGCAGAAACCTTAGCGATGACTACTTTTGCATCTTTGTCTACGTAAACATACTGGCCATTGAATCCCATAGCTGAAAACTCATGACCAAATTTTGCTCCTTCCGGAACCCACCACTGGTACTGATAGCCAAAGTGGGGGTAAGCGACATTAGGCTGTAAATCCGCATCAACAGGTGTTGTTGCTTCTTTTACCCATTTTGCGGAAACGATTTGCTTTCCTCTCCACTTGCCATCTTGCAAAAATAGCTGACCAAGTTTAGCCAGGTCACGAAGTGGTGCATTGATGAAACTGAAACCAAAATCGTTATTGTTTAAATCTTGGTTCAAGTAAGCATCACTTGTCATACCGAGCGGTTTCCAGAGCTTTTGGGATAATACCTCATGCAGTGGTTTCTTGTTAACATTCTCCACAAGAAAAGCAAGAACCTGAGCATCTACGCTCTTATAGTTGAACGTATGCGGTTGGCCACCTTGCAAGTCTTTAATAAAGTCTTTAACCGGCATCTTATTGAACAATACATCCTGCATCATACGCCAGATATCCGATTTTTTATTGCTGTAATCCTCGTCCCAATCCACCCCTGAAGACATTTGAAGGACATCGCGAATTGTCGCCTCCTCGTAGCCTGAACCTTTAAGCTCAGGAACATAATCGGTGATGATGTCATCAATACTCTTAATTTTGCCTTCATCTACTGCGATACCTACAAGGGTAGAAACGTAGGACTTCGCTACTGACCAAGATGTGAAACGGGTGCAGGCATCGTTGCCATTGAAATACTGTTCGTTTACGATCTTACCGTCTTTGATTACAAGAAGACCGTTTGTTCTACTGCGATTCATTAAATCCGTGAAATTGCGAGTTTCACCGTTGAAATTATAGGTAAGAGTGCTAAGATCAACAATTTTACCACTTTTAAACGGATGAACCTTGCTACCCTTTTGAATGATAGAATGAGGTAGAAATTGATCCATATGAACAAAATTCCAAGGCATTTTATCCTCATCCATAATTGTTGCAATCTTAGTTACATCGTAAGTATCGCTGATCGGATTATTGCACTGCGCAGGCTTAGCTGCAAGAGCACTATTCTCAGGTTCTACTGCCTCAGCTGAAGCAATCAATGCAGAACTAAGAAGTAATGCAGACGCTACAAATAAACTTACAACCTTTTTCTTCATTTTGTCTCGGCTCCTTTAAATGATGTTATTTACAAAATGTGCTTGCCTTACTTAATCAAACAAGCATCACACAACATAGCATATACAACTTCACCCCCTCGTGAATTTATTTCATGTTCCGATTTCGTAACCGATATTACGCGTCCTATGTGAACAAAAGATGAACCAAATGGTAACAAATGTAAAATAGGTGAACGGATCGTTCACCTTTTCGCTCGCTCGGGTTTTCGATTGTTTGACTAGGTTACGTAGCTGGCAGAAAGACGGTTGTCGTCGTTCCTTTTCCTGCAGTGATGTCTATCTCAATCCAGCCGTCGTACAATTCGACAACGTAACGTTTTCTCTAGATCAAGCAGAACATATATATAACGAACGTTGGTTAACTAATAATGATGTACGGAAAAGACAAAAGTAAGGGGAATAATCAAAGCTACTTTTGTGAATAGGAATTATGTCACTGCGGAAGTAGCGCCTATAAAAACAGCCAACTACTCAGAAAGTGGTTGGCTGTTTTGTGGTTTTACATCGTTCTCCGTTTTAAATGATACGACGATGCAATTTGCTCATTTTTTGCTTAGTACCGAAATTCAAGACTTTTTCCAAACAATCAATTAAGTCCTTGGTATAGTGGATACGCCCCATTTTACCATTGTTGACCCAATTATATTGCGAAACTAGTGAAAAATCACAAGCAAAGCAGTTGAATTAACATAGAATACTTTCACCTTTTGAATTAGGAGGTGATTAGAATGACAATAGCTCAAATCCGTAGTTTTATGGGGCTGCAGTTTCATTAGGGGACATTCTTGCGCTGTTCATGACCCATTATTTTCCAATATGATAATTTTCACGGATTAAATCAAGAAATAAATTCGATACGGGTGAAGGGTGCTTGTCTTTCTTCCAAACGACCTCAATCGAAAGCTTGCATTCCGGTTCATTCATTTCGCTGAACTTCTATGATAGTCATGCAAGGACAAGGGTGACACCCAGATTCGGCTATCACTGCATCAGCATCTCTTGGAGCTGATTCTATTGAAGAAAATAAACCTACAAATAGCAGTTCCAGGATGTCCGTTTACTATATGATGAGGGATTTGGACAATATCGATAATATTTCAATAGTTAAGCCACAGGTAAGATAGCAGAATAGGCAGAATATTTGGCGAACTGGTAACAATTGATATCAATACGATTCATAGAATAAAAGAGGGGAGACTCATGTAATCTGGCCCCTATGTCAAGGACACTGAAAAAAAAGAGAGTTTGAAAAATTAGGCAGTTTTCAAAAGATGATTCCTGTATTGAATGAGGCCACTGAAAAAGTCCAACATCTATAAACAGGATACCCATCCTCATTTTTTTTGAGGATGGGTATCCTGTTTTTCTGTATAATTAAATTATTAATTTCAGGTGGTGTCTCGGATGATTTCAAACCAACAATCTCTTAACCTTAGTCCATTTATGGCCATATACGATATCGTCGTGCCTAAAGATAATATGCTTCGTCAAATAAATGATCTCGTAGATTTTTCATTTGTTCATGTAGAATTACAGCATAAATACTGCCTCGACAATGGTCGCAATGCAGTGCCCCCCATTCGAATGTTCAAATACCTATTGTTGAAATCCATCTTCGATGTATCCGATGTGGATGTTGTGGAACGTTCTAAATATGACATGTCCTTCAAGTACTTTTTAGATATGGCGCCTGAAGACGAAGTCATTAATCCTAGTTCACTAACGAAGTTTCGCAAGCTTCGCTTGAAAGATGTGAACCTGCTCGACATACTTATTCAAAAGACCGTGGAGATCGCGTTGAAAAAAGAAATCATCAAAAGCAGCGCAATTATTGTGGATGCCACACATACGAAAGCACGATTTAATCAGCTATCACCAAAAGAATTATTAATGCAAAAGTCTAAGTTGTTGAGAAAATCCGTTTACGAGATCGATGAAAAAATGAAGGATAAATTCCCACCGAAAACAACGACGAACGAATTATCTGATGAACTGGACTATTGCCAAAAAGTTATAGATGCGGTGGAAAAAGAAGAATCCCTTCGTGAATACCCAAAGGTGAAAGAAAAGCTGAACTACTTAAAAGAAATCGTAGCTGATCACCATGAGCACCTTCAACTCAGCAATGATCCAGATGCACGCATAGGTCACAAAACGGCAGACTCCTCGTTCTTTGGCTACAAAACACATCTTGCTATGAATGAAGAACGAATCATTACAGCTGCGGTGATTACGACCGGTGAGAAAAATGATGGAAAACAACTTCAAAATCTCATTGAAAAAAGTCGTGACACAGGTATGAAGATCGATACCGTCATTGGAGATACAGCCTATTCTGAAAAAGATAATATTCAGTATGCCAATCACAACGAATTACAATTAATATCAAAATTAAACCCTAATATCACACAAGGAACTCGTAAAAAAGAAGATGCATTTGAGTTTAATAAAGATGCAGGTATGTACGTTTGTAAAGCTGGACATATGGCGATTCAAAGAGCGCGCACAGGTAAGAAAGGTATGAATAATAACCAAAAGAATACCTACATGTTTGACATTGAAAAATGCAAAGTATGCCCAATGAAAGACGGGTGTTATAAAGAAGGTGCGAAAAGTAAAACCTATTCTGTAACCATCAAATCGACCCAACATAAGGAACATGAGGCATTTCAAAATAGCGATGATTTCAAAGAGAAATCGAAAGAGCGTTATAAAATTGAAGCGAAAAATAGTGAACTCAAACATAGACACGGGTATGATGTTGCATCGTCCTCGGGTCTTGTTGGCATGCAAATGCAAGGTGCCATGGCCATATTTTCTGTTAATCTCAAGCGAATCATTACACTCATGAAAGATTCAAAGTAAAAGAATAAAGAGAAAGGCGATATTCCGTTCCAATGTGAACGAAATATCGCCTTTTTGATTTTAAACAAATCTTTAATAAATTAAAAACGTAACTTTTTCAGTGGCCTCGTATTGAATAGGGGTCATCTTTTTTAATCCCCATTGATGATGTGTAAGATCATAATAATATGAGAGTCGTGTCAGACGACAAGAACATATAGACATTGAAAGCCGCATAAATTACGGTTTTTTTGTTTTAAGTATATAAGTTCTTGTCCTAACTCAATGACAAGAACTTATATACATCTCCGAAATTGACAAGAACTTGGATACTTGGCCGATTAGATAATTATCTAATCAACTTTGATGGTTGAGTAGAGGGACTCGCTTCACTGTGGCTCATCATCTGTTCATTGAGCTAACGGGCAGTTTACCTCAAAGTTGTGTGGTCTTCTGACGGCAGCAATGATAATTAAAAAAAGTAAAAACAAATACCTTGACCCTGGACTTACCCAATGGTTTATCATGGTCATTGTTGGAGGGATATATTGGAAAGGAGGGGGTACGGTGTATTCCATTGGAGAAATATCAAAAATTGTTAAAACATCTGTCGATGCACTAAGGTATTATGACGAAATTAGCCTTCTAAAGCCCGTACACGTTGAAGAAAGTAACCGATATAGGTACTACTCAAAAGAGCAAGTTAGCCAACTGTTGTTGATAATGGAATTAAAGCAATATGGGTTCAGTTTAGATGCCATCAGGGAACTGCTACATAATGGAGTGTATTTAGAAAGACAAAGGTTAAAACAAGCCTTATCTGCAAGGCTACAACAGCTTGAGAATGAAAAAAACGTTCTTGAGAAAAAAGTCTCTTCTGTTTATCGAAGAATAAATGAGATAGAAAGGGATGAAAAGGGAATGAGTGCGAAAAAGATTTTGTTAGTTGATGATGTAGCTTTTATGCGACAAATTCTTTGTGAAATGTTAGAAAAGCATGGTTATCTCGTTGTTACGGCTGAGAACGGTCAACAGGCTATTGACAAGTTTGATGATGTAAAACCAGACATTGTTATTATGGACATTAATATGCCTATAATGGACGGCATAACTGCAACGAAAAAAATAAAGGAAATCGACAAAGACGCAAAGATAATAGCTTTATCCGCTAAAGGTTTCTTGCCAGTAATATTTGAGATTCTTGAACAAGGAGCGAGAGAATTTGTAGTAAAACCATTCAAAGAAGAAACTATTCTTGATGCTTTAATTAGGATATACGATGGAAATGTTACTTTTAACGAACAAACATTCCAAGCAATAATAGAACAGTTCGGAGTAGACAACACAAATAAAGAAGCAATGCCACAAGAAATGATTTCAAAAGTGCTTCAACTTTGCACTCGTGAGTATGACGAACGCACTCGCGAAGAAATAAAAGAGTTCATGCAGTATCAGTCCTAAATAACGAACCCCTATTCTATCGAGTGGGGGTTTGCTCAACTAACGAGAAACGATAGTTAAATACAAGAGGGGCTGCCGCGTGGCTGCCGCGAGGCAGCCCTTCATTCAAGTAACGGGCAGAATAACGGAATGGGACCGCATTCGAAATAAAGGACTGAATTGCTCGATTAACGACTTCTATGGCCATCCATGCGGGAGATCCTGCATTGCGTCATCTAGCCCAGTTATAGTCAGAGTCAGCCGGCGTTTCCGATTTTGTCGCGCGGTTCGCCGGAGATGAAATCATCGTACTGGCATGTGATCGCGGACAGAGTAGCCTCATCACGATCATTGAGGCTACTCTGTCCGCGAACCTGCTTCGGCTTGAAGACGGGAACGAGTTATCCATCACCGTAGTATCGGATCCAGCAATTTTCTGACGAATGCCTTTGAGCTCTATAAGAAAGCGGATAAACGCATGTATCGGATGAAGAAAGATGCTATGCCGAATACGAAAAAAAGAAGTCGACCATCTCGTGGTCGACTTCTAATTATTCTATTGCGCGGTCAGGATTTGTGG
>NZ_WHOA01000108.1 GCF_013141715.1 Paenibacillus phytorum | reverse complement strand
CGGCTCACCGCATCGGCGATGACCAGAGCATCTTTTGGGTCGTTCTTGGAAGGGGAGTTATCTCTGTTTTCCTTATTGCGTTTTGTTGTCATTGGATTGACAAGAGCCACATCAATGCCTTGACCCACCAACCAGTTGGCAATATTGAACCAGTAGTGACCAGTGCTTTCCATTCCCACAACGAAGTCATTCATGCCGTGCATCTTCTGTAATTTCCGAATACTGTGTTCTAAATGCTCAAAACCAGCAAGGTCATTCGAAAATAGAATAGGGCGCTTGGTGAGGACAATACCTCGAAAATTAATGGCTTGTGCAGCGTGTTTCTCCTTGGCAATGTCGATGCCTATGACCAGAGTGGTAGTGGAGATTCGTTCTACACGTTGATTTTGAGAATTAATTGGATTAGACTTCATGATAACGCCTCCTAAGGTGAGTTCTGAGGGCTGCAACCCAGTACATACTCATCCTAGCGAGGCGTCCTTTTTTCTGCAAGTTCCATCTATTAACACCTACAGGAATG
>NZ_WHOA01000107.1 GCF_013141715.1 Paenibacillus phytorum | reverse complement strand
TAATCAGATGGTGTGTTAAGCCTTTTTCTGAATGCCAAGGTGTCGCATGAACCATGGCTTTAAAAGCGGTAAAACCGAGGACGGCTGCATGGCTTTCGTATGGTCCATGTCACTTCCCCTAAGGATTTCTACATCCCATCCTAGATCGGCTAATTCTCTCCTATTACGCTTCAATAACCCGACCATGTCTACAGTAACATTGCCAAAATTTTCGCCATACGCGATGGAATCCATCTCTCCTGCAAAAGCTAATTTCGGAAGTTGCAGCTTATGTTGGATACCACGATCATCAAAATCAGCAAGACTCTGATACAACGTAACAAATTGCTTTGTTACACGAGGATCTATCGTAACTTCAATGTTTTCCCAATCCATATTATCTAGATTCCAGGCTCCTTCAGGTTGCCTAATGCCTTTACGCTGCGTACTCAATGCCTGCATGTGGGTTTTGTTGGTAACAATCATCATTTCTTGATAGGGCCCTTCATAGGGCGGAAAGCCGCCCATTACTAAGCTTTCAAGACGATTTGACCTTATGGCCAGTTGTAGTCCCACCAGAGCAAGCCAGGAGTAGCCGTAGTAACTGAAATTCTTAACGTTCATTTCATCTGCAATATACAGGAAATCAATTACGATATTTTCAGGTGTGAGCCTTTCCGGATTTGGGTACCGAAATCTATGTCCTTCATAATCGAAATATAGAACCTGAAACGTATCCGTTAACCCCTCTACAAAATGTTTCCCTAATTCAGGATCCACACCCCACAGCTTCAAGTTTTCCGCTTCCTGATTGTAAACGGATTTTTTAGCAATTGGTAACATGATGGTTTGACGGTTGTGAGTTCCTGATAAACCCACTTCTATTTCTGAATCGTCCGATAGTCGTATCAACTTTTTCAAATGCCTTCACTCCTTCTAGTTTTATATTATAATCATAGTACATTCATGCAATCTTTAAGTTCGGAGCTTCGATCGCCTTGATTTGTGCACTTATATTTGTTGCAATATTGTTGTAGCACTTGAAGGTTAGACTTTAAGCTATGGAAAGGAAATGATCATGAATACGGTCTATACACCAATAGAAATTGCTAAGAAACTGAATGTGAGTACGACTACGTTGCGGAGATACGAAGATCAAGGCTTGATTCCGGAAGTGCCGAGGACGCCGAGTAACCGAAGATGCTACTCATCCCTCCATATGCAAGGCTTTGTTACCATTCGAGCGTTATTGCGAGGATATGAGATTCCCGTGGTGTACGATATTATGAGGAAAATTAAGAATCTAGATATCGAAACTGCACTCTGGCTCTTGAATCAGCAGTTACATGATACTCAATTGGAAAAACATAGAATCGAGGAAGTCCTGTGTATGCTTCGAAATGCGGATTTTTCAAAGTACAGAAATTTGAAGGTAACCGACTCGATGACGATTGGAGAAATTGCACGAATGGCAGATGTCAAGCCTTCTGCCATCCGACATTGGGAACAAGAAGGATTAATTACTTCGGTGAGAAATAAAGATAACGGGTATAGAGTCTTTTATCATACGGAATTCAAAAAAATTCTTCTGATTAGTAGTTTAAGAAAAACTGTATATTTTATCGAGAATATGAAACAGCTGTTGAACGACCTGGAGACTCAGCACTATAATCAAGTGGAACGCACCTTTGAGCTTGCCTTGCAAAAATTAAACAGCCAATTATTAAATCAGTTTTTGGGAATAGCTGAGCTCATGAAATATATAGACTTCTATAAAAAAACTCAATGTGAACACCCATTCGAATAGTATCCACTTTGGATATTTACCCACGTAGTTTCAAACTATCCTATCCACGTTAACGTAATGAAGCTGCCGATCATGTCGGCAGCTTCATTACAGATGAGTATATGAGCTATCGTATCCGTTAGTTCAATCGATTTACTCTTTTTAATCAAAAGTATTAAAAAAGTTCCAACTACTCGTTAATAACAATCCCAGTACAAATACCAATCATTATCATCTTTAGATTTATAAATATAAATGTTCCCATTATCTCCGATCATTGCTGATGTTTGGTATAACATGTATGAGACTAAAGACCGCTTTGAAGAAATATTCCCTTTTGGATTTAATCCAACCAAAATTACAAATTAATATAAAAGCAAATAAGACAACTATTGAAATGATGGTTGTCTTATTGCTTTTATTTGATCAACATTAAAGAAATTAAGGGCAACATTTTGATCAATAACTCTCCCACTATCCTGCCCTTTAGTTTAATAGCAAAAAGAGACCCACGGCAACGAGCTGAGGGTCTAAGTTTATATTTTAAATGGGGTCGATTTTTATTATAATCTTGAATGATTAATGCCAGATGAAAATAAGATTTCAATCATGTAACAATTACTTAACTCTCGTTATCCGTTAGCGTAACGTCTCAATGACTTTTCAAAAGAAGATGATTATACTAAATGTGCGGGTCGATAACCTGAGAAGGCAGGCCTTGTTCTGCCACCCTTGCGTAAGAACGTGATCTTGGCTTCTACATCAGGCATAAAGACTCCTCTCATTATTGTGCTTTAGTTCGCCGTTAGTTTAGTGACAAGACTTTTTTGACTGACAAATCGTTCTGCGTTAATTCAATAAGGGAAATCCATTTTTCAAGATGCCCTTTAGTTCAAGCAACTTGTTCTTTATAAAAGGATCTATTTCTTCAGGTAACCGATCAAATTGAAAAAATTTAGCTTCAATTGCTTGATTGTCATCGGGTGTAAGATTCCCTTCAAAGTTTGAACATAAATACCCTACTGCGACAGTATGATACTCATCGCCACTTTCCTCGACGCGATTAATTAATTCCTTGCCTGAATAGACACCGAATAACCGTATTGTATTTAACCTAATCCCTATATCTCTTTGTACATTTCGTTTAATACATTCCTCGACAGACTCATTTAACTGTAATATGCCACCAGGTATGCCCCAGGTTCCACCTATGTATCGATTCAGTAAAATTTCACCTGAATGATTAATGATCGCTACACTAGGTCGCATGATTATTAGTGGAGCATTTCCGATCATCTCTCGCATTTTTTCACAATAACCCATAATTACCTCCTAAGATAATTGATTTATAAACTTCGTAATATTGCTTAAACAACAACTACCTTGAGGATTATTCACCTCACAACCACATCGATTTTTATTGATGTTTTCACGAATATGATCGACAGGATTAGGCGTATGTCCTGATTCAACAGATAGAGTAATTTTTTCTTTTGTCCAATCAAAACAATAACAAACAGGGACCGTCGAAGCAGGGTCTTTTTGGTGTACTGGAACCTTGATCTCTGATATAGAATAGATTTTTTTATCTTTATCAAAATACACTACATCACAGTTGCTCGTTGAACAAAAATAATGGGTTACTTCTGCATCCAAAGACGATAATGTGGCTGGTTTTAACATGGACTTTAAAGTAAGTAGTTTTACTTTTTTTCCATTTGCCATACAGGATGGACATTTTCTTGTATCGTTCATTCCAGAACCTTGAACAGTCGTGCAACAATCACTCATAAGTTAACCCTCCGTTTCAATTGCCCTTATATATAGAAATTATACCATTCCTTATTGAACTAAACTGCAGTCGTTACTTTAGCAAAGAAAAAGGGATCATCGACTGCTCGGCAGCCGCGACCCCATTTAAGTATCGGTCTTTCGTTAGTTCAATGGCCTCTTATTTGAATTACAAAGAATAATTATAATCCTGCATATCCTGCAAAAATCATCAAAGCAATTACAAAGAAGGGAATTAGAAATACAATAATACTAAACGAAAAACCCAACCAAAAAATAATGTTCTTTTTATTTAGCTTAACACGAGCCATGTAATTAATGTAAAAACCAACTATGCCCGTTAGTTCAGAAAACTGCAGCCATGAATCAGGCTGCCGTCTCTTCGTGTTTATTTAGCTATCGTTCGCCCTTAATAAATGTTGTGCGTAGCCGTGTTGCTAGGTAACGTCGTTACCCTGTCTTAAAATACATCGCAGTTAACGCAATGGGAATTTAAATATTAGGGAAAATACCGAAGTCTTATGACTCGGTCTATTTTGAACGCCCCAACTTCACTGCTTCGCTTCTGGTTCTTAGTCCTAATCCATTTTCCTTAAACATCTTTCTGATGCTTGGTTTTGTAATTTTGGTTTGATTATAAATTTCGGATAAGTTCATTTCGAGGTCGAAATAAAAGTGGCATACAAGTTCCAACTGCTTGTCCCGCCTTAGCGCGGCGCTTTGGACGAGTTCATTGTCGTATCCTAATTTTGAATACATGGATATATAGATACTACAACAAAATGTTCGAATATAATGCGCAGCGATCTGTCGGGAATGAGATAATTTTCTTATCATCCGATAAATGAGCAAAGGATGTAACCGTTCCTTGCAAAATATACCTTTATTGACATGCCCTTCTCCTAGGCATACATCCAACCCAAGCTTTGACCCTGGGCATAAACTGGTTATAAGTCTAATTCAATAAGGAGTGAACCTTGAATTATGGGATATATGCAAATTTCTCCCAATGCCCTGAGTCCTTGGGGTCTTCAACATTGTTTGTATCATTACACGTACATGGGGCTTAGAAACGGAGACAATTTCTGGTTTTTTTTGACAACTGTCGGGGAATCAAGAGTTTATGGTTATAGGTTTTTTGGCGGAAGATGGAATCAGTATTCAATTGCATTGAGAGATATTGTTTCCTTTAATTGTTCTCCGATTCCAACTCTATATTAAAACACTGCGCCTGACCCTCGCATTCGTTTCTTATTTTTATATGCTCCTGAGAAAGTCTCAATAAAAGTCACGTTCTTGAGTTATCAATACCTAGCAACACCTATGCACGTTCTTTATCAGGCAGACTCGAACATACAAACAAATCAAGCCACTGCAGTAACGCAGCGGCTTGATGAACTATGCTGCCCTTTACCTCAATGAAATCAAAAAAAGGAGCTATTCAAACCCGTATTGTTAAAAAGGTTTCGAGCTCATCTTGCAGTAAATTATCACTCATGTTCTCTATATCAAATTGTGAAATTTTGATTAGTGCAGATGTAGCTAACCTGAAAATCATAATACTCGAACCGCTATCAGAAAATGCACCAATGTTGAAAATTAACTTTCCAGGCGAAAACCCTCCTATTTGCTTAATCGTTTCGATAGCACTTTCCAAAACACTCTGTGCAAACTCATCTGGGATACCTGAGAATACATTATTTGATAAAGCTAAATTATCATAAGAGTAAGTTGTTTGCTCACTAGATACGAATACACTTACTTCAGTCACATTACCTGCCGTGTCAGGTATAAATTCGAACCCAACTAGTGCATAATTGCTCATATTTCTTGGAAGTGATACTTCAATTGCAATCATTCTTGCAACATCTCTTTTTTGCATTGAAGCAGGGATACTTTTGTCTATTATTTTCCCTACATCCTTTCTTTCAGGGAAGACATAGTCATTAATCCACAACCTACACTTTTTATACTTTGTCAAATTCAAAAATGCCTTCATCTTTTTAACCCCTTTCAAGAGCTGAAAGCTTTACAGAGGTTCTGTCACATGGTAACTCTCTTGCATTTAACTATCGTTTTACGTCCCTCGGTTAATATTCAATACTGTAGTACCAGTTAATCCAATAATGACTGATCAAACCATAACATCTTCATAATCGTCGGCAATAAGAAATCTCCAACCTGGCCCCAATCCAAGATATTTTTTCAATCTTGGATCCCACTCATCTAGATGCCTTACATGAATGGGGACAAAGAAGTCAGGATCTTTTGAAAATCCCTCGCCAACTCAGATATACCACCCACATGTTCCATTTTCAGGCTTATGCCTTAGTCCATTAAAAGGGATCAAATTATCTCTCATATTAAGAGCAATTCCCAGCATTTTAATTATGCCTTTATCAGTTCCTTTAAAGCATTTGTATTATTACTTGTCAAAACGGGAATTAATTCAGTTATTTTTTCGATATCCCAGTCCCACCACTTAATAGTATTGAGAATATTAATCGTTTCCTCGTCAAATCTATAACGAATTAATTTAGCTGGATTCCCCCCTACTATTGAATAAGGTGGAACATCTTTGGTTACAACAGCATTTGTTGCGATTATAGCACCATCACCTACATTAACCCCAGGCATAATTGTAGCATTATAGCCTATCCAAACATCACTTCCTATAACTGTATCACCTTTGAATCGCCCACTTAAATTCTTTAAACCCACTTCCCAACCTCCACCAAACGCCCCAAAAGGAAAAATTGTAAAAAAGTTTGTATTATGATTTGCACCATTCATAATAAATTTGGAGTTGGATGCAATAGCACAAAACTTACCGATTTTTAGTTTATCCCCTATAAAGTCAAAATGATAAAGAACGTTTTTCTCAAAATCTAAAGGATTATTATTATCGTCATAGTAAGTATAATCCCCAATTTCAATATTTGGATTAACCACCACATTTTTTAAGAAACAAAGGCTTCGGATATTTTTCATTGGGAAAACACTTTTTATATCTGGACCACTCATTTAGCGACACTCCTATAAAATATTTTCATTACTTCAATAACTACCCTTTCCATTTTATATTAACATTACATCTTCAACTATGCTGTCCGTTAGCGTAGCGAGGCTGCCGATCGTTCTTTTACTAATGTGAAGCTCTAATATATCCCACGGCAACCTCATGGCTCAGGTTATTGTCTCGTACTAGTTATTAATACATACATTACCGTACTATATGCTGTTACCGGCAATAATTTGATTTACAGTTCGTAACGCAGAAGAGATCGCACCTTCAATCCAACCGGGAAAAAGACTTGTATTATCGCCAGCAAAGTAAATTCTACCTTGTTGGGCAGATAGTGTTGGGAGCATTTGAATCATCTGTTTCGGCTTATACCAAGCATACGCACCTCGGGAGTAAGGATTATGATCCCAAGAAAAGACCGTCCCACCTTCATAATTATACGACAATTCAGGAAGCACCTGTTTGATTTCTGATACAGCTGAATTAAAATTACCAGCTCTAGATATTTCTCGCGCCGATTCACCGGAGGAGTATGAACAAATTAACCCCCTCCTTGATGTCGTTTGAGTGAATGTAGCATCAAGCAACCATCCAATTTTCAGATCCGTATTTACTGTAGTAAAGGAACTTAAGTTGTTCCAGAATCTAGTTCGGCTTTGTATGACGGTACGCGTAACGGAAGTAGAAAGTTGATTTTGAATGACATCATTTTTTTCTTTGCTAAGTGGCGGAGAAAAATGAATTGTACGCAAGACTGTAGAGGGAATGGCCACAATGACCCGATCACAGCAGATAGTGAAAACTTCGCCGGAATTATTAAATTGGATAGTTACTCCTTTATTACTATGTTCAATATGCGTCACAGCACATCCATAACTGATATTAGATCCAATTGTAAGGGCAAGCTTTTTCGGTAGTTGATCCATTCCACCTACTATAGTCTTTGCACTTCTTTCGGAACTGGCCATTTTTAGGTCAAGCAGTCGCTGTAATGCAGATACTTTGCGAATACCATCACCTAACATTTGCATATATCCGATTTCAAACAGCTTAATCGCACCCGAAGATGCTCCTTGACCTTTAAGATATTCTTCCATTGTCATTGAATCGAGCTGTGCCGCTTGTTTTGTGGGCCAGCCCGGCAAAAAAGGATTACCCGTCGCTTTAAGCCCCGGCTTGAGATACTTTTCCAACATTCCCGCATATCCTAAAATTCTTTCCTCGGCTGTAAGTGAAACAGGCCATAGTGCAGGTTCAGCCGGAGAATCTATGATTAATCTCCCGTCGATATATGACAAACTTCTATTGGGGACTGGTAAATTTATTAATTGAACCCCGGCTTGCTGGGCATAACTCAATGTGAGAAAATGATGCGCTCCAATGAAGGCAGCCCCGATTTCGCAAAACAATCCGTCGGCAAATTGATCCCGCATCGTGTAAATGCGACCACCCGGTCGACTATTTGCCTCTAATAAACGCACGTTATATCCTTGTTTCATAAGCTCCAAAGTGCATACCAAACCCGCCATCCCTGCCCCAATAACTACAATACGCTCAGGAAAACGACCTATTACCATAAAATCCGATTCCTCCAAATATTACATACATCATGTGTGTTTATAATCCTTTAGTTCCTAGGCACTTCTTATTATTCTATGCTGTCCGTTACTTCAATAAAACAATGGTCTTTCATGTGGCCGGAAAACGACTCCTGTGGCGCATTGTCCCAGCAGTTTCCTCGTCTTGACATGGATTGACCTAACCCTTTTTGCTTTAAAAGTTCTTGGTACTTGGGACTCGTGTAATGACTCCCTTGATCCGAATGGATAAATGCATCCTTGTGCAGCTTCAGCCGTTTTTGCTTTAAGAGTGCGTCAATTGTGTCGGTAGCTATGTCCAGTGTGAGGCGGTTGGACAGGTTATTTTCGGTATAGACGGGTTTATAGACAAAATCATCATTGTTATCTTTTTTTATACAAATTTATTATTGTGTTATTAACGGTTGTTTTGTGTACACCCTCACTCCAACTACGGACAGAAAAGCAATAGACCGCACTTTCTGTTTAGGAGGGACGGTTTATTTTGTATTTTTTTTTAAGTTCGGCGCTTCCCAGTGACTTAAGTCCACGCAAGTACTATGTACTGAGCGTATGATTATACCGTAATG
>NZ_WHOA01000106.1 GCF_013141715.1 Paenibacillus phytorum | reverse complement strand
ATATTTAAATTAGATTACTATTATACCATATAATGGGTAATTTTGATTATTGAAATTCGATATATCCTGATGTTCCGCTATCCCGTTACTTCAACAGACAAAGGCAGCCGATTGTGTGCCAGCTGCCTTCGTGACGTGATTGAACTATAGTTTCCGTTAGCTTAATGTTATTTATCTGGAACTTGCATACTATGTTCTTCAATTGAACTATCCGTAATAATTGCACTTTTGTATCGAACAGTCCAAACTGCTGATTTTTCATCATAAACTACTTCATTGATAACAAAGATGTTGATACTTGAAATATCCTTGTTTAACAGTGCTTTGCGTATTACTTCGTCTTGAGACAAGATTGCTTTTTCAGGTTTTTGAATTTTGGTTATGGTGACCTTTGAAGCTTTTCCTTGAGCAGGGTATGAGGTTGCTATGGTACCTTCAAACCATACATTAACGTATTGTCCAACCTCTACATCTTGGGGCATATTTGAAACCCATATCGCTTCATAGAACTCTTTTCTCGTTTGATTTATTTCTCTACTCATTGGACTAACCACTAAGGCTCTTTGATTTTCAAGCTTGGTAATATAACCCACAAGTTCCGCTGAACTGGATTTATTAGTTCCCACTAATGGAGATTGCTTAGGTTCGACTTTGTTGGTACAAGCATTAAGAAAAAGTGATGCTATTAAAATGAATAATAAACAAAGTTTTCTCAATTGATAACCTCCTTTGCGTCTTACAGAACAGACGTGATAATCATTTTAATGGTTCCAAAGTTATTACGCTATCCTTCATAGTTTGTTGAGCAAAACTGCCCTTTAGTTTAATAACAAAAAGAGACCCACAGCAACGGGCTGCGGGTCTAAGTTTATATTTTAAAGGGGGTCGGTTTTTATTATAACCTTTAATGATTAATACCAGATGAAAATAAGATTTCAATCGTGTAACATTTACTCAACTCTCGTCTCCCGTTGGGGCAATATAGTACAACAGGTGCACGATGAGAAACACATGCGTAGCGCATGGCGTAACAAGTCATTTTTTCTTAACCGGAATCCAAATCTCCCCAGACACATACCCTGCCGTTCCATAATACATTTCAAAGGTAGGGCCTTCAACCTGTTCGTATTCCGATGTCGGAAACCATTCGGAATAAATCCTTCCCCATAACTTTATTAAATCACATTGTGGTTCTGGGAAAATCGCCCACGTTAGTGCCGGGACAGAAAGTTTTGTAAATCTCTCCGGAATTTCAAGTCCTTTTGGTAAGAAATAGCTCACCATGTATTTAAAAGATGTTCCAGTATGATCATATAAGGCAGCGTGCAAGATGGTGTTACTAAAGCGTCCCAGTAATCCATTCATCCCTTCAACACTTCCATCTACATCACATTGTTGACGGAACTGAGCAACTTCAGCATATACTTTTTGGGGATCAGAATTGACCATTCCATATGCTCCAAACATCTCAAAAGGACCTTTTTGTTCGATGCGGTAATTCATTTCGACATCTCCTTTTATTGAAATATGGAATGACATTCGAGGATAGGCTTTTAGAGTTACACCTTTATCGCGCGCAGATATTGGCATTATCCCATGAAGATTCTTGAACGCCCGTGCAAACGCTTCTGGCGAATCATATCCATATTTCAAAGCTACATCAATAACCTTTGCATCTGTTGTCTGTAGTTCAAATGCTGCCAATGTCAACCGCCTACGTCGAATGTACTCAGATAACGATACCCCAGTAATAAAAGGAAACATTCGTTGAAAATGATAAGTAGAGCAACAGGCTCTCTGCGCTATTTCATCATATGAGATATTGTCCGCTAGGTTTGTTTCGATATATTCCATGGCGCTTTTCATCCTATCCAACCAATCCATCGTTTTTCCTCCCTTCAAGATAAATTTTATCGCAGATAAAAAGTGAATACCTTGCATTTTCTGCACGAAAATATCAGGATATCGATGATAACAATAATTCTCCTTTTATTCCTAATAACACTTTAGCTATAATGTCCCCTTAGCTTGGAAACGGCAGTTCATAATGTGTTGGCTGCCGCGGTTGTCTACCTTTATACAACGGTTTTAGGTCTACCAGGCTTATTGCCTGGTCGTAGTATTAGATATATAAGTTCAGCAGTACTCTTAATACCTCGCGAGATAGTGTCTTCACTTAAAATTTCATTACTTTCTTCGCTATAATAATCAGCGATTTCTTTTAGACTCCAGCACTGCACTTGAAAACGAACCAGCCATTCAAAATGCTCTAGGTTCCTTTTTTCCTTGCTCTTGATATATCCCTGTTGTTCGAGTAAATTTTCTGTTCGATCTCGATACATCATTTTATACTTTACGAACCAATCGTCCATTTGTTCTTCGAATTCTTTCCAGGGAACCTTTCTTGGATCCCATCCTTTACCGAAAAACCAATTTAGTGGCTTATAGTTTTCTACCTTTTCGCCTGTAATCATCCTTTTAAGAAGATTCGTTTTAAACGCATCATTGGATAGTATTTCTTCAAAATGCTGGATTCTTGTTTCATCACCTAATCCCAGGGATAAGTCATTGGGAGCAAAAACAAAAGGTAAATTCACTGAAAAGAAATCACGACGGATATGATTTTTTTGACCAAAATCCTCAATTAATACAAGACTGTCTTCATCATCCTCGAAGTACATGGAACCGCTTAAGGAAAACACTTCTTCATAAGGTTTATCTTTGAATACGTGCCAGTAATGTTCGATCGGCATCCCTATTTTTGTCTGCAATATTTTTCAGCTTCCCTTAGTCTCTTCTTCCTATTAGCTTCTACTGTATCTTCATGGTATCCAGCTAAAGCACTCAGTGCTAGTTGGGTATAGAAATCGCTTGAACTTATTAAATTGAATTGGGAAGTCCATTTTAGGAGACCATTCCTTAAATCTCATTAACATTTTCCTTCCCTCTGATGGGATAGGTACGTACAATCTCCACAATCACTTTCAGACACTCGCTACTAGATAGATCAGCATCATAAACATACCCTTCTATGTATTTGCGCAACTTCTTTATGAGAAACTCTTCTGTCTCCTGGTATTCCATGCACGCAGCTCCTTACCAGTCACTATTATATGTCTTGCTTAGTTTCCCCAAACAGCATGATAACCGCCTAAATGAAGTCAACTGACTGCTGACCTGGAGTAAAGGTGTTTTTAATCTGATTCAAACCATCATTACAAAAGGGCAGAGAACAGCTAAAAGATTCGACGATAAAGTTCTCTTCTGCGCTCGCCGCGGAGCTGTGCATATATTTGAGTGGTCGATGCTTTCTCATGCCCCAGCATGCCTTGAATGAAATCCAAAGGTGCTCCGTTGTCCAGCAACTGGCACGCATAAGTATGACGAAAACGATGAGGGTACACGTTGGTTGCGACCTCTCCCCGGTCTGCAAGCCGTTTTATTGACCACCTGATCGTGGGAATGGCCATCCTGCGAGTAGGATAAGTATCGGTTACAAACAAGGCTTTACAGGAGTCCTTACGACTTGCCAGATACTTCTTCAACCAGACCTTGCACTCGGTTGTGAAATAAACTTCTCTTTGCTTCGATCCCTTACCTTTAACGATTGCAGAGCAATTCTCCCAGTTCAAATCTTCAATGTTTATCTTTTGTACTTCTCCAACTCGGCAACCGGTAGTGTACAGGAACTCTAGAAGAGCTCGTTCCCGTATGGATAGACAAGAGATCTTCAAATGGATCACATCTTCCTCGATTAAAAACTTCGGAATACGTTTTTCCATCTTTGGCTCTCTTAATTTTAGAGATGGGTTTGATGTTAGGTAGGTTTCTTCGTATGCAAAGCGAAACAAAGATCTAACAAAGCGGATGCGATGCCCTAAACTACTTGGCTTCAATCGATCAGATTGTTTCGCTAAATATTCCTTTAACAGCTGTAGGGTAACATCTGAAATATGGATATCTCCAAGTTCATTAACCAGCATTTTTAGCTGCAAGGCGTAGGCTTTTAGAGTGTTTATACTAAATCCCTGGATGCGCTTTTCGGCCTCATATAGTTTCCACAATTGACTTATATTCATAATAAAACCTCCCATTAGTCCTATTAAGTCTAGGTTTTCTTCTAATGAAAGGTTTTAATCTGTTTATATTGAACTAGCGTTATCCGTTAGCTTAACGGACAAGCATG
>NZ_WHOA01000105.1 GCF_013141715.1 Paenibacillus phytorum | reverse complement strand
TGCAGAAAATAATGAAGCGCTGACATCCAGTCCCGCATTGGGGTAAAACCGTTATCAACGATGGCTTGATGGTCAAATGACGCGGATCTCCAAAGTATGGTCGACACGAATGATGAATGGATCGTTCAACGCACAGGAATTCGGGGACGTAGAATTGCAGCAGCGAATGAATTCACAAGTCATTTATGTATAGCAGCCGTAGAAAATATGCTCACTAGAGATCCGACATCACTGAGCGATGTTGATTTAATCATTGTCGCTACCCATACACCAGATCTGCCTTCCACACCTGTCGCTTGCCAGATTCAAGCTCATTTCGGCATCCCTGAAACTGGTGCCTACGACCTCAATGCCACCTGCTCTGGGTTCGCTTATGCCCTGCATACAGCAAGCGGGCTTGTTGCTGCTGGGGTACACCGCAAGGTACTCGTCGTCGGTGGCGATTCTTTATCCAAAATTACAGACTACACGGACCGTTCCACCTGCATTCTTTTCGGTGATGGCGCCGGAGCCGTGATGGTTGAAAGAGAGGAAGAAAATCCTTGCTCACCATCTTGGATCGGACGGTACAGGCGGCAAGCACGTATACCGAACCGGACTTGCCTCTGAATTGAACGGAAACCCATTAGCGGGTGAAGGCAAGCTCGTCCAGAACGGCCGCGAGGTGTACAAATATGCCGTAACGACTGTCCCGCAAGGAATCGAGAAGCTGCTCGCAAAAGGCCGTTTACCTCATACCGCAATTGATTGGTTCATTCCTCATAGCGTTAACCTTCGGATTATTGAATCCATCTGTGAAAAGAGCGGTATTCCATTCGAAAAAGCGCTGTACAGCCTTGAATACTATGGCAATACATCCGCGGCTTCCATTCCTCTTGCTCTGGATCTAGGCTTACAAGAGGGTAAGGTCAAAGCCGGTGATACGCTGCTGCTTTTTGGCTTTGGCGGGGGTCTTACTCACGAGCGGGTTTAATCATGCGTTGGGGATGATCCGCGAGCGACATTCTTGCTGATCCACGGCTTGCCGGGCGTTCCTAACCGGCGTTGACGTGGACTTTGTTTCGTTATTCTCTGAATCATCGAACGCTGGTATTTACTTATCGTCTTAAGATTCTCAGCCATATGGACAGCAAGCTGCTCGGAGACCACTACTTGATCCGCTATCGTCTCTATGATTCGGCATAAGGCTCGCTGGCTTCTAGCCAGCGAGGTTAGCACATGCAATTCAACTCTCTCACGATTCGATGCATTCATTACTTATCATCCTCACCAAACGAAAATAAGTTACCCATTCCGTTCGAACCGTCTCCCCCCGCACCTGCTCCCGATTCATTTTGTCCAAGAAGAGCCTGCATATGTCGGTTTAAGGAGTTCTCCATCTTCGTTAAGCCATTGATGAGCTCAATCACATACTCATGAATCTCTCCAGATTGTTTCATCTGATGTTCATG
>NZ_WHOA01000104.1 GCF_013141715.1 Paenibacillus phytorum | reverse complement strand
GAACGATTTCTCGTTCGTGCTTACTCACTCGTTGTTCAGTTTTCAAAGATCAATTTCTTTCGTTTTAATCCTTCGCCCCTCAAAGGCGACTTGATTAATATACCACATCAGCCTATTCGATTGCAAGAACTTTTTTTAATTTCTTTCGTTCTTTCGTTCGACCGCCGAAGCGACAAGGAGTAATATAACAAATCTAAAAGCGGAATGCAAGCTTTTCTTTATCATTTCTTAATAATAAAGAAAACCCCCTGTAGTAGGGGGTAAACATTACTCTCTATGGCTTTTAAATATGACCAATAACATCTTGAATGAACAGGCTTCTTTCTAATGTTAAATTTACGATCGTTCCATTAACGTTAATCCAAGGTCTTGTAGGATGCGAGCGATCGGAGAAAATAATCTCACCTACACGGTTATCGCTTAGTTTTACGATTGTTCCATTGCTGATTTGTGTGGACTTGTTCATAAATACTTGAACCAGGGTTGGATCTACTTTACCGAATGATTCTGTGAAGAGCTGCTCTAGTACAACATACGGCGATAAAGCCGTTTTATAGTAACGCTCATTGGTCATGGCGTTATAAATATCAGCAATCGCTACTATTTTGGCATACATGTGAATCTTGTCACCTTTAACTCCTAAAGGATAACCCGAACCATCCTCACGTTCATGATGCTGAATGGCCGTTAATTTGACACCTTCGTTAATACCGGAAATATTTTTAAGAATCTGATACCCGATTAGCGTGTGTTGTTTAATCTCATCCATTTCAGATGCTGTTAGGGAACTCTTCTTCTCAAGAATGGCAGGATCAACTTTGGATATACCAATGTCATGTAAGAGACCAGCTAACGCTATTTGCATCAGATCTTTCTGAGGAAGACCATGCCATCTAGCTAATGAATAAGCGGTTAAGCTGACCTGAATACTTTTGTGATACATGTAATCTTGCAAACTGCGATTTTTCGGTGTGAAGGTAAGTACTTTATAGGCATCAATATGTTGAATGAGTGCTTCAAGACCGTTTCGAAGATCTAAAATGGGAAGCGGTTGTCCACCATTAGCGAGATAAAAGACGCGTTTGAGCAGCTTCAACATATTCTGGTATTCCAAAAAAAAGGGATGAACGGTTGCAACTTCATTCGGTTTCGTTTCTTCACTCGTGGCTTCGGATTCTATACCATTCTTAGACTCAATAAAGACAGATGAAATGAGAAATGCTTTTAGAATCTCAATCTCTCTTTCACTAATAACTTTTCCTTTGTTGAAAAGTACATTCCCCAATTTCGTTATTACGTTATCGCCTAATCTTTCACCATATTTTAATTGAGAAACGGCTACTGTCGGCACAATCACTCACTCACCTTAATTTTTCTTATACTTCTTATTGTAAAGTAAAAGGGATGGGTTTGTAAGCCCCATCCCGACATATTATTCTTCTGTATCTGTTACTTCTGTTTCTTCCCAGTCGCCGTCTTCCTCATTCTCGCTTTGCTCTTCATTTTTCTGCACGCGAGCTAAGGTTCCAACTTCATCGTCTTCACGAATATTGATTAAGCGTACACCCTGCGTGTTACGACCCATCATAGAAATCCCGTCCATACTTGTACGAATAACAGTACCCGATGCTGTAATAATCATAAGATCCTCATCATTTTGCACCACTTTAAGACCGACAATAGGGCCGTTCTTATCTGTGACGTTCAAGGTCTTAATCCCTTTACCACCGCGTGACTGGATCCGATATTCAGCAACAGGCGTTCTCTTACCAAAACCTTTGGTCGTTACAATGAGTACACTATTATCTTCATGGACAACGTCCATATCAATAACCGTATCTTCTGGATCCAGGTGTATCCCTTTTACCCCAGTAGCAGACCTACCCATGGATCGAACATCTTGTTCTGGGAAGTGGATGGACATCCCGAGCTTGGTTCCCATAATAATGCCTTGGTTACCGTCAGTCAGTTTAACGCCAATGAGATCATCATCTTCCCGTAAATTAATGGCGATTAGGCCGCCTTTACGAATGTTTGAATAATCGTCAATCGGTGTTTTCTTCACAACACCTTGCTTCGTTGCAAAGAATAAGTACTGCTCTGTTTCGAAGCTTTCTACCGGAATCACCGCGTTAACCGTCTCACCTTGCTCGATCTGGATTAAGTTAATGATTGGTGTTCCACGAGCTGTCCGGCTCAAATCCGGAATCTCATAAGCTTTCAAACGGTATACTTTACCTTTATTCGTAAAGAACATCAAATAATGATGCGTATTCGTCACGAATAAATGCTCGACGAAGTCATTGTCCTTGGTATCCATTCCGACAATGCCACGTCCTCCACGCTTCTGGTTCCGATACGTCGTAACCGGAAGACGCTTAATGTAACCCGTATGCGTAATCGTGATAACGACATCTTCACGCGGGATAAGGTCTTCATCTTCGATGCTTTCCTCACCAACCGTAATTTCGGAACGTCGCTCATCGCCGAATTTCTCTTTAATTTCATTCAATTCTTCGCTAATGATGGCTAGAATCAGATTCTCATCAGCAAGAATCGCTTTAAGCTCAGTGATTTTCTTCATAAGTTCGGCATACTCAGCTTCGATCTTCTCACGCTCTAAGCCAGTTAAACGCTGTAAACGCATGTCGAGAATAGCTTGAGCTTGGTCGAGGCTCAAATTAAACGTAGTCATGAGCCCTTCTCTAGCTTCTTCCGTTGTACGGGAAGCACGAATCAAGGCAATAACTTGATCCAAGTGATCAAGTGCGATACGTAAGCCTTCCAAAATGTGAGCGCGCGCTTCCGCTTTGCGCAGATCAAACTCAGTTCTACGGCGAATGACTTCTTGCTGATGCTTGAGGTAATAATGCAGCATCTCGCGAAGATTTAGTACTCTTGGTTCGCCGTTGACAAGTGCAAGCATAATAATACCGAAGTTTGATTGCATGGCCGTATGTTTAAACAAGTTATTCAGAACAACATGCGGATTGACGTCGCGACGAAGCTCGATGACAACTCGCATACCATTACGGTCGGATTCATCTCGAAGATCCGTGATACCATCAATCTTTTTCTCACGAACAAGTTCCGCAATTTTCTCAACTAATCTAGCCTTATTTACTTGATAAGGCAGTTCATTAACAATGATTCTAGCTTTATTATTGTTTTCTTCAATAACAGTTCTAGCACGCATCGTAACAGAACCTCTGCCTGTTTGATAGGCTTGTCTAATCCCCTCACGGCCTAGGATAAAGCCAGCTGTTGGGAAATCCGGTCCTTTGATGGCTTGCATCAATTCAAGCGGTGTAATATCCGGATTTTCAATCATCATTTGGATACCTTCGATAACCTCACGAAGGTTATGAGGAGGAATGTTCGTAGCCATCCCTACCGCAATCCCGGAGCTTCCGTTCACAAGCAAGTTCGGAAAACGAGAAGGGAGGACAACCGGTTCATGTTCTTCGCCATCATAGTTTGGTTTATAGTCAATTGTCTCTTTGTTAATATCACGAAGAAGCTCCATCGCGATCTTCGACAAGCGAGCTTCGGTATAACGCATGGCCGCTGCCATATCACCGTCGATCGATCCAAAGTTACCATGACCATCTACCAGCATATAGCGAAGTGAGAAATCTTGCGCCATTCGAACCATCGTCTCATATACCGCAGTGTCTCCGTGCGGATGGTACTTACCGATGACTTCACCGACGATTCTCGCCGATTTCTTATGTGGTTTATCTGGAGACATGCCTAGCTCAGACATCGCAAACAAGATACGACGATGAACAGGCTTCAGACCGTCTCTTACATCTGGCAGTGCACGACTGACAATGATACTCATCGCATAGTCTAAGAAAGATGTACGCATTTCGGTAGAAATGTCAATTTCTTTGACTTGCGAATGTAATTCTTCGCTCATGAATGTTCCTCCTGAAAGCTTACATCGTTAGCAACGTCTAGGACGTTTAGATATCTAGATTTTTCACGTACTTCGCATGTTCCTCGATGAAATCTCTTCTAGGTTCTACGTTATCTCCCATCAATGAATCAAAGAGCGTATCTGCTTCAATCGCATCTTCAATCGTTACTTGAAGGAATGTACGGCTTTCTGGATCCATCGTCGTTTCCCACAATTGTTCTGGATTCATCTCGCCAAGTCCTTTGTAACGCTGTACATTGACTTTGGCTCCTTCACCGAACTCCTGCATGATGGCTTCTCTTTGCTTTTCGTTATACGCATAGCGAACCGTTTTATTTCTTTCGAGCTTGAAAAGTGGAGGTTGTGCAATATACACATAACCGGTTTCGATTAATTTTTTCATGTACCTGTAGAAGAAAGTAAGCAGAAGCGTACGAATATGCGCTCCGTCAACGTCAGCATCGGTCATGATAATAATTTTGTGATAACGTGCCTTAGTGATATCGAAATCGTCACTGATCCCTGTGCCAAAGGCTGTAATCATCGCACGAATTTCTGTATTGGATAGAATTCGATCCAATCTAGCTTTCTCTACATTCAAAATTTTTCCGCGAAGTGGAAGAATCGCTTGGAAGTGACGATCACGTCCTTGCTTAGCTGATCCACCTGCAGAGTCACCTTCTACGATGTAAATCTCACTGATCGAAGCATCCTTGGATGAGCAATCTGCTAGTTTACCTGGCAGCGCGCTTACTTCCAATGCGCTTTTACGACGAGTCAATTCTCTCGCTTTACGCGCAGCTTCTCTTGCTCTTGCCGCTTGAATCCCTTTTTCGAGAATCTTCTTCGCAACCGAGGGGTTCTCTTCCATAAATGTTTGCAGCTTCTCGGCAAATAGAGATTCTACAATACCACGGACTTCACTATTTCCTAGTTTGGTCTTCGTTTGACCCTCAAATTGAGGCTCTGGAATTTTCACAGAAATAATGGCTGCAAGACCTTCGCGCACATCATCTCCTGAAAGGTTAGAATCACTTTCTTTCAGTGAATTACTTTTACGGGCATAATCATTCAAAATCCGCGTTAGCGCACTTTTAAAACCGGACTCGTGCGTTCCGCCCTCATGCGTATTGATATTATTCGCGAAGGAGTAAATGTTTTCGGTATAGCTATCGTTGTACTGAAGCGCGATCTCGATGGAGATATTATCCTTCGAACCCTCCACATAAATAGGCGTTTCATTGACGACTTCACGATTACGGTTCAAATGCTGCACAAAGGAAACGATTCCACCTTCATACATATGCGTATTTGCCGTGTCTGTACGCTCATCGATCAGATTAATCTCGATTCCTTTATTCAAGAAAGCAAGCTCACGAATTCTGGATTGTAACGTATCGAAATCATATTCGGTCGTTTCTTTAAAAATCTCCGGATCCGGATGGAACGTAACCTTGGTGCCCGTTTCTTCGGTTTCACCTACGACTTTCACATCATATTGCGGCGTTCCGCGGCGGTATTCTTGTTGATGAATTTGGCCTTTATTCTTTACTTGCACAGTTAAGTGATCAGACAGCGCATTAACCACGGAAATACCTACACCGTGCAGACCACCGGATACTTTGTAACCGGAATCCTCGCCACCGAATTTACCACCTGCGTGGAGTACGGTAAGTACAACCTCGAGTGTTGGTCTTTTCAGTTTTGCATTTTCACCGACAGGAATTCCGCGCCCGTTATCAATAACAGTAACGCTATTATCTTTATGAACGATTACATCAATTTTCGTACAAAATCCGGCCAAAGCTTCATCGATACTGTTATCGACAACTTCCCATACTAGATGATGAAGTCCACGGGCACTGGTTGAACCAATGTACATACCCGGTCTTTTGCGAACGGCCTCTAAACCTTCCAGAACCTGAATCTGACTGTCATCGTACGCATTTTGATTCACAGACATGTTAATCTTCACCTGCTTTTCTATAGTGAGAGAAACCTCTATCGCAGTCATTCGAAAATGAGCGACCGCGCTTAGAGGACAGTATATTCACCAATAAGTAAGCTGCTTTCGGAATTCCGAAATCCTATACTTTCTTATGTGGGGAGAAAAGGTTAATTCGTTAACAATTGATGCGCTCTTTTCTTGAGCGTGGTAGAGGAAATTGGAGAATAATACACTTTACTCTTCGTAACAACGAGTGATTTGCAATCTTCTTCGCCGATTTGCTCTGTTTTTTTATCTTTTAATGCTTGCTGTATGAATTGTTTCGATATTTTGGAAGATTTCTCAATCGAGATATCGAAAATAGCAATCAGTTCGGATGCCCTAATAATTTTCTCTCCACCCAAATGAATAAACATGCTCCTCAGCTCCTGCCGCTTACATTTCCTTTCAAAACATGAAACACGGAAGCATGATCCAGTTGATCCAAATGGACACTCTCTAGACCTGTTGTTGTAATAAAAGTTTGGACTTTCTGTTGAAACGTACGGATCAGTTGTGTCTGTCTATACTCATCAAGCTCGGATAGCACATCATCCAGCAATAATAGGGGATACTCGCCAACTTCCTCATGAATAAGCTCTATTTCTGCAAGCTTAAGTGATAACGCTGTTGTTCGCTGCTGACCCTGTGATCCATACGTTTGGACTTCTTTGTCGTTGATGTAAAAAAGAAGATCGTCACGATGAGGGCCCACTAGCGTAACACCTCTTCGGAATTCCTGATCCCTAACCAAAGATAACTTTATCATAAATTGGTTTAATAAAACAGATTCATCTTCAAACGGTGTCATATCAAAAGAGGGGGAGTAGCGAATAAGAAGCTCCTCACTATCGTTCGTAATCCCTCTATGGATCGTTTCCGCCCATTGTTGTAGCTTCTTAATAAAGCTTTGACGTTTTTTCATAATTTTAACACCATACTGTGCTAATTGTTCATTCCAAATGTCTAACATCGCGTCTGGTGCGGTTTTTCCTGGGAAAGATTGCTTTAAATAATTGTTCCGCTGCACCAATATTTTCTGATATTGCGATAAATCATGCAGATAGGAGGGCTGTACTTGGCCAATCTCCATATCTAGGAAACGCCTTCTAACACCAGGAGTTCCTTTGACGATCTCTAAGTCTTCCGGAGCAAACATGACGACGTTCAAAGCACCGATAAAGTTACTAAGCTTCTTTTGTTCGAGGCCATTGATTTTCGCTTTTTTACCTTTGGTCGAAATGGAGAGATCTAGTTTACAGCTGCCATATCGCTTCTGAATTTCCGCGTGCAGCTGCGTCTGCTCACCATTCCAGCCAATTAATTCTTTATCCTGATGGGTGCGATGTGATTTCGTCATGGCCATTACATAGATTGATTCCAACAAATTAGTTTTTCCCTGGGCGTTAGGTCCAACGAATATATTCACATTGCTATCCGTTGTTAGCTCAATCTGATCGTAATTTCTGTAATGACTGAGTACGAGTCTGTTCAAAAACATGGGCGGCCATCCTCCTGGGTTAATCCGATCAGGAGCTAACGACTTCGAATTGTCCGAAACCCTCCACGGTTACCACATCTTGCGGCACGAGTTTCCGGCCTCTACGATTTTCTGCTTGTCCGTTTACTTCAATTTTTGTATCCACAACAAAAAATTTGGCTTGTCCACCTGTGGATATACAGTCCGATAATTTTAGAAACTGTCCAAGTGTAATATAGTCCGTATTTATGGGGATCTGTTTCATATAGCGCACTCCTTAATTCGTTGTTCGATACGGCAAAATAAGCTGCAGAATGTTTGTGGAATCTTGAGGCTTCATGATGATTGGCTGCATAGCTCCAGTAAATCCGATGTGAATGAACTCGGAATCAAGAACTTTAAGCGCATCGAGCATATATTTGGAGTTAAAAGAAATTTTGAGTAACTCACCAGCAATATGCTGCAGGTTAATTTGCTCAGTTACTTTTCCAAGCTCGGAAGAACTTGAAGAAATCTCAATCGTCTGGTCTTCAAGCATCATCATTTTCACAATGTTGGTCTTATCTTCTCTGGAAAGTAAGTAAGCACGGTCGATGGCTTCAGCCAATTCTTTGGTTGGTACGACCATTTCGGTTTGAAAAGATTGCGGAATCAGCTTAGATGTATCCGGGTAAGTTCCGTCTAAAATGCGAGAATAGAACAAAATCGAATGAATTTTGAATAAAACCTGATTGTCTGAAATAACTATATCTATAAGGGAGTTTTGATCAGGCAAAATTTTGCTTAATTCGTTGAGAGTTCGGCCTGCGATAACAATGTTAGGAAGTTGATGCGCATTATCATTATCAACCGTTACTTCTCTGCTAGCTAGTCGATGGCGATCACAAGCAATAAATTTCAGTTTATCGCCTGAGATGTTCCATAGCACACCTGTGAGAATAGGCGTCGATTCATTCGTTGATACGGCATAAGAAGTTTGCTTAATCATCGTTTTCAGTAAATCGCTGGGCAAACGAAGCATTTTACTTTCTTCGATTTCGGGCAGCAGCGGATATTCATCGGGATCGAGCCCCATGATTTGAATCTCAGAAGAACCTGAACGAATAATGGTTTGAAAGTTATTTCTTACTTCGATTTCGATTAATTGTGCAGGTAGCTTACGAATAATTTCGACGAAGAATTTGGCTGGAAGAACGACACTACCGGCTTGAAATAGTTCAATAATTTTAATCTTGTCATTTTCACTAGGGGTAAAGCTTTGAATGGAAATATCCGTATCGCTTGCTGTAAGGGTTACACCGCTTAAGGTTGCATCTATTTTGATCCCTGTAAGGATAGGTATGGTTGTACGAGAGGATATGGCTTTGGAAACGTGACCAATGGATTCAATTAGATGGTCTTTTAGGATGGTTAATTTCATGATTTCACTCCTGTGGTTCTTTTTTTCATTGCGTTAGCATAATCATTATATAATAACATTCTTTATTAGTAATAGCAGTAGGGGCTCTGGATATGTGGATATGTGGATGAACCTTATATAAATCAAGCCTATCCACATGTGAATAGATTGTGCATAGGCTCACCCAAAATTAAATGTTATCAAGAGGGGTTCTTGATGCGTTCTGTCAGATTATGAACGATCTTGTAAAGATCCTGATCTACTTTTAATTGTTGTGATATTTTATCATGGGCATGGATAACCGTTGTATGGTCACGTCCACCAAAATTATCTCCGATTTTCGGCAAAGAGAAGTCCGTCAGCTCACGTGCCAGGTACATCGCGACCTGTCTAGGGAATGCGACGGCTTTTGTTCGTTTACGGGCCTTGAAATCCTCTAGCTTTAATCCATAGAATTCTCCAACCCGCTGCTGAATATCCTGTATCGTGATTACACGCGGTCGATTCGATGGAATAATATCTTTCAATGCTTCGGCTGTTAGATGCACGCTAATATCCTGATTAATAAGGGATGAGTACGCAACAACTCGAATCAAAGCACCTTCAAGCTCACGAATATTCGTATCGATTTGGTTCGCGATATAGATCATCGCTTCATTCGGAATCTCCAGATTCTCTGCTTTCGCTTTCTTGCGGAGAATGGCTATGCGTGTTTCTAAATCAGGGGGCTGAATGTCTGTAATTAATCCCCACTCAAATCTAGAGCGTAACCGATCTTCCAGGGTTGGAATTTCTTTAGGCGGCCGGTCACTAGAGATAATAATTTGTTTGCCTTCTTCATGAAGCGCATTAAATGTATGGAAAAACTCCTCCTGCGTACCTTCTTTACCAGCGAGGAATTGAATATCATCAATCAACAATACATCGATCGTTCTATATTTATTACGAAATCCTTCGCCGCGGTTATCACGGACCGCATTAATAAATTCATTCGTGAACTTTTCTGATGAAATATATAAAACACGTGCCCCAGGGTTATGTTCTAACACATAGTGACCGATGGCGTGCATTAAATGTGTCTTACCTAAACCAACTCCTCCATATAGAAAGAGGGGATTATAAGCTTTAGCAGGTGCCTCGGCAACAGCTAAGGATGCAGCATGAGCGAATCGATTGCCGGATCCGATAACGAACGTATCAAAGGTATACCTAGCGTTCATCATATTGGTGAAATTTTCTTCACCTGTAACGATCGCAGGACCTTTAGGAGGGAAAACAGTTGGTTGAACCGCTGTTGACTGAGATTTCTGCTCTTCCGTTTCAATGATGAATTTCACAGAAACCTGTTTACCCGTAAAGTCATAAATGGTTCCTTCAATTAGCTTGGTATAGCGGCTTTCGAGCCATTCCTGAGCAAAATTGTTGGGCGCACAAATAACGACAGTTGAATCATTGAATACTGTCGCTTTCGTGGATTTAAGCCAAGTGTCGAAACTTGGTTTACTGAGCTTAGTTTGAATAATTGTTAAAATTTGCTGCCATAAGTCCGTAGAATGGCCTTCCACAGTAATTCACTCCTTTGAAATCAAACATGTGGCATAAGGCCAGTAAAGATATGTTCGGTTTATAAAGCTTTATTGTAAAATCTCGAATATAAGCAATTCACATTAAACGTTCGGCTTAATCGAAATCTGTATATAGCTTGTGCGATTAACAACGAAAAGAACCTTTATGTCTGATGCGGTCAAGAAAGGACGATTTTTGTCGATTTTATCCACATTATTAAGGATCGGCTGAAATGACTTATTCTTGTAGAGGGAAAATTGTGCACATTGTTATCCACAGGTTGTTGATAAGTCGGAGAGTTAGTGGTGTCTATCCACAACAGAAACATTATCATCTTATCAAAAGATTACTTGTTAATCAACGGATTGTTTGATATTATCCACATTTACAACAAGTTGTGCATAGATTTTGTTCACAACACAAGATATTGTTGATATTATGTTAATTTTCGACAAGCTTCTCTGTGGAGAGGTGAAATTTTATACACAGGTTATTCTTTTTTTGATTTTTACTGAATAAATGCCTTCTTCACCTGAACACTCGGGTAGGTTGACTTTCTGCTGTAGAAATGATTTAATGAGTAGTAGAAATTTTGTAGGATGGATATCCTCAGGTAGGGAGGTGCTATAGATGGGTCCGACGTTTAACCCGAATACGAGAAAGCGTAAGAAGAATCATGGTTTCCGTAAAAGAATGAGCACGAAGAACGGTCGTAAAGTTCTGCAAGCTCGTCGTCTTAAAGGAAGAAAAATTCTTAGCGCGTAAAAAATGAGGCTCCGGAAGGGGCTTTTTTTTTTGCATTTTGAGGGATTGGTTTATATGGGGATAATTCTGTTAAAACTATATAAGCTAACTAATATTGTAGTGAACCTAATTTAATCACGGAGTCATCTGTCTGGAGCGTACATAATCGTGGAGAAAATATATAGATTAGCTAAAAGAGAAGACTTCAATAAGGTATATCGATATGGGAAGTCGATGGCGAATCATCAATTCGTACTATATTATTTACCCCAACCTAAATTGGAACAATTTCGCCTTGGGGTGTCTGTGAGTAAAAAGGTAGGCAATGCTGTTGTTCGAAACCGGCTCAGACGAATGATGAAGGAAATTATCCGGTTGAAAAAAGAGAATATGACGCCACATTATGACTACATCTTATTGGCTAGAAAACCAGTGACTGAAATGGACTATGCCGAGATGGAGAAAAGTATCTGGCATGTCATTCGCAAAGCTTCTTTATTAAAAAGAAATGATGTCATTAAAAAGTAACGTAATATTTCCTTGCAAGCTGAAGATGTGTTATAGTTTATGATGGAAAAGATATTTAGGAGGATCTCATTTTGACTCGTCGAATTTATATGCTAGCTTCACTCTCAGCGTTGATCTTATTACTGTCCGGATGTAGTCCGTCAAGTTCAGCTATGGCACCTATTGATCCGAATACCGCAAGTTTTTTCGTTAAATATTTCGTGTACCCGCTTTCGATGACGCTGGACTGGTTCGCTGATCATTTATGGGGTCAATACGGATTATCCATCATGGTCGTTACCTTGATCATTCGTTTAATTATTCTGCCGCTTACACTTAAGCAGTATAAAAGTTCCAAACGGATGCAGGATCTACAGCCAGAGATGAAGAAGCTCAAAGAAAAGTATAAAGATGATGCGAAGAAACAGCAGGAAGAAACAATGAAGCTGTTTCAACAAAATGGTGTGAATCCATTAGCAGGATGTTTCCCAATCATTGTTCAAATGCCAATTCTAATTGCTCTTTATCAAGCGATTATGCGTAATGATCACATCCGTGAACATACTTTCCTATGGATGAATCTTGGACAACCGGATCACCTGTATATTCTTCCGCTGATTGCCGCGGCAACGACATTCGTTCAACAAATGTTTATGTCTTCCCAAATGAATCAACAAATGAAAAGCTTATTATATATTTTCCCAGTTATGATTTTCGTGATGTCCATGAATTTCGCAGCTGCGCTTCCGCTTTACTGGATTTACGGTAACATCTTCACAATCATTCAGTCTTACTTTATTTATGGTTCTCCTGCATCGCAAAAGGCGGCGCAAAAAAATAAGGGTGGCCTGTCCAAATGAAAAAAATTGTGGTGACTGGAAAGACTATTGAGCTAGCTGTTAAATCCGGTTTATCTCAATGGCAAGTTTCCGAGGATCGTGTAAACATTCATATTTTGGAGCAACCCTCTCGAGGGTTGTTCGGATTTATTGGTACCAAAGAAGCTAAAGTAGAGCTTGAATTGATTCCAGATCCACTTGAGGAAGCCATTGCTTTCTTACAAGATATGTTCGAAGCGATGCAGATTTCCATCACCATAGATACGCGCAAAGATCGTGAAGGCTACATCTTGAACATGAGTGGCTCTGAATTAGGTATTCTGATCGGCAAAAGAGGACAAACACTGGATGCTTTGCAGTATTTGGTGAATATCGTTGCAAACCGGTATGCGAATTCTCATTTTCGTATTATCTTAGATGCGGAAAATTTCAGAGATAGACGTAAGAAAACGTTGGAGGAGCTCGCAGTTAGGCTTGCCAATCGTGTGATTAAGTCGAAAAAAGAAGTGATTCTTGAACCCATGAATTCTCAGGAACGAAAGATTATTCATGCTGAATTACAGGGACATCCCGTTGTAAAAACATACAGTAAAGGCGAAGAACCGAACCGTCGGGTGGTTATCGCTGTCAAATAACGCTACCGCAATGACTTTGATCATGTCATTGCTTTTTCTTTAAGATGAGGTAAATTCGAGGTGTAAATACTATGTTAAATGATACGATTGCTGCTATTTCTACACCGCTTGGTGAGGGTGGGATAGCGGTTATTCGTGTGAGCGGAGACGAAGCCGTTCCACTCGTGGAACGTATTTTTCGCTCTAAAACGAAATTATCTGTTGCTGAGACGCATACGGTACATTATGGATTCATAATAGAACCTGCTTCTGCCCAAAAGGTAGAGGAGGTTCTAGTTACGTTAATGAAAGCTCCACGTTCATTTACGATGGAAGATGTCGTGGAGGTCAGCTGCCACGGGGGCATTGTATCTGTGAAGAAGGTACTCGATCTATTGCTGCAGCAGGGAGTTCGGTTAGCTGAACCCGGTGAGTTCACGAAGCGAGCATTCTTAAATGGTCGGATTGATCTGACCCAGGCTGAAGCGGTGATCGATTTAATCCGGGCCAAATCGGATAGAGCTTTCAAGGTAGCTTTGAAGCAAGTAGAAGGAAATCTGTCGAAGCAAATCAAGCATTTACGCTATATATTAGTGGAATTGATGGCTCACGTTGAAGTGAATATTGATTATCCTGAGCATGACGTAGAAGAAATGACGAACACTTTCATAAAGAGCAAGTGTGATACGGTAATGCTTGAAATTGACCGTCTTTTGGTAACCGCCGAGCAAGGGAAGATATTGCGAGAAGGTATTGAAACGGCCATTGTCGGGAAGCCAAATGTCGGCAAATCATCGCTTCTCAATGAATTAGCACAGGAGAATCGTGCAATTGTAACGGATATTCCAGGTACAACAAGGGATGTTATTGAGGAATTCGTGAATATTGGCGGTATTCCTTTGAAGCTGCTTGATACTGCGGGCATAAGAGAAACGTCAGATCTAGTTGAACAAATCGGAGTTGAGCGTTCGAAGACTGCTTTAGCAGAAGCAGATCTTATTTTGTTAGTGCTGAATAGTAATGAAGAGCTTGAATTCGATGAAATCGCACTGATGAAACAATTAGCGGATAAGCAAACGATTGTCATTTTAAATAAGACGGATTTAACTAGAAAGCTGAATGTCGAACAGGTTCTGAGTTATTTTCCACAGGAACGTATTGTTGAGTTATCACTGATTGAGAATAAAGGTATTGAAGATTTAGAAAAAGCGATCTCGGCAATTTTCTTTGAGGGTAAACTAGAATCAAGTGATTTGACGTATGTTAGTAATGTTCGACATATTTCACTCTTGAAGCAAGCTAAACGTTCGTTACAAGATGCACTTGATGCTAATGAACAATATATACCTATTGATATGATACAAATTGATATACGAGCAGCTTGGGAGCAGCTTGGAGAGATTATTGGCGATTCCGTAGGAGAATCATTGATCGATCAAATATTTACACAATTTTGCTTAGGAAAATGAAAACGACAGCATTTGCGTTTTCATAAAAGAGGGAGGGACGTTTATTATGGGATATCATGCAGGTGATTATGATGTTATTGTCATCGGCGCTGGACACGCAGGTTGTGAATCTGCACTGGCCTCAGCACGCATGGGTTGTAATACGCTTTTATTAACGATTAATTTAGACATGGTTGCATTCATGCCTTGCAATCCATCTATTGGTGGTCCTGCGAAGGGCCACGTTGTTCGTGAGATTGATGCGCTTGGTGGCGAAATGGGTCGTAACATCGACAAAACGTATATTCAGATGCGAATGCTGAATACAGGGAAGGGCCCTGCGGTACATGCCCTGCGCGCACAAGCGGACAAATTTGCGTATCAGCATAAAATGAAAGAAACAATTGAAGCAACTCCAAATTTGACGTTACGTCAAGGTATGGCGGAAGAGCTCATTGTTGAAGGCGGCGTATGCAAAGGTGTTATCACTAAAACAGGCGCTGAATACTACTCCAAGGCGATCGTGTTAACGACAGGGACTTATTTAAGAGGGAAAGTTATTATGGGCGAGCTAATGTATGAGAGCGGACCCAATAATCAACAGCCTTCTGTTAAATTATCGGAATCCTTGCGCAAACTTGGATTTGATCTTGTTCGATTCAAAACAGGGACACCGCCGCGCGTTCACAAGGATTCAATTGATTTTAGCAAAACGGAAATTCAACCGGGTGATAATGAGCCTAAATTTTTCTCATTTGAGACAAAAGCTGAAATTAGTGGTAATGAACAGCTACCTTGTTGGTTAACGTACACGTCTGAGGAAACGCACAACATTATTAATTCTAATTTACATCGTGCTCCGATGTTCTCGGGGGCTATTGAAGGAACAGGTCCAAGATATTGCCCATCCATTGAGGATAAAATCGTTCGATTCGCTGATAAACCTAAGCATCAAATCTTTCTTGAGCCAGAGGGACGTCATACTTCGGAATATTATGTTCAAGGGTTATCAACGAGCATGCCTGAAGATGTTCAATTAGGTATTCTGCGCTCAATTCCTGGATTAGAGAAAGTGGAAATGATGCGTACCGGATATGCGATTGAATATGATGCGGTAGTTCCTACTCAGCTGAAACCTTCTTTGGAGACGAAGTTGGTAAGTGGACTATTCACTGCTGGGCAAATTAATGGAACATCGGGATATGAGGAAGCTGCAGGTCAAGGGGTTATGGCTGGGATTAATGCGGCTCGTAAAGTTCAAGAGAAAGAAGCTATTGTTCTGGATAGATCGGAAGGATATATCGGCGTTTTAATTGATGATCTTGTAACAAAAGGTACGAATGAACCCTACCGTCTATTAACCTCACGCGCAGAGTATCGTTTACTTCTTCGCCATGATAATGCTGACCTAAGATTAACGCCAATTGGGCATGAAATTGGGCTTATTTCTGACGAACGATATGCTGCATTTTTAAATAAGAAGGGTTTGATTGATCAAGAAATTGAACGTTTGACTAACGTTAAGGTGAAACCAGAACCTCATGTGCAGGAATTACTAGAGAGTTTGGAAAGTGTGCAGTTGAACAATTCAGTACCAGCCATTTCGCTGCTTCGTCGTCCTGAGATTGAATATAAGCATATTGAACAGATGACTCCTTCTCCGCTTGAGCTTGACGATGAAATGAAAGAACAAGTAGGGATTCAAGTGAAATATGCTGGCTATATCGAAAAACAAAGCAATCAAGTGGAACGTTTGCGTAAGATGGAAAAGAAGAAAATTCCGGATGACATCGAGTATAGCGAAATACACGGGATTGCGACGGAAGCTAAGCAGAAGTTAGCTAAGATTCGTCCGATATCTATTGGTCAAGCATCTCGTATCGGTGGCGTTACACCTTCGGATATATCTATCCTGCTTGTTTATTTGGAACACTACAACAGAGTCATTGCGGCTAGAGGTTAATTCATGGATCCTATTCAACAACAATTCGTTCAATTATTAGAGAAGCAACAAATTTCTCTCTCTCCAGATCAGCTCAATCAATTTGAGTTGTATTACAAGACGCTTGTAGAGTGGAACGAGAAAATGAATTTAACGGGTATTACAGAGAGAGATCAAGTTTACTTAAAACATTTCTATGATTCTCTTTCTGTTTCTTTCAATTATAATGTGAGCCAAGTATCATCCCTAGCAGATATAGGCTCTGGAGCTGGATTTCCGAGTATTCCTTTGAAAATTGTTTTTCCACATCTTAAAATCACGATCGTTGATTCTTTGAATAAACGTATTTTGTTTTTAAGAGAGTTAGTTACGCAACTCGGACTTACGGATACCGAATGTGTTCATGGTAGAGCAGAAGACATTGCTAGATTACCTAAATATCGGGACCAATTTGATTTGGTTACTGCTAGAGCAGTAGCACGAATGCAAGTTCTAAATGAATTTTGTCTTCCTTTTGTTAAGAAAGGTGGAACGTTCATTGCGATGAAAGGTTCAGAGATTGATGAGGAACTAAGCGAGGCTTCATTCAGTTTAGCAGAGTTAAGAGGTAAGGTAGTCAAGGTGAATCGTATGCAGCTACCTGTCGAGGAATCGATCCGGCATTTTGTAGAGATTCATAAACTAGCATCGACTCCGGCTAAGTACCCTAGGAAAGCAGGTATCCCGCTTAAAGAGCCTTTGGTCAAATTGTGAATTTGTTCCACGTGAAACATTTACATGGATTCGAGTGTCAAATAGAAGGAAATAGGGACTCTATGTTGAATTAATAATAGAGTGAATTTAACTTAATAGGTAAGTAATTTTAAAAGAGATTGCACTTGTCATACTTCGACGTAATATTGGCAAAGTGTTTTCGTTCGTTGAAAAGAAAAGTATAGGGTTATACTTTTGCTTCGCATCAACCTTGACAAACGCACTCGTCCGTTAAGTACGAAGGTGCCGTTTATCCTTGTGTAGGACGAAGAGGTCGTCTATCTTTGGATTATTTTGGTCGCTTAAACTACGGGAAGAGTTGGTGGTAAGTTTTCCTATGAAAGAACAAATTTCAAAGCTATTTGGCCTAACAGATCGATCAACGACTGATGAGGTCAAGAACATATCGGTGAATAGTATTATTCCAAGTCCGTATCAGCCAAGGTTGCTGTTTGATGATGATCGAATTGATGAACTCATGCAAACAATTCGAACTCATGGTATCATTCAGCCCATTGTTGTCAGAGTTAAAAACAACACGTTCGAGCTAATTGCCGGTGAACGACGTCTAAGAGCTGTTAAAAAGTTGGGCCTCGATACAATCCCTGCGATTGTACGTGATTTCAACGATTCTCAAGCAGCATCTATTGCTCTTATCGAAAATTTACAGCGCGAAGGTCTTACGGCAATAGAAGAGGCTGCTGCTTACCAACAATTAATAGAGATGCATGATTTAACACAGGAAAGCTTAGCCCAGCGTCTTGGTAAAAGCCAATCCACGATTGCAAATAAGATCCGCTTATTACATCTAAGCGAACCTGTTAAAATGGCATTAATGGAACGTAAAATTACTGAACGTCATGCCAGAGCGTTGCTGGCTCTTGATCAAGAGGAACTTCAAGTTAAAGTGCTTGAAGAAATCATCGCCAAAGAGCTGAATGTAAAGCAAACAGAAATTAAGATTAATTTCTTGAAGGAAGCTACTAAACTCAAGAAATCTCGTCGCGTCTCTTTTACTAAGGATGTTCGCTTAGCTTTAAATACGATTCGCCAATCCGTTGAAATGGTATCGAGTTCTGGTTTAAATATTAATACATCTGAGCAAGATCATGAGGATCATTACGAAATTATAATTAAGATTCCTAAACGATAATAAAGCATTTATTGCTACCTTAAACGGCGCAAGCCGTTTTTTTGCATCTTATGGACATAAACTATCAAATATTGATAAGGTAACTCGCCCATAGATATGTTAAGATAGTAATACTGCTTTAGTATGGCATTTGGAACATAAGCGATAGAGGTGAAATGGTTTTGTCTAAAATAATTGCAATAACAAATCAGAAGGGTGGCGTCGGTAAGACGACAACTTCTGTGAATTTAGGTGCTTCCCTAGCCTCTTTAGGGAAAAGGGTGCTTCTTGTTGACATCGACCCACAAGGCAATACAACAAGTGGCATAGGTGTAAACAAAGCGGATGTTGTTAATTGTATTTATGATGTACTAATTAATGATGTTCATCCCAAAGATGCAACGGTTGATACCAATGTTCCAAATCTCAAAATAGTACCTGCAACGATTCAGTTGGCAGGAGCTGAAATAGAACTTGTACCAACGATTTCAAGGGAAGTACGATTAAAGAAATCCCTCCAGTTAGTGAAACATTTATATGATTACATCCTTATTGATTGTCCTCCGTCACTAGGCCTTCTAACCATTAACTCATTAACTGCTGCCGATTCTGTCATTATCCCAATTCAATGTGAATACTATGCGCTTGAAGGATTAAGCCAGCTGCTCAATACCGTTCGCTTAGTTCAAAAGCATCTCAATACAGGGCTTCAAATTGAAGGCGTTTTGTTGACTATGTTCGATGCAAGAACTAACCTTGGAATACAGGTTATTGAGGAAGTTAAGAAATACTTCCAAACGAAAGTATATCAAACGATTATTCCAAGAAATGTTCGCTTAAGTGAAGCGCCCAGTCATGGACAATCTATTATCACGTATGATCCTAGATCAAAAGGCGCGGAAGTGTATTTAGAGCTTGCGAAGGAAGTGATCTCTGTATGACCAAAGGCCTTTCTAAAGGTTTAGGTAAGGGATTGGATGCTTTAATTACTTCTTTACATATCGATGATAGTGATAAAGTTATTCAAATTCCATTATCTCAGTTGAGAGCAAACCCTTATCAACCTAGAAAAAACTTTAATGAAGATAGTATTAGAGAACTAGCTGATTCAATCAAAGAACACGGTGTTATTCAACCGATTATCGTTCGTAAAGTTCTCAAGGGTTTCGAGATTATTGCAGGTGAGCGGAGGTTCCGTGCTTCTCAAGTAACAGGGATACCGACGATTCCTGCTGTTGAAAGGAACTTTTCAGATCAACAAGTTATGGAAATCGCTTTGATTGAGAACGTTCAACGTGAAGATCTCAATGCGATGGAAATTGCTTTTGCTTATCAAGGTATCATTGATCAGTTTTCTCTCACACAAGAAGAACTTTCTGCAAAGGTTGGAAAGAGTAGATCGCATATTGCTAATTTTCTGAGGTTGCTGCAACTTCCTGAATCCATTAAACAATATGTTTCACGTGGAACATTATCAATGGGACATGCTAGAGCTATTGTGGGTGTGAAGGACGATAAGGTGAAGAAAGAACTCGCAGAAACGACCATTAGTAAACAATGGAGTGTACGTGAGCTAGAAGAAGCTGTGAAAACGTTGGAAGAGACACCAGGGCAAGAAAAAGAAAGAAGTAAGCAAAAAGAAAAGAATAGAGATCCATATATTAATCAAGCCGAAGATCAGTTGAGAGATATATACCGCACGACGGTGAAAATTAAACATCAGCAGGATAAAGGTAAGATTGAACTTCTCTACTATTCCAAAGACGATTTAAACCGTCTACTAGAATTACTTCAAGGAAAAATCTCTTAAAATTAGATAGCATACCGATGGTTTTCTTTCGAACTGAAAGATCAAACTAAGGTATGCTATATTTATGAGTTGATGAGTAAGTTTAAGGTAGACGTAAGCTGTTTATCCATGGAGAGAGGGTGACAAAATGAAGGGTGTTATGTATTTTGATCAAGCGGCATCTTCGTGGCCAAAGCCGCCAGCCGTTATGGATGCCATGATGCAATGTATGCATGAGTTCGCAGCTAATCCAGGCAGAGGCAGTCATCAGATGGCAGTGAAAGCCAGTAGGGTATTATTTGAGACACGAAAAAATACGGCACGTCTATTCGGCATCAGAAACCCTAATGATATATCGTTTGCATTGAATACAACCCATGCGCTGAATCAAGCGATCAAAGGATTCGTTAAAGCCGGGGACCACGTGATATGCACCAATATCGAGCATAACTCCGTACGAAGACCGCTTGAATATTTGAAAGCTTCAGCTCAGGTCGAACTTACGTATATCCCTAGTGATGAACAAGGTAATATTCGATTAGATGAATTGAAGAAGGCATTTCAATCCAATACAACACTAGTTGTTGTCAATCATAGTTCAAATCTGTTGGGGACAATTATGCCAGTTGGTGAAATAGGAGACATCTGTCGTGCTCAAGGCGTTAAGCTGCTCGTAGACGCGGCTCAGAGTGCCGGTATACTGCCAATTGATGTAGCCGGTATGAATATTGATATGTTGGCATTTCCGGGCCACAAGGGGCTCCTAGGGCCTCAGGGGACTGGTGGTTTATACATTCATCCGGGCATTGATTTAGAGCCGCTATTACATGGAGGAACGGGGAGTCAATCGGAGGCCATTCATCAACCCACCGTGCGACCAGATCGCTATGAAGCTGGCACTCAAAATACCGTTGGAATAGCGGGACTGAATGAAGGCGTGAAATTTGTCTTGGCTGAAACCGTAGAAAAGATTCATGAAAAAGAGTGGCGTCAAACTCAGCTCCTAATGGAAGGGTTACTGGGAATTGAAGGAGTCACGGTTCTTGGGCCGTCGCTTGGACAAAATAAAACAGGAATTGTTTCCTTTAATATCAACGATGCGGATTCATCGGAGGTGGCCTTTATCCTGGATCAATCTTTTCAGATTGCCGTTCGTTCAGGCTATCATTGTACGCCACTTGCGCATGAAGCTGCTGGAACTTTAGCTAAAGGTGCGGTAAGAGCGAGCGTTGGCTATTTCACAACGGATAATGAAGTGGTTGCCTTGATTGATGCTGTAAAAGAGATTCAAACGCAGTATGCGAAGTAGAAAGAGGGATAAATCATGGGGGAACTGTTTGGCCTTGATGGTGGGGTCATCGTATTAACTTGTTTCGCATTAATCGTTGTGCTGTTTATTTTCATATTAGTTGTTTCCATTAAATTAGCTACCTTGCGTAAACAATATACACAAATGATGAACGGCTCAAAAGCAGAGAATATGGAACAGATCATTATTGACATGCAAAAAGGATTGAACGAGCAAAAGGCCGAATCAGTAGCGACTTCAGCCAAGGTTGAAACGATTCGTCAAGCATTGATGAAGACGAAGTCAAAAATCGCGATCCATCGCTATAATGCCTTCAATGAAGGTGGAAGTGATTTAAGTTTTACAATTGCTATATTAGATGATTATCAAGATGGGGTCATTCTAACGGGAATACACAGTCGCGAGCAAATGTATTTATATGCTAAGCCAATTCAGAATGCACAATCAACGTATACGCTAAGTTCTGAAGAAAAAGAAGCGATTAATCAAACTTTAAAGCAGCCGTAGCATTAGGTGAATAAGATTGTGTGCGGCGCAAAGCTGAATGAAGAGCATCACCAATAATATTGGCCATATTCATGACTAAGCTAAGCCGCGTGTTCTGCAGGACGAAATACTCCATAAATCCACCGACATTTACAATTCCGGTTACATGGATGTTACCAACTGGAGGCAAATCTTTATTAACACCAGCGCCAGGTTTAAGTGGGCCATCGGCAACCTGAATGCAACCGACACTGGATACTTGACCAAGACAAGCATCAATGGCAACGATGAAGGGGTTTTGAAACTGGTTATGGATTTTATCCACGGTTTCAGCTAAATTCATAGCATGGACAGGCTCATCTAATGTACCAAAAAGATGGAGGTTGCGGAGGTTGGTTGTACGATTCAAATGAGAGCCAACTAATGGACCTAAGGAATCACCAGTCGAACGATCTGTCCCTACACATATGACAACGATAGGTTGATAGGTTGGTAGTTTGCTAAAGATGGTGTGTAAATGCTTTGAGAGAAGATAAGGAGTATCGGCATCTGTATGTTGAATCTTCAGTGGCTCTAGAACCGTATTTTTCACTCCATCGAAACCAAATTGGAATTTCATCGTATCCCTCCAAATGTTACTACTTTTTTTACTAGTATATGGAGAGATAGGGACATTTATACGTAGAAGAGGGGGACTTTCCCTGAAACTTTCAATTATGTTGCTAGCGTTTGATTCTACTCAACAAGCACTAAGAGCAGAAATGCTGCTAGAGTATGCAGATATCGAGATCGACATAAGACCAACTCCGAAAGAAATCACTGCAGGCTGCGCACTGTCTATCGAATTTCCGGGAGAGAGTTTAGAACAAGTAAGAGACATTATTCATTCTGAAAATGTGGAAATAAGAGGTATCTATTTTAAAATTGAGGATAAATATGTTACGATGGAATGAAATTAAGGGGGGCTGCACGTGGCCTTAGTAACTAAGTTTTTTGCGGATTTAGGTCAATGGATAAACGAACATATAACGAAACCGGAAATGATAGCTTCGATATTTTGGATTGTTGTTAAAATTATATTAATCTATGTAGTAGCTAAAGTTTGCATAAAAATCGCAGATAAAACAATTGCTCATATGATTTCAGCAAGAGATAAGTCTCCGTTGAAATTTGATAGAAGAAGAACGAACACAATAGGAAGTCTCATACATAATCTAATAGCTTACACGATCAATCTCATATGCATTATGCTGATACTAGGGCAAGTGGGGTTGAATATAGGCCCATTACTTGCTGGTGCAGGTGTACTCGGGCTAGCGATTGGTTTCGGGGCACAGAGTTTGGTGAAAGATGTAATAACAGGTTTCTTCATCATCTTTGAGGATCAATTCGGGGTGGGGGATGTCATTCAGATTGATTCATTCAAAGGTACAGTGGAAGAAATCGGGATTAGAGTGACCCGGATTAAGAGCTGGACCGGTGAAGTGCATATTATTCCGAATGGGAATATCAAACAAGTCACCAATTTTTCTACCTACAATTCACTTGCTGTAGTTGATGTAACGATTCCTCTTCATTTGGATATTGATAAAGCGACAGAAATCCTCAAGGAAACGGTGAAGCAAGTTCAGCTGCTAACCGATGATATTGTGAAGGAACCTGAGGTGCTTGGTGTTCAGATGGTGGGTACGGCGGATTTGAAAATTCGCATTATTGCAGAGTGTAAGCCAACCAGACAATTTAATGTCACTAGACTTTTGAATATCGAGATTAAGAAGCAACTCAATATCACGCAAATAGAAGTGTTATAACGTAAGAAGATCATGTCCATAAATTCGGAAAAGGCGGTGACAGACGAATGGAGAAGAAGCAGTATCAACTTGGCGATATTGTGCAAATGAAAAAGCCCCATCCGTGTGGCACCAATGAAATGGAAATCATTCGGATGGGCATGGATATTCGGATCAAATGTGTAGGCTGTAAACACAGTGTGTTAGTGCCGAGAACGAAGTTCGAAAGTAAGCTAAAAAAAGTACTTCGATCGAATACAGAGATACAAGAAGAGTCCTCCTAAGGGGTTCAAGAAAAACACTTGCGAGAGCCTGACTTTTTTGATACAATAAGTCCTGTTCTCGCTTTTCATGGAAAGGTACCCAAGTGGTCCAAGGGGGCTGACTCGAAATCAGTTAGGCGTCGCGAGGCGTGCGTGGGTTCGACTCCCACTCTTTCCGTACTCTAGTGGAACCAACATATTGAAACAAATTAAGAGCCTTTTACGTCTATAAAGACGTAGAGGGCTCTTTTGCTTTTGCAGGTAGGGAATAAAAGGCAAGGAAAGGAAGCAAAATAACCCCATATCTAGGCATAGGTAAAATGAAGGAGGTTGATCGTTATGAGAATTTGGTTAATGATGCTTCTGGTGCTAGCTGTGGTCATCACAGGGTGCTCCAAGAAGAATGAGGGAGGCACAGCAAGTCCAACTGCTGGAGTGACTGTACAGCCTTCTCCAGGGGCTTCTGCGACGCCAGGAGGGACAAACAGTCCAACGGGCGGAACAGCCGCTACTGCGACACCAAAGGCCGGCGACAATACGACGAAGGATGAGCCGCTTCCTAAAATAACGAAGGAACAGGCAGATAAAATAAGTATGACAGGCACCTACGATGACGTGGTGAAGCTGACAGGATCCAAAGGTAAACTGGTTAAAGATGAGAATGGAAAGAAAACGTATGATTTCGAGATATCCAATCAACCTGGTTATTATGTGCAGCTCGTTTTCTTTGCGGATGGGAAGATATCGGAGAAGCGAGTTTATCAGAAATAACGAGAGCAAAAAGGCCGCACACCCAAATGGGTTGTGTGGCCTTTTTACTTACCACATAAGAAAGTATAAGTTTTCGGTTCCCGAAAACCGCTTTCTTATTGGCGATAAAACCTACATCTAAACGCGGTCGCTCATCTTCGAATGACCTCGATAGAGGTTTTCTCATAGAGAAGAAGTGGTTGTATTAGTGCCTTTATCAAAAATTTTCTCACCATTGCCTGAACCCACATTGCCAAAGAGGATGGTTTCTCGGCAATTGGCATCCGAGATGCGGATTGGTGCTTTGGTACAGGTGTTTAGGCTATTACCCGTTAACTGATTGCTATCCGAGTACGAACCGCTATCTTTGCCTTCAGTAGCGAGTAAAATGCCGTCTGCTTTACAACTGCGAATAGAATTCTGACGAATCTGATTATCATAAGCATTAATGAGGACAATACCGTTATTACCTATAGCTTGGAGCTGGTTATTGGATATGATATTGCGATGAGGGCGTTTTTGCTGGATGTCTGCTTGTCCCACCAATTGAATACCAATATCATCGATATCATTTAGAATATTAGCAGTGATCATATTGGAGATGCAATGACCCTTGAGACGGATGCCATAGGTATACCCTTTATTTCCGCTTGAATTTATAAAATTCTCAATGATGTTATCGGAAAGAGTATTAAACTGACACGGTTCTTCTTTGGGACCGGATATAAGGTCAATCCCAGACTGATAGCACTTCTGCATGCGATTTCTCGCGATGACAGAACGACTGCTGCCATTGGTCAAAGTGATACACGTTTGAAAGAGCATGTTGAATTGATTTTGCACAAAATGATGATTCTTAACATTACTGCACCAGATGCCATAACCTTGGGTATCGTAATCCAGCGTTCCGATGATGTTATCGAAGGTGCAGTTCTCGACAACAACTCGGTTAGAATCAACGGATTTAACGCCATTATCGATCATGGAAAAGGTGCAGTCTGTGATGGTAATATCGCTAGCTTGATCGAGCGCAATTCCGCATTCAACTCGCGGAACTGAGGCATTTCCGAAGGATCCAATTCCTTGGAAGGACAACCCCTGGATATGTACATGCTGAACCGCAGATAAGTTAAGAAGACATAATTTATGGGTGGATGACCGAAGGATGCTGCTGCTGCCGGCCCCCATTAAGGTAATGTTCGCGCTCACGCGTAAGGGTATCTTAAGGAAGTACATGCCTGGCGGGATGTAAACAATGCCACCTGATAAAGCAGCAGTATCGATTGCGCTTTGGATATAAGGAGCGTCGTCTTCATCATAACGTCGGTTGCCGCGGGCTCCGAAATCTTTGACATTATAGAAGAGAGTGGAAGAGGTTGCCGCATGCGCCTTATTGCTAGGCATGAACAAGTCCCCGGCTGCTAAAGCAATGCCAGCGGCACCCAGTGTAGATAACAGCTTTCTACGACTAAAAGAGGATGTGGGAGTTGGGGCTAGATCAATCGAGTGAGACTCACGCAGCGTATGTCTATTTTCGTCCAAAAAGTTCACCTCATACATAGATTGGTAGATATAGTAAATTATAAAGCAAAGTAAGCTGGCCGGAAAGAGCAGCATACAAAAATACAAAAAACCCCTGAACATATCGTTCAGAGGTACTTCCCAATACATAGAGTCGGTACATTTAATGACTCCTATCCCGCCGTCTGTAGCTGACAGAGAAACGGTCAATGATATACCCAACCAAGGCCCATGAAGCGATCGTTAACGCATAAATGATGAGCATTCGAAACATGGAAATTTCATAGATGTTCGTAAATGTTGATGCAAACCATGCTGGTACACTGAGAGCGTAGAACAGCATATAGAAGGCATCATGATCATGAAATAAATAATGAACCAAGCACAAGGCAGCACCTAGGAAGGTAAACAGCCAGGTAAACGTGGTAGTTCTCATAGCTCATTCTCCTACTCATGTTGAACTTCAATTTTACTGCCGTAGATGTTTCCGATGCCATTTCCGATTGTGGTTGCTCGTTTCAGGGAAGGTATCACCCTTTTTCAGTGTCACGATTTTGGGGTTGTTAATCCCCATGTGAAAAGCATTTTCGCCAACTTCGATATACTGACCGTCGTTAGGAACATGATCGCCAGCATTGAATTGTGTCCATTCGCCCATGATGATCACCTCTTCTTAAGAATAACAATCATGTTTAGATTACCCCTTTGGAGGGGAAGCATGTATGAATCCCATTACCAGCTTCCTCCTTCGCAGTTTGTTAGAGAAAAACTTGTAATATGTCGCTCGATTTGCTATAGTATTCAGGTGCGAGTTTTGAATAAGAATCCTCGCTCCTTGCTCCTTCGCTTGTCTGACAAGCTTAAAGAGGAGCCGCTTAGTCCAAAAGGAGGTGAAATACATGCGCAAATATGAACTGATGTACATCATTCGTACAGACGTTGAACAAGAAGTTGTTCAATCTACGGTAGAAAAGTTCCAAGGCATCATCACGAACGGTGGGGGAGAAATCTCCAAACATGACCTGATGGGCAAACGCCGTCTTGCGTATGAGATCAAGAAGTTCCGTGACGGGCACTATGTGCTGGTACACTTCAACGCAGAACCTGCTGTTGTAACTGAACTTGATCGCGTACTTAAGATTTCGGACGAAGTTATTCGTCACTTAATCGTAAACGACGTAGCTTAATACATGCCAGTATTTTCGTCAGGAGGGTTGTTCCATGTTGAACCGTGTTATTCTTATCGGTCGATTGACCAAAGATCCAGAACTTCGTTATACGCCAGCTGGCGTAGCTGTTACACAATTTACACTTGCAGTAGACCGCCCTTTCACGAATTCACAGTCGAAAGAACGGGAAGCGGACTTTATCAATATCGTCACGTGGAGGCAGCTTGCTGAAACATGCGCGAACTATTTGCGTAAAGGTCGTTTAACAGCAGTGGAAGGACGTATTCAGGTGCGGAATTACGACAACAATGAGGGCAAACGCGTTTATGTGACCGAAGTTATTGCCGATAATGTACGTTTCCTAGAATCCAGCAACAGCGGCGGTAATCGCGAAGAAGGCGGATCATCTAACGCAAACGCAAGCTACGGCGGCGGAAGCGGCAGTGGCAATCGTGGCGGTGGATCGCGCGAGCAGCAGGATCCTTTCATAGATGACGGAAAACCGATCGATATTTCCGATGATGACTTGCCATTCTAAAGTAGAAAGGACTGAACAAACTAATGGCTTTCCAAAAAAGAGATAACAACAGTGAAGATCGCGGCGACCGCAAATTTGCTCCTCGTGGTAAAGGCGGTAAAGGTAAACGTCGTAAGGTTTGTTACTTCACAGTAAACAAAATCAAGCACATTGACTATAAAGATATTGAAACTCTTAAAAAGTTCATCAGTGAGCGCGGGAAGATTCTTCCTAGACGTGTAACTGGTACTTCCGCTAAGTACCAACGTGCATTGACGATCGCTATCAAGCGCTCCCGTACAATCGCATTGTTGCCTTACACAACGGAATAGGGTTAAACCAAGAAGGCAGCTGTATCTAACGGCTGTCTTTTTTGTATGCCAAGAAGCAAACGACGGGGGGAGAAACCAATCGTGAAAATCCACAAAGAGCAGGCCGAACACTACATATGGGGCGATGGTTGTGACGGTTGGTACCTGGAACGGGATGCGGATAGGACGATTATCCAAGAGCGAATGCCAGCGGGTACATGTGAAGTTAAACATGTGCATCAAAAGTCGAAGCAGTTTTTCTTCATTTTAAGTGGAGAAGCTAAGATGTGGATTGATGGTACGGTCATCACCCTTAAGTCGCAGGAAGGTTGTACGATCTTGCCCGGTATTCCGCACCAAATTCGTAACGAATCCTTCGAAGCTGTCGAATTTCTAGTGATTTCAACACCATCAACGCAGGGGGATCGAACAGCTCTGTAGAGGCTTTCTTTTCTTGTGCCTATTTGTGGTATAATTGACACAATAGTCATTGCTGAATGAGGAGAGATGACGGTTGCTGAATAGGGAAAAGGATGTTGACCTAGCCAGACGGGCCAAAGTCATTGAATGGCTCAAGACAGAAGTCGTAGATCATGTGGCTCATCTGCTCAAAGGCATATGGGAAGGCAGCCATGTGAAAATTGTAGATGGATTAGCCAGCTTAATTTCGAGCGGTTACATCCTAGGCAGAAGACTAGGCATTTCCTTTCACAGTTTAGACGAAGCTATTGTAGAGAAAATGAAGAAGCACCGCCAAGAGGGCCATCAACTTGAGGATTGGTACGGCGACATTTCATCGTTAGAAGAACATTTACGTAAGAGGTGAGCCCGGTTGGGGAAACGAAGTTGGCAAAGCATCATATGGAGCGCAGTGACGATCGTCTCATTGCTATCTCTAATGACGCCTTTTATTATTTTCACATTTAGTTTTCTCATGATTCCAGTTTTAATGTTATATGTAAAATCAAGCACAAGGCGTTTCGTCATTAGCTATGTGCTCAGCTTGCTCGTTGTTTATATACTTACCCAATGGCAAGGGATATTCCTCATGTCGGTTTCTCTATTCTTCTTACCGCCTGTTCTGGTCATGGGTAACTTATACAAACGTAAAGCAGCGGCAAGATCAGTGTTAACGGCAGGAATTATCACGATTCTGGCAGAGTCACTGGTGAGTCTTGTTATTGGGTATGCGCTCGGATTTGATCCGGTTGCGAAGTTCAAGCTATTCATGATGGAAAGTATAGCGAGTATGCCTCCAGGCATTCGTGATATTTTGCCGAAAGATCAGGATTGGTATGTCAATTTCATCGTGCAAGTGATTCCTTTATATTTAATTTTCGTAGCTCTATTCTACACGTTTGTGTCCCACGGCATTAGCCGCTGGCTGCTCAACAAAACAGGAGAAGGAATTCCAGGATTACGCCCGATGAGGGAGTGGATGCTGCAGAAATCGCTTGTCTGGATCTATTTGGTTGTATTTGTTTTAGATTTATTTGTTAATCCGGCTTCAATTTCGCTGATTTCTACGTTACTAATGAATGCGATGCCGCTGCTTATGCTAGCCTTCGCTATTCAGGCGATTTGCTTTCTATTCTTTGTTGCCCATGCGAACAAGTGGAAGCCTATATTGCCAATCGTGGCGATTGTATTAGTTTGCTTCATGCCTCCTTTATTTATCGTTTACAGCTTATTAGGGGTATTTGATGTTGCGTTTCCAATCCGAGAACGGTTCAAGAAAAATATATAGGATTAGGAGCTAGTTCGAATGCCGAAGTTCCTTTTAAAGCGGTGGCACGGTCAACATATCGTGTGGATTTTCGTCCTACTCATCATTTTGACAGCCATTATTTATATGTTCAAATGGTGGCTGGGCCTTACAGCCTTCCTGATTTGCGGGGTATTAGCATACTTTACGCTGCAAGCGGAGACGGCTTTTCGTAGAGAGTTAAATACGTACGTCGGAACGATTACACATCGGGTGAAAAAAGCGGGCAATGAAGTCATGAGTGGCCTTCCCATCGGAATTATTTTATATAATGAAGAGAAGCGCATCGAGTGGCACAACCCATTTGTGGCAAAAATGCTTGAGAAGGATTCGGTCATTGGCGAGTCGCTATTTGAATTCTTCCCTGATTTGAAAAACAAAAAGGACAAAAGCGACAAAAGTGACAAGCTGGAGCTGTCCATTGGAAAGTTTATTTATCAAGTATGGATTAAGCCAGAGGAGCGGCTGCTTTATTTCCGTGAAATAACGGAGCAAGCGATTTTGGCGAAGAAGTATGAAGATGAGAAAACGGCGATCGGTATCGTAATGATGGATAATCTAGAGGAGTCGACGCAAGGTCTCGATGATCAGACTCGCAGTATTATGCTGGCTAAGGTGACTGGTGAGATTACCGAATGGGCTCAGAAGTACCAGATATATTTGCGCCGGACGTCATCGGATCGTTTCCTTATTCTGATGGATCAGAAGGCTTTGCGCCAACTGGAACAAACGCGTTTTGAAATCCTGGACGAAGTGCGGGATCTGACGATTGAAAATAAGCTTCCATTGACGCTTAGTATTGGGATCGCTTCAGGAGCTGAACAGCTCATGGAACTTGGTCAAATGGCACAGATGGGACTAGATATGTCACTCGGCCGCGGCGGCGATCAGGTAACGGTCAAAGTCGGACAGCGACTTTCCTTCTATGGCGGAAGAACGAATGCGGTTGAGAAGCGTACGCGGGTTCGAGCTAGAGTTATTTCTCACGCCTTGCGTGATCTAATGAAGGATAGCGATAAAGTGATCATCATGGGTCATCGGTTCCCCGATATGGACTCCGTTGGCGCAGCGATTGGTGTCTTGAAGGCTGTACAGGTTGTCGGCAAAGAAGGCTACATTGTACTGGAGGGCGTTAATCCCTCGATTCAGAAGGTCATGGAGACGATTGCTGCCGATGAGCGGCTGCATCGTTGGTTCATTACGCCCGAACAGGCGATGCAGATTACGACACAGCGCTCGCTGGCGGTTGTTTTGGATACACATAAGGCGTCCATGGTAGCCGAGCCTAAGCTGCTGCAGCAGACGCACAGGGTCGTGGTGGTCGATCACCATCGCCGTAGTGAGGAGTTCATCCATGATGCGACACTCGTCTATATGGAGCCGTATGCGTCCTCAACGTGCGAGCTTGTGACAGAGCTGCTTCAATATATCAATGAAAAGCTAACCATGGAAGTGTTGGAGGCAACGATGCTGCTGGCTGGGATCGTGGTGGATACGAAGAGTTTCAGCCTCCGTACAGGAGCAAGAACCTTCGAAGCGGCATCCTATTTGCGCCGAAATGGTGCTGATTCCTCATTAATCCAGCGATTGCTGAAGGAAGATCTCGATTCGTATATCGAGAGAGCAGAGGTCATTAAACTAACAGAAACGATTTACGAACATGTCGCATTGGCAGTTGCTGAGCCAAATCGCAAATATTCTCAGTTGATGATTGCGCAAGTAGCTGATACATTGTTGAATATGACGAATATTATGGCATCCTTTGTCATCGCCGAACGACCGGACGGATTGATCGGGATTAGCGCAAGATCGCTAGGACAGATGAACGTTCAGATCGTTATGGAGCGTTTGGGCGGAGGCGGGCATTTAACGAATGCAGCTACGCAGATAGATGGCACCTTAGAGGAAGCAACGAATCGATTGAAGAAAGTACTTGAAGAAATGCAGGAAGAGGAGGGACTTTTCGAATGAAAGTAATTTTACTAAAAGACGTAAAAGGCCAAGGTAAGAAGGGCGAAGTGAAAGAAGTATCTGAGGGTTACGCACAGAATTTCCTAATCGCGCAGGGGCTTGCTGCTCCAGCTACACAAGGAACTGTTAAGGTGCTGGATAATCAGAAAAAAGCCGAGCAGCGCCGCAAGGATCAAGAGAAAGCCGATGCTCAGGCGCTTGGTGAGAAGCTTGGTGAAATGACCGTTCAAATCAAGGCGAAAGCCGGTGAAGGCGGACGTCTATTCGGAGCCATCCCTAGCAAGCAAATCGCAGAGATTTTAGAGAAGCAGTACAAGATCGTAATCGATAAGCGCAAAATCGTGCTGGAAGATCCAATTCGTACGCTTGGTGTGACGAAGGTTGCTGTGAAACTGCACAGTGAAGTAACTGCTAGCTTGAACGTACACGTGACGGAAGAGAAGTAAGAAGTCGAGTGACGGAACGTGGATAGTGGCGTTCCGGAGCATGGGAAGACAGCGTCCCAGAGCAAGAGAAAACAGCGTTACGGAGAAAGAACATGGATGAAGGTAAGAGTCCCTTGGAGGGGCTCTTATCTATTGTGAGGTTATACCGCGGTTGGTGAATCTACGAGGTAGTTCTCGTAGTTTTGCTGTGGGGAGATTTATTAGATGTCTGTAAAGATATTTAAGAGTTTAGAGAGTTTAATAGAGTAAGAGTAAAAGATGAACCATGGATGATAGAAAACGATTGAAGAGTTTCTCATCCATTTGTGAAGCAAAGCTAGTAAACTAACTAACGAAAAGAAAGGCGGGTACAGCAGCATGAGCGGAGATAATATGTTTATGGATCGTGTACCCCCACAAAATATAGAAGCCGAGCAAGCCGTACTCGGTGCTATTTTGATTCACGGCGAAGCCTTGATTACCGCCATGGAGCGGATATCAAGCGACGACTTCTATCGTGGTACACATCAACGCATCTTCGAGGCGATCGTAGAACTCGCAGAAGAGCAGGAACCTGTCGACCTTATCACACTTACGTCGCGCTTACAGAACAAGCAGCAGCTTGAAGAGATCGGCGGCGTGACGTATCTTTCTGAGTTGGCCAATGCAGTGCCAACAGCAGCAAACATTGACTACTACGCAGCTATCGTCGAGGAAAAGTCAATGTTACGCCGCCTTATCCGAACGGCGACCCAGATCGTCTCCAATGGCTATGCCAATGAGGACGATGTAGGGTCGATGCTCAGCGAGGCGGAGGCGAAGATCCTTGAGATCTCGCAGCGCCGCAGCTCAAGCGGCTTCGTGGTTATTCGCGATGTGCTCATGGAAGTATTCGAGAAAGTTGAGCAGCTTTACTCGAATAAGGGAGGGTCAACGGGGATCCCTTCGGGCTTTATTGACCTCGACAAGATGACGTCCGGCTTCCAGCGTTCGGACCTTGTCATCTTGGCCGCCCGTCCTTCCGTAGGTAAGACCGCGTTCGCGCTGAACGTTGCGCAGAACGTCGGCGTACGGGCCAAAGAAACCGTCGCCATCTTCTCTCTGGAGATGGGCGCGGCGCAGCTCGTACAGCGTATGATCTGCGCGGAAGCGAACGTCGACGCGAACCGCATGCGGACGGGTTATCTCGAGGGCGACGACTGGGAGAAGCTGACGATGGCGATTGGCGCCTTGTCCGAGGCGAACATCTACATCGATGATTCACCATCGATTACGGTCGCGGACATCCGCGCGAAGTGCCGTCGTCTGCAGCAGGAGAAGGGGCTCGGCATGATCCTCATCGACTACCTGCAGCTGATTGCCGGCCGCGGCAAAGGCGATAACCGTCAGCAGGAGGTCTCTGAGATCTCCCGTACGCTGAAGCAAATTGCGCGTGAGCTCAACGTTCCGGTCATCGCGCTCTCGCAGTTGAGCCGGGGTGTTGAGCAGCGGCAAGACAAGCGTCCGATGATGTCTGACCTTAGGGAATCGGGATCCATCGAGCAAGATGCCGACATCGTAGCGTTCCTCTACCGGGACGATTACTACGATAAGGAATCCGAGAAGAAGAACATTATCGAGATTATTATTGCTAAGCAGCGGAACGGTCCTGTAGGAACCGTAGAGCTGGCCTTCTTGAAGCAATTTAATAAGTTCGTGAATATGGATCGAAGTCATCAGGAAGCAGCAGCCGCGCAGTATTGACGGCTGCTTTTTTTAATTTTCAGAGGGCTAACCTATTAGTTTGTGCAATATCCGAACGATTATACGGGCACCTGTGTAATTGTTCGTTTTTAATTGACTTTGCTCAGGGGGACTGCTACACTAGAGACGGTGAAAAAACCTTGGTCGAATGCCTGCTTATCGCAAGGCAACTTCGAAATAAGGTCGTTTTTCATGCCGTAAGGTAGGTTCCCTTCCTGCAGATGACTGCCGAAGAAACCTGGATGTTCCTTTGCGGTGAGTAAGCCCTCTGAACCGGTTCGCCAAGTGTGTAACGGTGTATAGAGGTATTTGCATCGCCAGAGGGAAAGTATGATGGACGCTAGACGCTTTAGCGCTTTAATGAAGTCCAACTTCTCTCTGTGGTACTAAAGCCATAACGGCTCATTATGGGTGATTCGTCACCGTACGGAGGTAAGTGCATATGTCAACGGTTGTTGTTGTCGGTACGCAATGGGGAGATGAAGGGAAAGGGAAAATCACGGATTTCTTAGCGGAATCTGCTGAGGTCGTTGCTCGTTATCAAGGTGGTAACAATGCTGGCCATACGATCATTATTAGTGGGAAGAAATATAAGCTAACGATGATTCCTTCAGGTATTTTTTACAAAGATAAAGCATGTGTAATCGGGAATGGAATGGTTATTAACCCGGCTGCGCTCATTGAAGAAATTAACTACATTCATGATAATGGTTTTACGACGACGAACCTCAACATCAGTGACCGCGCGCATGTCATTATGCCGTATCATTTGTTGATGGATGGTCTGGAAGAAGATCGCAAAGGTGATAGCAAAATTGGTACGACCCGCAAAGGAATCGGACCTTGTTATATGGATAAAGCAGCTCGTAACGGTATTCGTATCGCTGATTTGATGGATGCGGAAGAGTTCGAATTGAAGCTTAGACGCATCGTTGCTGAGAAAAACGTTGTGATTGAGCAAGTTTACGGTTCACAGGGTCTTGATGTAGAACCAATTCTCAAAGAATATCTCGAGTACGCTGAAGTCATTCGTCCCTATGTAACGGATACGTCGGTTGTATTGAACCAATACATTGATCAAGGGCGCAGAGTATTGTTCGAAGGCGCACAAGGCGTTATGTTGGATATCGACCAAGGTACATACCCGTATGTTACCTCCTCGAACCCAACCGCAGGCGGTGTATGTATCGGTTCAGGCGTAGGCCCAACGAAAATCCACAACATCATTGGTGTGGCAAAAGCTTACACGACGCGTGTTGGAGATGGCCCGTTCCCTACGGAGCTGGACAACGAAATCGGCGCTTGGATTCGTGAAAAAGGCTTTGAATACGGTACAGTAACGGGTCGTCCACGTCGTGTTGGTTGGTTCGACAGCGTTGTTGTTCGTCACGCAAGACGCGTTAGCGGAATCACGGGCTTGTCCCTTAACTCCATTGACGTTCTGACTGGTCTTGAAACGGTAAAAATTTGCACAGGCTACATGTACCGCGGCGAGTTGATTGAGCACTACCCGGCTAGCCTGAAAGCTATCTCCGAGTGTGAAGCTGTATATGAAGAGCTTCCAGGTTGGACAGAAGACGTATCCGGCGCACGTACGCTGAGCGATCTGCCTGAGAATGCCAGACATTATGTGGAGCGTGTTTCTCAGCTGACAGGTATTCCAATCGCGATCTTCTCCGTAGGTCGTAACCGTGAGCAAACGAACCTGGTTCGTCCAATCTACGCATAATTATAACCAAATGAGGCGTAATGTTCGCTTTTTCCTGAATAACTTAAGAAATCCTCTAGGCTGTTTGCGGCTTAGAGGATTTCTTTTTTATCAAAAAGGGATTTAATGGAGATGATTTCGTCAATACTGGGAGGGAGGAACATGATTATGCGCCAGGAGTGATAATGAGAATGAAATTAATAGCATGGTTAAGTAAGATCGTCATTGGAACAGTCCTGATTACATCGATTACGATGTTTACGACATGGTATGTTGTAAACATGTACGTGGAGGATATATTTCGACAATATCAGATCCCAGCTTTGGGTAAAAAGGTTCAATTTAACGAATTTGCTGCAAGATTGGCGGGTGAGCTGAATATAGTTATGCGTAGAGACGGGGGGAAGCAAGCTGCCCCATCTGAAAGCCCTGCACCAACGAAGCCTGTTCCTAGTCTCAACCCGTCTGGAAGCCTATCTAACCCTAGTTCAAACGATCAACTTCCCACAAGTGGAGTTAGTTCTAATGACGGTGGAGATGCTTCCCAAGGAGCCAAGGATGATGCCGTAGCCGTTATGGGAAGAGCGCGAAGTGAAGCGAACGAGCAGAAAAAGGAACTCGTCATGTCGACGGAGGATTTTGCCAAAAAGAAAGAAGCACTGTCTAGCGACGATAAGATGAAAATATTTTCTCTAGTTGTTGCCAAGCTGCCGCAAAGTGACGTGCAGAATCTATCCGTTTTGCTCGAAGATGGGATTACCACAGAAGAGTTAAAGCAGGTCAATGACACGCTTAAAAAGTACTTAAGTGAGAAGGAATTGAAGCAGCTTACAGATATCCTAAGCAAGTATTAATGGAGTTGTCCGCCGTATTTGATAATCGTATCCTCAGCTTGGCGATAGCGTGACTTCTCAACACTTACCATGAGTGCAAAGGAGGACTCAGCAGCAAAGCTGTCTACGGATTGAATGAAGCTGTCAGCTTGTTGATCAGAATTAGGCACTACGCTATTATCGAATTTGATATCTAGTACACCTTGCAATTTAAGTACTTCCGCCGCTTGCTCTAAATTATCCCTATTTTGGAATGTAGCCGACAAATTAATTTCCATCGTTGATGTCCCCTTTCAATTTTTCATGCTAATTCGTCAATCCTTGTAGCAGTGCGCATATTCTCTTGGATTTTCATACAAAAAAATGAATTTTTAGCGCCTTCTTTTGGTGATGGACACGAATCTATCACATGGATATCGAGTATTTTGTTGAAATAGGCAGAGAAAGTGTGTTAAATTTAACAAAAGGAAGACATCCTTCATGGATATTATGTCTAATCAAGGTTTATTTATGTATCTTCGGATGCAAAACCGTTCAAAGGGAGAAGATCATGACAGGTTTCAGGGGAATGCGCTTTGTCATGGATCTCATCAAGAGATTCACGCCTAAGCGAGAAAGCTTGACCGGAAATGAATCAATATCAGACAAGCAGCTGGAAGAATCAACGACAACAACGACGCTAACGGTAATGAAACGACATAAATGGTCCCTTGCTCTGGGAGTTAGTGCAATCGCTCTAACTGGGATAATTACGTTTACTGGACATCAATATGTAGAGGCAGGCATGGTGAATGTGTATCATGTTAAGCTGGATGGCCAAGAAATAGGTATTGTAAGTGACAATAAGATTATTGATGAATATAAGCAAAGAAAACCGCAAGAAGTTCAACAAAAATTCCCAGATGTGCATGTCGTGCTGAAAACTAACGGAGTTACCTATGAGTCTGAAAAGGCTTTCAACGTAAAATCCGATGATTCAGTTGTTTTGGCAACACTTGATAAGCTGCTTGTGCCGCAACCGGTCGGCATTGAATTGAAGGTAGATGGGAAAACCATCGCAATTGTGAAGGATCAGCTGACGGCTGATCGGATTCTTGAACAAGTAAGTGCACCCTTCGCGCCTAAAGCCAAGGAAACCGCTAAGGTAGCTGCGCTATCAACAGAGTTGGGTGAGGATATCACAACAGCACCATCGGAACTCGAGAAAGTAGAGTTTATTCAGCAAGTCGATACTAAGGAAGTTCCTATCGAACCAGATGATTTGGCTAAACCGGATGATGTCGTTAAGAAGCTCAAGACCGGTGATGTACAGCCTGCCAAGTATACGGTTGTCGAAGGAGATTGTGTCTCCTGTATCGCGAAAAAATTAGGGATTACGAAGCAATTCATTTATGATAAGAACCCCGGACTTCAAGATGATAAGCTGAAAATTGGCAACCAACTTGATGTGACGGTGCTCAAACCAACGCTCTCTGTTAAGACAACAGAACGGGTTGTACAGAATCAGGAGATTCAATACGACACGGAGTATGTGAAAGATGATTCACTTCGTGTAGGTGTAGTTCAACCGATAACGGCTGGAAAGAATGGGCTGAAGAAGGTTACGATTCAAGTGACGAAGGTCGACGGTTTAATGACCGAAGAGAAGCTTGTGAATGAAGAGATCATTGATAAACCTGTTATGGCTAAGGTGAAAAAAGGAACGAAAGTGGTTCAAGGTGAAGGCTCAGGGAAGTTCGCGTGGCCTGTCATTTCCCCAAGTATTTCAAGTACGTTCGGCGTGCGTTGGGGTAAGCTTCACAAAGGGATTGATATCACAGGCAATAAGAATATCATGACGGCCGATAACGGCAAAGTCACGGAAACCGGTTATAAATCCGATTACGGCAATTATATTATTATTAATCATTTGAACGGTTACGAGACGTTATATGGTCATTTGAGCAAAATCACCACCACCGAAGGTACAATCGTCGAAAAGGGCGATAAAATCGGTATTATGGGAAGTACAGGCGACTCCACGGGTGTTCACTTGCATTTTGAGATTCACAGAAGTGGTAGTTTAGAAAATCCTTTAAAGTATTTAAACCGCTAATTATAGATAGAGGCAAGGTCAAACCGGACAATTCGGGGGGCCTTGTCTCTTTTTTCCACAATAGAAAGAATAAGTTTCGATTTGCATCGGGTAGAGGGTTTCTCACTTGAATGTATGATAAAATAGAGGGTAGTATGCAGGAAATAGACTGACTTTACATGCTCGTCCTTGTAGGACGTAGTCATTTATCCTTGAGTAGGCGGTGGTAGGTTTGTTTGGTAAAATTCTCGTGGTGGATGACGAACAACCGATTGCAGATATTTTGAAATTTAATTTGGAAAAAGAGGGCTACCAGGTCATCTGTGCGTATGACGGCGGAAGCGCGGTAGAGCTTGCTTTCTCTGAGCAGCCCGATCTGATATTACTGGATCTCATGCTGCCTGTGAAGGATGGGATGGATGTGTGCCGAGAGGTTCGCTCGAAGCTGAATACTCCTATCATTATGCTCACAGCGAAAGATACAGAACTGGATAAAGTGCTTGGCCTAGAGATGGGCGCAGACGACTATGTGACCAAGCCTTTCGGCACTAGGGAGCTGCTTGCAAGGGTGAAGGCGCACCTGCGCAGACAGACGAAAGCGCAGTCGGCTCCAAGCGAGTCTGACACGCAGCGGAATGGGATGCGTATTCATGCCCTGTTTATCGATAACGACATGTACATGGTGTATAAAGATGGCACACCGCTCGATTTGACGCATCGGGAGTTCGAGCTTATTCAGTATTTGGCCAAAAATTCAGGCAAAGTGATGACACGCGAGCACCTGCTGCAGGCTGTGTGGGGCTTTGAATATTTCGGCGACGTACGAACAGTCGATGTAACGATTCGGCGCTTACGCGAGAAGCTGGAGACGGACCCGAGCCGTCCGGAGTATATTATGACGCGCAGGGGCCTTGGCTACTTAATGCGCAGTCCTAAGGCCGGAGGCTTCTGAGCATGAAGGGCATCCGCTTCTTTCAATCGATTCAAGCGAAGCTGATTATTATTTATGTCTTACTCATTCTGATCGCGATGCAGCTCATTGGCGTGTATTTCTATAAGACAGTTGAGACGTATTTTAAGAATGACTTTTTGGCTTCACGCAACAGTCAGGTGACGCTGCTGGCCGGCTTTGTGGGTCCATACCTCACCGGGGATCAGGATAGCAAGAACGCTGCCGAAGGCAAGAAGACGTATGCGGATTTGAACGAATTCGTCAGCAATTTATTTTCTATTAATAATGCGGAAATTCAAATTATAGATGTGAATGGGAATGTCATCAGCACATCAGTTCCTAATCATTTGAAACAAAAAAACACGCAGCCCGAAGTTATCAGAGCGTTGCAAGGGATTAAGGATAACCAACGGATCTTCACAGATGGGGATGGTTATCGGAAGGTCATTATCGCCAAGCCGGTAGGTAGCGGTGCTCGTGTCTTGGGTGCGGTATACATTATCGCTTCCATGGAAGATGTTTATAAAACGATCCGATCGATTAACCGCATTCTCATCTCGGGAACCTTGATCGCTCTGGGGCTAACCGCTATTCTTGGTGTGCTACTTACCAGTACGATAACGAATCCGATCAAAGAGATTACGAAGCAGGCGACAGCTGTCGCAGAAGGCAACTTTGATCAACAGGTTATTATTCAAGGGACCGATGAGATTGGGCAGCTCGGTCATACATTTAATTTTATGATGAATAGGCTCAAAGAAGCGCTCTCGCTGAATGAAGAAGAGAAGGAGAAGCTCGCTTCGATCTTAACGAATATGAATGACGGAATCATTGCGACGGACGATAGAGGCCATGTCATCGTGCTTAACCGCAGGGCGAAACAGATTCTACAAACGGAAGAGGAAACGACGCTTGGTCTGGACATATCTGAGGTACTCGGTATTCCGATGGATACGATTCGCGGTTTCCTCCAGGGTCATGTTAGTACGACGCTGCTGGATATTAATCTTCCCGATGACGATGAGCAGTTATCCGTACGTATCACGTTCACGCCGATTCATCGTCGAGGTGAGGGGCAGAACGGGATTATTGCGGTGCTGCAAGACGTAACGGATCAAGAGAAGCTAGAACAGGCAAGGCGTGAGTTCGTAGCGAACGTGTCGCATGAGCTGCGTACGCCGCTGACGACGATCAAGAGCTATCTGGAAGCGCTCGATGATGGCGCGATCGAGGAGCCGCAGCTGGCTTCACGCTTCATTAGCGTTACCCGCAGTGAGACGGAGAGGATGATCCGCTTAGTGACGGATCTTTTGCATCTATCGAGGCTTGATTCCAAGCAATCGATGATGAGTAAATCCTCGACGCTTGTGAGCGAAATGCTGGAGGAGGTGGCCGACCGCTTCTCTTTCCAGCTGCAGCAGCGGAAGATTCAGATCCTAATTCATGTGGAGCAGGGCGTGACCAGCTTACTGCTCGATCGAGATAAAATTGATCAAGTACTCGACAATCTCGTGTCGAATGCGATTAAGTATACGGGTGATGAAGGGGCCATTCGGCTAGAAGCGAGGAAGATCGAGAAGGATGTTCTGGAAATTTCGGTTCAGGATAACGGAATTGGTATCCCGAAGAAAGATTTGTCTCGTATTTTTGACCGATTCTATCGGGTGGATAAAGCGCGTTCACGCAATATGGGCGGTACGGGGTTAGGTCTTTCAATTGCCCGGGAAATAGTAAAAGCACATGGCGGCTCTATCATTTTGGAATCGGAGCTGGGACAAGGAACTCGTGTTGTGTTCACACTGCCGATTCAGCAAGAGGAGGAAGATGAGCTATGATCGAGAGTCTGAAATCCATCCTTCTTGTTGTCCTGATTGGGACGAGCTTGTACCAAAGCTTCTATCTTGCTTCTTACACCCCGCCGAAGATTGAGCCTATTCAACAAAGTAATTATGTTCAGACGGAGACATTAGGGAAGCAATTGGAGCTGCATGACATGCTGTTCCCTGATCAAATCATTGTTCACTTAGGTAATCAGCAGCACTCTGTTCTGTATCCTAACAATTACTACTACACACGACTGCTCGATAATATTAAGCAGCGAAGCTTTAAAGGCTTTCGCAAAACGTCCATGTATTTGGTCAATGTGAACTGGGAAGAAGTTCGAACGAAACAGCAAGGAGTTGAGATTCGGTTCCGCGACGGTATCCCTTTTACGATTCTTCAGCAGCTGCTTCGAATTGAAGGCGAATTGCCGATTGATAATGATAAAATCACACGGATTTGGATTTACTCTAAGGGTAATAACGAGGATGTGCGTGCGTTCTTCTTTACGGATTCCCCTGGCGTTGGGTACGAAGTCATCTCAGCCGATTTTACAAGTAAAGATGTGGAAAATTTCGCGGCATTTGGTGACCTGACGAATCTATACAAAACGACAAACAGCGGGGATTACTATCTCCCATTAAAGCCGCTGCGACTGCCGAACTATATATTTAGCTATAGCTTGTTGACGGCAGATCAATTGAAACAAAGCCTGTTCGTTGATCCGGGTATTACACGATATCTCAAAGAGCGCGACGGTTCTGAAATTTACACGGACAGCAAGCGCGGTTTTCAGCTAAATCGAGATATGCGGTGGGTCACGTATTCGGATCCTGTTGCACCCGTAGAAAGTAAAACAGATGTATTAGATGACTTGCAGGCGGGTATCAAATTTATTAATCAGCATATTGGGTGGGATGGGAAATATATAGTTTCTCGCACGCCACAGAAGCAGTTAATCGATAATCATTCGTTCACGTTCCGACAGTACTATGAATCTTTGCCAATTATTACGCCGCAGGCTGAGGGCTATGGTTCCATGAAAATGCAAGTTCAGAAGGGAATTATTTCTGGATTCGAGAGGTCGATGATTATTCCCGATCTGAAGACGGTACAGCGGCGTGATTTTGAAATCATGTCTGGTGACACTTTGGAAGAAAGGCTGCAATCTTATCAGAAGCGTTCTAGTATTGTTTCTATTTTCCCAGCGTATCGTCCGGTAATAACGGATAAGACGCTTGTATTGACGGCAACATGGGCTATTGAGCTGCGTGATGGCACGTACGATTTTGTGGAGTAAGCAGTTTTATTTCTGAGGAAAGGTTGGTGAGATCATGAATTGGAGTCGGGCTAAAACGATTTTGATTTGTTCCTTTTTGATGTTGAATATGATTCTTGGTTTCCAACTTTGGTCCACCAATCGTTCCAATCAAACGGAAATTGCTTTGGATACATCAGGTACCGTAGAAGAGCTGAATAACGCGCTCCGAAACAAAAATATACGGCTAATGGATGAGTTGCCGACGGATCAACCGAAGATGAAAGTTATAACGGTGAAGTATGACGATAATATGAAGCCCAGTGAACTTAAGACGCTGAAAACGCCCATTAATATGAGCAATCTGCTTGGTAAAGGGGCAAGCAAAGAAGTTCAAGCTCAGTCGGAGATACCGAATTTTGGCTTATACCAATTAGATTCAGCGATTAGTCGAAAAGGCGTTTATGTGTTCACTCAGATATATGGCAAGAATCCTCTCTTCGATGTAAGAGTGGAACTGAGTGAGAACAATGGAGAAATTACCAGTTACCGTCAGGTTTATGTTGAAGTAGAATCAGGAGTAGAGCAAACGGAGCAGAAGTTGATCCCCGCTCAGTTAGCTGTTCGCAGCTTAGTGGACAATTATTTGAGTGATGGTGCCATTATTACGGAAGTCAGACTGGGGTATCACGGACAGCCGTATAATTCAGAAACACAACCGATGTTTCCGCATTGGCGGATTAGGATCGATAACGGAGATATTTATTATGTGCAAGCTTTCAATGGAGCGGTTGAGTCTCCGCAGAAAGAGTCTGAATTGGCTCCATTTGGTACGCAAGTGGATGGTGTAAAAACAACTGACAATCCTGATAAAAACGGGGATAAGAGCACCGATAAGAAATAGGCAAGTGGGATAGTCAACAATGGACGGCTAGATGGATGACATGTAGGCATAGAGGAGTAGGGAAGATGGGTATGAGGTTTACGGTACTGTCGAGTGGTTCGACGGGTAATGCAACGGTGGTTGACAATGGTGAAATCAAGCTGCTGATTGATGTGGGATTTAGCGCTAAGAAGATGGAGCTGTTAATGAAGGAACGTGAGCTCGAGGCCAGCAGTATTGATGCTATTCTGGTCACACACGAGCATTCAGATCATATTAAAGGGTTGGGAGCACTGGCTCGCAAATATGATTTGCCTATCTATGCGAATGAGAAGACTTGGGAAGAGCTGGACCGTCAAATCGGTGTGATCGCGGAAGGCAACAAGAGGGTGATGGAAACCGGAGGTATCGAGGAATTCGGTACGCTGCGTGTTGAATCATTTGGAATATCGCATGATGCAGCGGAGCCTGTGGGGTACTGCTTTTATGAAGGGGAACAGAAGTTAAGCGTTGTAACGGACTTGGGATACATGAGTGAGAAAGTCAAAGAAAAGATTACGGATTCAGATAGCTTGGTACTCGAGACGAATCACGATGTGGACATGCTCCGCGTGGGGCACTATCCATGGAGTATTAAGCGTCGTATTCTTGGGGACAAGGGTCATTTATCCAATGAAGCTGCAGGGGAAGCGCTCTGTGACGTGTTGACGCACAAGACGAAGTCGGTCTATATGGCGCATTTGAGCCGTGACCATAATTTAATGGATTTGGCCAGGCTAACGGTGAATAACATAGTACAAGAGCGTGCCCCTGAAGCTAAACAGCTGCGGCTGATGGATACATATTTTGACCGCTCTACGAAATGGGATGTATTGGATTCGGAGTAAGCGCAGCGTCGAGCTCTTTGGATTTGAGCTGGATTTCCTGCGCGGTGATGAGACCCTTATCGATCAGAACTTGAATGAGAGATGAGAGGACGAGGGACTGGTGGTAGTGGCTATCTTTGAGGTCAGCGAGCTTACCAATCATGTTAATTTCATCAAAATGGGAAGGAATACGGTTCATTCTGAGCATTCTCCTTTATTTGTCTGATTTAAAATTTCAGTTAACTCTAGTATTTCGTTAAGAGATTTGGTTTACTATTATTGTAGGCAAGAAGTGAACGAAACATTCCTGTTTTTTGAAAAATAAGGCGAGATCGAAAAACAATTCAAAGATTACAATAAAAGAATCCAAGATTAGATCGAAAAACAATCCAAGATAAAAAAATTCAAGGCGAGAGCGGTATAGTTTAACCCCCATCAGCGAGGAGGGACCCGATATGAGTTTGTTTGATGATGATTTTTATTCCACCAAAAGGTCCAGGCAGCGCCAGGATTCTTGGCGTCCCAAAGGGACAGGGGCATTCACAAGCTTCGCGGGTCGCAGACGGAATGTGGCCCTCATTGCTGGAGTAGGCGGAGCGCTAGCCATGCTTTTGCTGGTCGGGGTATTTGGCGGCTTCGGGAAAAGTGACTCATCTAAGGCTGCGCTAGCTATACCAGCTTCTGCGGCAAAAGCCGAGGCGCATCCGATGAACAGCAACGATTCAGTCGTGGCGGCAACGGAGAAAATAAAGCCTGCCGTGGTCAGCGTTATTTCCTCGAAGAAGGATGATAAAGGGCAAGAGACCGGACTCGGGATCGGCTCGGGTGTTATTTTCGCACGGAATGGTGATAAAGTTCGAATTGTGACGAATAGTCACGTTGTTGAGAACGGGAACCAGTTCGAAATCGTTAATTTCCAAGGTGAGCATCGTAAAGCAACTCTAATCGGCCGCGATCGGATTACAGATCTAGCAGTGCTAGAAGCAGATGGAAAAGACATCAAAGTGCTTGCTGAATTCGGTGACTCCGAAACGCTGCGAGCAGGAGAGATGGCGATAGCGGTAGGCAACCCACTTGGACTTGGATTCTCGCCAACCGTTACTCAAGGTATTATTTCTTCACCAAAACGAACAATACCGGTTTCGCTGTCACGTGAAGGAACGGATTACGACTGGGAGATGGATGTTATCCAAACGGATGCGGCTATCAACCAAGGGAACAGCGGCGGACCTCTGGTGAATATCGAGGGCAAGGTTGTCGGAATCAATTCCATGAAGATATCGGATACGGGTGTGGAAGGGTTAGGTTTTGCCATTCCTATCAATAGTGTGAAGCCGATTATTGAGAGCTTGATCAAGGATCACAAGGTGAAAAGACCATTGATGGGTGTTTCGACGCAGGAACTGCAAGCTTTTAAAGGGACGGATGTATTAAAGCTCCCTGCAGAGGTGAAGACTGGAGTTATCGTCTTCGATGTGTCGGGACCTGCTAAAGAAGCGGGACTCAAAGCGCAGGATGTCATTGTCCAATTGGATGACCGCAAGATTGACAGTACGATCTCCCTGCGGAAATATTTGTACAACGAGAAGAAGATTGGCGATAAGGTCAACGTGGTGTATTACCGCGGCGGTAAGAAGCAGAATGCGGTGGTTACTTTGGTTGAAGCGATGGATAAGTGATAAGAGATGAGTAATGAATGATGAATGATGAATGATAAATGATGAATGATGAATGATGAATGATAAGTGAGTAGAGATATGCGTGGATAGAAACATTGCGGATGAGAGGTACTTGCATGCATGTAGTTTGTAAAGATCATGTAGAAATCGCGATTGATGAGTTTGTTGATGAGTATGAGGAAGCTCCGGACATTGTGGATCTGCAGAAGACCCACTTCGCTAGCTGGGAGCCACCGACGCACTGCGAGCATTGCAAGGAGTTAGCGCGATTTCTAGTTGTATGAGGGAGGCGGAGGCCTTCCTTTTTTGTTTGGGTTGGAAGGAAAGTAGAAATACCTTAACTGGATGAATTTGATTGGATGATATCCAATGATGTCTTATGACATCGGCGGTTGGGATTAGTTCCATTGGATTAATACAGTGGAATATGTGGAAATGGCTCAAAAGAGCTGATTTTGTAGCATTTTGTTGGATTAGCTCCAATGAAAGCGGGCAAAAAAGGTGATAGAGCTCGATTTGATTGAATTTATCCAATGGAGCAAATGAGGGGAGATTGTCGGTTATGCATATACAGATATTAACCGTAGGGAAATTGAAGGAGCGCTATCTCGTGGATGGGATCGCGGAGTATGTGAAGCGGCTTGGGCCGTATGCCAAGGTGCAGATGATAGAGGTGCCGGATGAGAAGGCACCCGAGAACATGAGCCCTGCTGAGGAACAGCAGGTGCGTGTGAAGGAGGGCGAGCGGCTCTTAGCCAAGCTCGGTGCGGACGTGTACGTCGTAGCGCTGGCCATCGACGGCGAGATGTGGACGAGCGAGCAGCTGGCAGGCTCGCTCGATAAGTTGGCCACCTACGGGCGGAGCCAGGTGGCCTTCGTGATCGGCGGCTCGCTGGGGCTCTCGAGCGAGCTGCTGCGCCGTGCGGATATGCGGCTGTCTTTTGGCCGCATGACGCTGCCGCACCAGCTGATGCGGCTGGTGCTGGTGGAGCAGATTTATCGCGCGATGCGGATAAATCGAGGGGAGCCTTATCATAAATGACCCAAATTTTATTGGGGGAAACAACGGGATTTATCATATCCCAAATGAGAACGTTTATATTGAATTATTTTTTGGTATAATATTTGGTAGATAAAGAAGATTAAATTTCTGTTTAGAAAATAGTGAGAGAAAACGAGGGATGGAAATGTCGTATATCGTTGATTTTAAAAATGTGTCTACGGTAGGTTTAGAGTCTTCACCTGTAGTAGAAGCGCTTGCTGGTTTACGTGCTAATGAAGCCCGTTACTTTATGAACAAATACGAGCATGAATTTACGGTTGTACCAGCTAGCGAAAGTCAGGAGAACCTTGATTATGTGAACCGAATTTTGAAAGAACGTGATATTGCGTTTGCAGCCAAACCTTTAGAAACGTCGCGTTTTCAAGTGGAAAATATCCAATTTACCTACGTCTTTTATGAGGATGGTCTTTCTGTCAATGTCATGTATACGGTTGATGACCCTAAGAAGCGGGCCGTTGGTTTTAAGCTTTCTGAGGGGATGGAGATACCAAAGGAGTTAGAAGAGAAGTTTAAGTTTGCTAGGCAGAAGTCTAAACTAGCTGGAACAATTCGGGGCTCGTTTTTTGTTATTAAAGGACAATATTAAAGTAAACCAAAGCACAAGTGGAGGAATCCAGCCATTGCGGTCTGAGTCGTCTACGCTGGGAACAGGCCTATAGGATGCGAGGCTATCCTGTACAGGATGGTGGATTCGGACCATCTGCAGGTTGACAATGTTACCGCGTTACGCTGGTGCTCTCTTGACTGGAGAGCTATTTGGCAATAGTTCAAATAGCAGGGCTCTTTGAGTCATATGTTACTTGCTCCGCAAGCTAAGCTTCGAATTCGGTTCAGTTCTTCATGCTGTTCTTAAAAAAAGGACCTCCGCTCTCTATAAAAATTCACGGTTACTATGTTACGGGGAACCGTATCACAAATAGGTATAATATGCAGGTAATTTATTGCGTATAATTTAAGCTATCAGTAACTTAGATAGCTTTTTTGTGTATTTTTGATGTTACAATAGGGTAGTTTATTCACTTTGGCGAGTTTTCCTCCTCTGAATAGCAGCCATATCCCAAACGTCAAGTCACTCATTATTTCCAGTTTAATGTAATTGTTTTCATCAGAAATAAATATTATAATGGGATTCGTTAGTGATTCACAACGCAGAAAACGCTTACAATTGAATGATATGCCGGTAACTGCTTCATCATAGTTAGTGTTTGTAGCTTGTTCAAAATAACAACCTAGAGTAGCAGAGAGGAAGAGGAACTGAAATGAAAAACCAAGAATTGAAGAGGGGCCTCGAAGCGCGTCATATTCAAATGATTGCATTGGGAGGCACAATCGGCGTTGGGTTATTTATGGGTTCTGCAAGTACGATAAAATGGACAGGTCCATCAGTTATGCTTGCGTATGCGCTTGTAGGGATTTTTATATTTTTCATCATGCGTGCAATGGGGGAAATGCAGTACGTAGAACCGAGCACGGGGTCCTTTGCGACCTTTGGCTATAAGTACATTCATCCTTTGGCAGGTTACACGACGGCTTGGAGCAACTGGTTCCAGTGGGTCGTTGTCGGGATGGCGGAAATCATTGCGGTTGGGACATATATGAAGTACTGGTTTCCGGATTTACCCGCGTGGATACCAGGTATTATCGCAATGGTGATTCTCGGTGCAGCGAACCTATTCTCTGTTAAATCATTCGGTGAATTTGAGTTTTGGTTTTCCATGATTAAAGTCGTAACCATCGTATTGATGATTGTTGCAGGGATTGGTCTGATTTTCTTTGGGATTGGCAACGGTGGAAACGCAATCGGGTTATCTAACCTATGGCAGCATGGGGGCTTCTTTACCGGTGGATGGTCAGGCTTTTTCTTTGCTCTCTCGCTGGTAATTGGGGCCTATCAAGGTGTGGAACTTATCGGGATTACTGCGGGCGAGGCAAAAAACCCACAAAAGACGTTAATGAGTGCGACTCAAAGTATTATTTGGCGTATTTTGATTTTCTATATTGGCGCGATTTTTGTGATCGTAACCGTTTACCCTTGGAATCAATTGCATGCAATCGGCAGCCCGTTCGTGGCAACATTTGCGAAAATCGGGATTACAGCAGCGGCAGGGATCATCAACTTTGTCGTCATCACGTCAGCTATGTCAGGTTGTAATAGTGGGATTTATAGCGCAGGGCGCATGCTTTATACATTAGGAGTAAATGGACAGGCACCGAAAATATTTACAAAGCTATCCCATAACGGCGTGCCCCTGCTGGGAACGATTGGCGTACTCGTGGGATTGGGCATTGGTGTGATCTTAAGCTACATTGCACCGGAAAATCTGTTTGTGTATGTATACAGCGCCAGCGTACTTCCCGGTATGGTGCCGTGGTTTGTTATTCTGATCAGTCAAATGAAATTCAGAAAAGTAAAGGGAGCTGAATTGGATAATCATCCTTTCAAAATGCCTTTTGCACCAGTGACAAACTATGTGACCATTGCTTTTTTGCTTATGGTATTGGTCGGCATGTGGATGAATGATGATACACGCCTCTCTCTTATTGCCGGAATTGTTTTCTTAGGTATCGTTGTTATTAGTTATTACGCTTTTGGAGTTAGTAAGGCTGTTCCGGTGAGTGCTCAAACGGATGATGGAAGTACTGACAGATTGATTAGCGAAAAGTAAAGAAATATCCGATTCAGAAACTGTTGCAATAAGCACATAACGAAGAAGAGGGGGGACAGCCACCCCACTTTTTTTGTTCCTTTAAGGCCTATGTGATTTCATTTTCCCGTCCTTTGATTCTTGCTTGCATGTGTTAATGTTCTTCCCCAACAAATTTGAGGGAAGAAATTATTTTGACTCAAGTACAGGATGGGAATTGGAAGACATTAGTGGTTGGTTGTTTGATAATAATGAAATTGACCTAATTAAAAGATTTATAGTAATACAAGGAAGCCAAAGTGAGGATAGCTTTTCAAATTATTATTATAGAGCGGTTTGGAAGTTTGACAACGTTGGTCAACTGAGTATTGATTTCATCAAATATGATGAATAAACTTTGAGGTTCAATAAAAGAGAAGTTGGAAAAAGCTACTACGTTTAAGAAGTGGCTTTTACTTTAGATAGATATATAAACCATATGATCTAACATTGCTTTGTTTACTGCGCCTGCACAAATTCCTGTCACAAGAACTTTGTCTTCATGTGCTTGTTTTAAGTAGCTCAGTAACTCCTGATTGTTCCAGAGATGATCGTTCGTACCTGATCCTCCAATGACAGCAACTACATCATAATCACGGGCAGACACGTTTGAGAAGATGACTTCAGCGTTTGCCTTTCCTTGATAGTCACCAATAATTTCTCCCGTTTTCGTACTAGCAATGGTTACTTTCATTCCTGCATTTTCTAGTATTTCCTTTGGTTGAAATAATTCGTCTTCATTAAAGCGTTCAGGGGGTATAATAAGTAATGCTTGTTTATTCATATCTAGAGATGAAGTCAGAGACAAGATCATAAATGGGGATTATAACTGTGCGAAAGAACTCACGTTATCTATTATCAGTGGGAAGTGGAAAATCGTAGTGTTATGGCAACTGCGTGAACTGATCGAAGATGGTGTTGTTCATAGAGAGATATATCCTGAAGTCCCTCCAAAGGTTGAATATTCCATGACTGAACTTGGGATGACTCTATTACCCATAGTTGATATGATGTATGATTGGGGAACCTAAAGAATGGAGGCCATTAAGCAAGAAATTCATTCTTTGGAAAAGGATACTACTGATACGGATTGAGAACTATTAAAAATGCAACAAGGAACATACAAATAGGAGATACTACATGGAACTGTACACATCATTTTTATTGCTGAGCCTCACTTCATTCTTTACACTCATTAATCCACTTGCCATCATGCCAATCTTTATGTCGATGACAGCCGATCTTGAATCACAGAAGAAAGTCCATACTGCTCGCAAAGCAGTAGTGGTTTCATTTTTTACATTGCTCATTTTTTCAACTACTGGCGAATGGGTATTTCACTTTTTCAACATTTCTATTAACAGTTTAAAGATTGTCGGTGGGGTTATTTTCATTTTAATGGGACAGGATATGCTTCAGGCACGACTTGTTCGTACAAAGGTTGATAAAGCGGATGTCGATACATATGTAAATGATATTTCCATTACTCCATTGGCTATTCCAATGATATGTGGTCCTGGGGCAATTACTAATGGAATTGTTCTTATGGAATCTACGACAAATGTTATGGAAAAGATTATTTTAATAGTTGTGATTGCGGTTGTACTTATGCTTACTTACATTGTCCTTGTTAACTCAGCTACAATTTATCGATTGATTGGGCCAACAGGCAATAATGTGCTAATGCGTTTAATGGGACTAATTGTTATGGTGATTGCCATTGAGTTTATGGTAAGTGGAATTACGCCGATTATTCGGCAAATTCTGAAAATTTCGCCCTAGCGAAAAGCTGAAAAGCCCCTTTAAAGGGCTTTTTTGCGTTAGCTCCAAGGTATGGGAGAGTAAAATCCTGAGGTTTAACGATTGACTTTAACATTTTGTACGGAATATACTCAAGAAAACCTTTTGCTTGTTTCTTCAGCTGCTGAATTGACAACGCTTTCTCATGTAAATACGGAAGGGTGTCGATTAAATGACGTTAAAAAGAAGGATTTTTCTCATATTTTTGTTCAGTTCATTGGTTCCGTTTTTAAGTATTTTTATCATTTCTTACTATACGATTGATTCTATTTTTGATAATAAAATACAAAGCGGAATTCAGAGCAATTTGAGACAGGTTGAGCTTTCATTAGGGAATTCGATCAGTAGTTTGAATCATATATCACAACAATTGGCATACGGCGGCACCATAGGAAAACAATTGGATGAGGTACTTCAACAATCGGAAGACCCTTTTCAACGGATTAAGTCGAGAGACCAGTTGAAAAGTGAGTTAAATATGGTAACATTTACAAACCCAAGCATAGGTTTAACGATGTATTATTTTCAGAATGATGCAACAATCCAATTTGAAAATTTTCCAATTAAGCATAACTTTTCACCAGAATCGTTACCGCTGCTTGCCAAATATTACGGCATTACTTATTACGGCCCACATGTCAGCATGAACCAATTTGATGATCAAATTGTTTTGTCTGCGTTAAGGAAGGTGGAGCTGCCTGATCGCGACGATGTTTATGTCTATATTGAATCTGGGTTTAGTTTGACGCAAAGCATTTTGGACAACGATCAATATGGAGGTGCTTTGTCCCATCTTATCCTGGATGGTAACGGTCGAATTGCTTATAGCGAGGTTCCGACAATATTTGCGGTCGGTGCGAAATTCCCTAATTTCTCCAAAAAGGAGGGGACCGGTTTATACCAAGGGTATCATTGGTTCAAGCAGACCTCCAATCAAGATTGGAGTGTGGTTTCCGTTATTTCACAGGTCGATTACGGCAAAGAAAAAAAGCAATGGTTGCTGCAAATGCTGTTTATTTCAATCTTTTTTCTATGTGTTACCGTTGTTCTGGCTTGGCTATTATGGAAGATGGTATACAGGCCTCTGAACATCTTTCATCGGGAGATTAAAGGGATGTCTCAAAATCGGTTAAAAACAAATCATACGGAACAGTCCAAAATTCCAGAATTTGATTATTTGTTGAGTAAATTTTCGGAAATGAAGGTTCAAATCTGGAATCTGTTTAAAGAGGTGGAGTTAAAAGAGAAGAACCGGGTAGACCTTGAAGTGGAAAAACTGCTTTATCAAATCAACCCGCACTTCTTGATGAATACGCTCGACACCGTACATTGGTTGGCGGTTATGAACGGACAGAATGAGATAGATCGACTCGTCCAGTCTTTAAATAAGCTGCTGTATTACAATTTAGGTAAATTAGGACAAATTTCAACGATTGAGGAAGAGATCGATGCACTTAAACAGTATCTGGTTTTGCAGCAAATTCGATACGATTTTCAATTTGATGTGCGGATTGATGTGGATGAGAATGTCCTGAAAGTACCCGTTCCCCGTTTTATTCTTCAGCCATTGGTGGAGAACTCTCTTTATCATGGTTTGAGTGATGATGGTTATATCCAAGTCAACGTCCAGCTCGATAAGGATATTCAAATTTCAATACACGATAACGGTTCGGGTATGTCGGAGGAAACCATCCGGGAACTGCTGAATAATCGCACATTGGAACAGAAGAAGGTTGGCATGGGAATTGGGATGAATTATGTGAAACGAATGCTGGAGGCTCGTTATGAGGATAAGGCAAAGTTGGAAATCATGAGTGAAATCGGTAAGGGGACGAGCGTATTGCTTACCTTGCCAATAACAGTGGAGGAAACGCGGCCATGATAAAAGTACTTGTGGTGGATGACGATAAATTAGTCCGTAAAGGTCTGATTTCAGCTATGCCTTGGCAAGATTTTGACATGCAGGTTGTCGGGGAAGCCAATAACGGCGAGAAAGCGCTAGAGTTTCTGGAATCACAGCCGGTTGATTTACTGCTGACCGATTTGGCTATGCCGGTGATGTCCGGTATCGAATTAATGCGAATTGCCCGTAAACGGTATCCGCGTCTCCATATGGTCGTATTGACGCTTCATCAGGATTTTGAGTATATACAGGAAGCGCTCAGGCTTGGAGCTATTGATTATATTGCCAAGGTACAGTTGGAAAAAGAGCAATTCGAAGAAGTCCTTGGCAGAATAGCAGGCCGAATAAACGAACAACTGAACCAAAGTCCTCAGGCCCCTCATCCTGATCAAGTCATTCTCGAGGTTGAACAGGGATATGTGTTATTGTCCTTAGACCGCGAATCCGACCATGACTGGTTCAATGAACTGCAGCTTCCTGCAGATGAAAACATGAGGGAAGTGGATTTAAGCAGTTGGATCTGGTTCCCAGCAGAAGGGAAGGAGAGCAGGTTGTACGAAATCTTGTCGGAGAAGATCCGCAAGTTACCGGAAAGCATGCTGCTCATTCTGTCTGATCTCAATGATTGCACCTGGAAGGAGATTCAACGATGGGTAAGGGATTATACGGAGAAGGTATTATTTTATGAGTATCATCCGGAGCGCACTATCATTTCCGTTTCCATGAGCGAAGGATATAAATCGCAAACCGAACCAGACGAAGCAAAATTGGATAGGGTGAAGGAAAGCTGGTTATCCTCCGAGTGGTTTTATAATGATAGCTTGTATGAAAAACTCATTACGGATATGAAGTCGTTGAAACTGCATGAAAGCCAGCTGATCGGGCTGCTTTATTCCCTTGTGATAGAATGGAATCGTTTGTTTGCGCACACCAATATAGGCAAAATCCAAATGGTTCACTCTTTTCACTCCTGGTTTCAAGTAGAACAATGGATAAGCCATATCCGCAAAATGATTCGGGCATCTGTCGAACAGACTTCATACTCGCAAGAAATTATGAATTGTATGACCAAAGCCGTTTTGATGATACAAGCAGAGATGGACCGCCAGCTTTCGGCGGCTGAATTAGCGCAACGATTGAATTTAAGTCGCAGTTATTTCAGTCAATGTTTTAAAGATATTATCGGTAAAACATTCAACGAGTATTCTCGTTTTATTCGAATCGAAAAGGCGAAAGAGTACTTACTTAATTCGAACAATACCATTCTGTGGATTGCGGAACAAACCGGTTATTCCGATGAAAAATACTTCAGCCGGGTTTTTCGCGAGTTAACCGGCATGCTTCCTAGCGAGTATCGGGTGGCTAATCGATTGGGCAAATGAGCAGAGATCGGTGGAATCGTAAAAAGAAGGCGTCTGCACACCGTGGGGCGCCTTTTCTGTGTGTACAGGTAGATAAATGTGCGATAGACAGGGGGATAGATGTCGCAAAAGCTTCTCACTATAACTTTATGTTAGTATAAATTGCATACATTTCTCTACCTGAACATGCGCTTGATACCTATCTCAGAGAATCGTCTTTATCGTTTATACTGAAATCGAAGCGATAAAGAAACGAAAGAAGGGGACAAAATGTCAAAAAAAATGACCATGGCATTACTTGCTGCAGCAATGGTTTCTGCAACTGCCTGTTCTAGCAAATCCAGTACACCAAGTACAACAACTAAGCCGGATGCAAGTTCTCAATCAGCAGTCGCTGCAGATCCTTTTGGAAAAAGTGCGGAACCTGTCACGCTCAATATCGCATACAGTGTGGACCCGAATTTTAAATCGAGCAAAGGGGAAACTCCTGATAACAACGTTTGGAAAACGGCCATTAAAGACAACTTAAATATCGATATTAAAATCGCATGGCAGGTTGCTAAAGAGAATTTTGATCAGAAAATGAATCTGGCTATCGCTAGCAACGATTTGCCGGATGCGATGGTTGTCAGCCAAGTGCAGCTGAATCAAATGGTGAAGGCTGGAGAACTTGAGGATTTAACAGATGTGTACAATAAATATGCGTCTCCTGCCGTGAAGAAGATCATTGACAGCACGGATGGGCTTGCGAAGAGCCAAGTAACCTTTGGTGGGAAGATGATGGCTGTTCCATCTGTAACTGCGGAAGACTTTAGCTGGCTGTGGATCCGTAAGGACTGGCTGGATAAGCTTGGTCTGCAACCTCCGAAAACGATAGAAGATCTGGAAAAAGTAGCGAAAGCTTTCGTGGAACAGGACCCTGACGGAAACGGCAAAGCGGACACTATCGGTCTCGCCGCAGGCACTGGATTGTTCAACGATTTTATCCAAGGTCCCCCTAATTTTGATGTTTCTGCGATTTTTTCAGCCTATAACGCGTATCCGGGATATTGGGTAAAGGGCACTGACGGAAAGCCGGTGTACGGATCCACCATGCCGGAGACAAAAACAGCGCTTGCCAAGCTGCGTGATATGTATGCCAAAGGTCTAATAGATAAGGAAATAGGCATCCGAAAGGCGCCAGAAGAAGTCGTGATTAACGGAAAAGCTGGCCTGTTTTTCTGCGGGTTCTATGGGGGATATTGGCCACTGCCGAGTGCCTGGAAGAACGATCCGCAAGCGAACTGGCAGGCTTATGCGGTGCCGCTAGATGCGAAGGGCAAGTATAACGTCATGAGAACTAATCCTACGAACACATTCCTTGTTGTACGTAAAGGTTATGCGCATCCGGAAGCTCCTATTAAGATGAATAATTTTTACCTTAGAGACGAGTCGAAATACGGGAATGAATTCATGCTGGCCCGTAACTTCTTTGCTCCGCTCGATGAAATTGGGTATGAAATGAAAGCTGCAAAAGAGGTGCTGGCAGGGACCAAGAAGCCCGAAGACTATACAGACAGCGCGGAATATAAGTTATTGAATAATACTTTGAAAACCATTAAAAGTTCTAAATTGCAGCCCTATGATAACTTAGATATCAAGTATTGGAATAAGGATGACAAAGATTTTATGCGGGCCTATTCCCTGCTTGTCGGCGCAAAAGCCCATTTCGATCCGAACGTGAACAAAATCAATAGTTTGTCCTACACACGTACAAAAACGATGGAAAGCAAGTGGACCAACTTAATAAAAATGGAAAAAGAGGCATTCTTGAAAATTATTATGGGTGCCGCACCGATCGATTCCTTCGATCAATTCGTCCAGGATTGGAAGAAGCAAGGCGGCGATCAAGTGACGTCTGAAGTAGCAGAGACGGTAAAATAGGATCCTATTTCAAATGAAGGGCGCCGGAGCATTGGTTCGGCGCCTTTACCAATCAGGAATAAGGAGTGAAAGCAGTGTGAAAAACAAGGGAATTGCCAAACATTATTATCTTATGCTTCTTCCGGGCTATATCTGGTTGGTCATGTTCAGCATCGTTCCGATCTTCGGAATTCTTATCGCATTTCAAGATTATCAGCCTGTCCGTGGTGTGCTCGGCTCCGAGTGGATCGGCTTGGAAAATTTCAAATATATGTTCACGCTAAGCGATAGCAAGATTATCTTTTTTAATACCATCTTAATCGCAGTGATGAAGATTGTCGCGAATCTCATCGTACCGGTTGCATTTGCCCTTCTGCTTCATGAACTGCGTCTCGCCATTTTCAAAAGGTGGATACAGACACTGGTTTATTTGCCTCATTTTCTGTCGTGGGTTATTTTAAGTGGCATCATTATCGATGTCTTCTCCTATACGGGGCCAATTAACAACATGCTGTCTATATTCGGTGTTGAACCGATTCTATTTATGGGTAAACCGGCGTTGTTTCCGTTTCTTGTAGTAGGCAGTGATGTATGGAAGGAATTTGGTTTTAATACGATTATTTATTTGGCAGCCTTGACGGGCATCAATCCTTCCTTGTATGAGGCGGCGGCACTGGACGGAGCGAACCGTTGGCAGCGTCTCAAGCACGTTACGCTTCCGGGCATCGGGCCAACCGTTTTTCTGCTTCTCATCCTAAGTCTTGGCAGCGTCCTGAATGCCGGGTTCGATCAGATCTTTAACTTGTATAATCCGCTCGTTTATTCCACCGGGGACATTATCGATACCTGGGTATATCGCGAAGGTCTGCTGAATTTGCAGTATGGATTGGCTACTTCCGTAGGGCTGCTAAAATCGGTGGTGGGCTTTATCCTGATCATCGTGTCCTATTATCTCGCCAATCGATTCACAAATTACCGGATTTTCTAAACAAAGGAGAGTTGACATGGTTAATGAAACGACAACTGCCTCCAAAATATTCGATGTCATCCTGATCATCTTATTGGCAGCCATTGCGCTTTTATGTGTTCTTCCCCTCTGGTATACGCTGATGGTCTCACTAAGCGAAAAATCGGCGGCAGCCGCCGGTATCGTCCGATTATGGCCGATTGGGTTAAATGTGGTTTCCTATCAACAAATTATGCGAGACAGCGCATTTTTTCAATCCTTTTGGGTGTCCATTCAGCGTGTCGTTCTGGGGGCATCACTCAGCTTCATCGTCACAGTGCTTATGGCTTACCCGTTATCCAAGAGTACGAAAGATTTTCGCTTGAGAAATATCCTCATGTGGGTGTTAGTGTTTACAATGCTGTTTAACGGAGGACTAATTCCACTCTATCAAACCGTGAAGGCGTACGGACTGATCGACAATATTTGGGTATTGGTGCTGTCAGGCGGAGTACCGATGTTCAACGTGATCCTGGTCATAAATTTCTTCCGCAGCTTACCCAAAGAGTTGGAGGAAGCTGCTTTGGTGGATGGAGCGGGACCCTGGTACACCCTGTTTAAGCTGTTCCTACCGCTTTCCGTACCAGTCCTTGCGACGATTACGCTGTTCAGTATTGTTGGGCATTGGAATGAGTTTTTCAGTGGGTTAGTCTTTATGACAAAGCCAGACAATTATCCACTGCAGACCTATATTCGGCAAATGGTTGTCCAGATGGATCCGAGTCAAATGAACAATGATCCGGAGACGTTGAAACGCTTGAGTGAAATTTCCAACCAAACCTTGAATGCGGCAAAGATCTTTATTGCCATGCTTCCGATTCTGGTCGTATATCCTTTCCTGCAAAGATTCTTTATTCACGGGATCACGCTTGGATCGGTTAAGGAATAGAACAATGCAAGCCTCAGAGATTTACAGGCCTGTTTTATGCGAAACAAGACCAGCTCCATTAATATGGGAAAAGGTCTTGTTTTTTGTTTATATGAAGTTAGGGACCGTCAGGGATCTTCCCTAGCGGTTTTTCTCTATCACATGTAACCCTCTATTCCTCTCCAAGACCAAAGTCCAGTAATAAACTAAACCTCAGCCAGTTATGGAGAGTGTGTTTTTTAGTTAAAGTAGGCTTATGGTGGATAACATTGGAAGCTATGACGCCCAAAGTTGAAACAACATGTAAGCAGGAGGAATATATGGAATTAATTATCGAAAGTGTAAGCAAGAAATATAAGGGGGATTTTTACGGGCTTCGAGACTTATCCTTGCAGATCCAAACAGGCGTTTTGGGATTGTTAGGTCCGAATGGTGCTGGGAAATGCGGCATACAGGGAGTGATCGGCGTCACTCAAATGAGCGTCCATGTAATGAAGCATATCCGAAACAGTCGAACAAACGGCCCCAGCTCCAGCCATCGTATCCCTAAAATCCCATTGCGGCACAGGTTTCCTTTTTGCATTGAAGACGGGAAGCAGATGATTACTTTGGACCTCCGGGAGTTGTACAGCACTATCGGTCATTCCAAGAGGTTTAAATACCAAATCGCGCAAGGCTTCATCCAGGCTAACGTCCAATCGTCTGGATAACAGCCAACCCGCGTTACAATTTTATGATATCACGATGATATCACATTTAGAAAAATATTCAAGTTATTCCAACGAAAGAACTGACGCTGAAGATAGCCATCTTGTAGCGGTGCCTCTTTTTCAAAAGAATTATCAATAAAAGAAACCAAACCTTGGTAAAATGGAAGTGTTGAGCAACCATCAAACAAAAAGGAGAGATTTCTTTTTGTACGTCGAATAAACCTTTTATTTTCTGGAAATTACTTCCTAAGGCTATTAAGTTTAAGGATAATGGAGGGAGTATTTTTTATACTCTATCGGACACAAGTTAAGAGGGGAGTACGGGATGAAAGTCGTTATTATTGATGATGAAAAGGCAATTCACTTGATAATGAAACATTTGCTTGCCAAGATCGCTGAAGTCGAAATCGTAGGAAGTTTCCAGGAGACGACAACGGCATTTACTTTTTTGATGAACAATCAAGCAGACTTGGTATTTATGGATATTGGTATGCCAAGGGAAAGCGGTCTTGATTTTGCGAAACGGTTAAGAGTGAACGGTTGGCAAATGAAGCTGGTATTTGTTACATCGCACAAGGAATATGCTCTGCCTGCATTCGACGTTTATGCCTATGATTACATCGTCAAGCCCCTTTCTCAAGAAAGACTTCGAGAAACGGTTCAAAGAGCACTTTCCGAAAGGGCTCCGGAAATTGATCTCGAGAAGACTTCGCCACCCCTTGTGGATCCACTGACAAAACGGGAAACAGATATTGTATTAGCAATCGCAGAGGGGTTATCCAATAAAGAGATTGCCGATCGGTTTGGATTAACAGAAGGAACAGTCAAAGGCCATGTGAATCGCTCATACGGCAAGCTTGGTATTACACGGCGGGTACAAGCTGTTGTAAGGCTAAGAGAGCTGAAGATCCTGCCCTAATATTTTCATGGGGTTCACTATACAATCAAATATAAGTTAAAGAACCCATAGACGACATGTTTATGGGTTTTTCGACATTATTTTAAGAGTTATAACTTTAGTTACATCTCATTTTTAGGTACAAAGTCTATAATTGGCAGAAGAAATGGAATATGAAAAAAAATTGATAGGAATGAGGTTGTTCCATGTTTAAGCAAAGCAAGGGATTGAGAAAACAAGTTACGGGAAGACTTTTATCTTTTCTATTAGCTTTGACGGTAGTCATTATGCCGCTTAGCACAAGCCTTTCAACAACAGCGCAAGCAGCTGCAATTACGGGTTCAGACATTACACTGGAGAACGTGATCATCAGCAATGCCAACCACGATGTGACATTAACATTCAATGTGCCAGTGGAAGGATCTCAAGAGGTTGATGATTGGAGGTCACTGATTGAGGTAAAAGGATCAAATGATGGCGCGTTTAATAGTATTACTAACTATGGCGGCGATGCGTGGATCTCTGACACAGGGGCTGTCATTGTTAGCTTTTACTCATCTTTACTAGGTGATTCCAATCAGATCCGCGTCAAAGCGGGTGCTTTAGTAGGCAGTCTGGATTCCAATTATACAGTAACTTCCGACCAAGTCAGCGGATCGACTGCGGCCCAGGATCTAACCGTTCCTAATATTGTAAGCACGGCTATCAGCGGTGATCTGAAAAATGTAACGTTGACACTTGACACTACGGTACAAACAGCAACATATTCGGTAACGTCGGTAACGTATAATGTGGATCTATACGATTTTGTTAAAATCAAAACCATGTACGATGATTCAGATTTCATTCGTTTGAGCAATGACGACACCATCTCCGTAAGCGGGAACCAAATGGTTATTGCCTTCGCTGCCCCACTAAGCGGATACAAGTCGATTCAAGTATTAACTGGTGCTGTGAAGGGTGCCAACAGCAATGTGAACGATACCATGTATGCAGATTTGAACACAGAAGTCATCACTTATTCCAATCACTATTTGTATAATTATAACTCAGATTTAGGTATCACTTTCAGTCAAGGTGTTGTCAACAATATGAGTGATGATGCATTAAAAGCAGCCATTACGATTTCCAAGGATGGTGGCGCGTATACAGCGCTAGGTTTGAATGATAAGGCTGATGTAAATAAAAACTTGCAACCTTTTTCCATTAATAGGATAGGAAACGGCAGCTTCAACCTCCATTTCTTCACACCGTTAGCACCAGGCAGCTATAAAGTTAAAATTGCAGCTAATGCTTTAAGAAGCAGCATTGGTCTTGTCGCTGGCGAATTAACGACGGAGTCCATTGTTGCACGTGATATTACGGCGCCAGTCTACCAAAGTTCAGAAGTCAGCGAGGACCATAAAGTAGTAACGTTGACATTTGATAAAACACTTGTAAATAACGTTACACAAAGCTGTCCTTATTATTGGTGCATACAATCATTATCTGATTATATTTATATAGAAAAAAGTGAATATGGCTACTTTCAGCAGTTAAGGTATATTGGAGGTACTGTTGAATTATTAAATAATAAAATGATAGTTACCCTAAATTCACCACTCACTGGAACTAATAACAAAATTGCCATCAACTCAGGAGCCCTTAGGGATGAGTTAGGTAATGTTCTGAACACAGGAGTTGTAACGAAATTTATCGATGTAGTAACAACAGCTCCACCACGTTATTTACATTCAAGCATTGATAATTTAAATCACGATTGGACACTCTTTTTCGACAAAAATGTAAAAAACAACACAGCATCAGTGGATGATCTTAAAGCTGCCATTAAACTATCAATTCATGGAGTGGAGAAATCCATAGAATCATCCACCACAGTCACTTTTATTGACAATAAAGTAGTGCTCCACTTTGCAGCACCGTTGGTAGACAACAATATTGAGATTCATATTGCAGTTAGCGTAGTTGCAGATACAGTTAATTCAAATGCCCTGATGGATCCAATTACAACCGAGCAATTAACGCCACATAACATGTACCCGCCTGAATTTAGCGAGGCGTATTTAATATCAAGTCATACCGTAGAGTTATATTTTTATTCTAATAACGAAACTGACTTGGTAGATAATACAGTTGATACAGCAGGCTCCCATTTAAAGGAGTATGTCACATATTCAACCGATAAGGGTGCAACCTTCTTACCACTTCAACCGGATGATGAGGTGACCATCAGCAATGGTTCCTTGTATGTTTATTTCCATCAAATTATTCAAGGAAACCTGCAAATCAAAATTGCAGGCAATACTCTTAAAGAGACATATGGAAATGTTCTAACAACCTCGGTAATCACGGGAGATATTGATACGAATTATGCACCTCGTTTTAAAGGATCATTTTTTAGCGATGTTCCTAGTGTTCTGACTTTTGAAGACAATGCGATTTGGAGAAGCAAAATTCAGAAAGTTGTTCTATCTGAGAATGCTTCAAACTGGTCAGAGAGAATTTTATCACCGGAGCAATATACGATAAGTGCGGGCAAGCTTACGATTCTTCCAGGTGTATTAGATCAAGAAGTTTATTACAGAGTCATTGTTTATGCGGACGGATTCAATAATAGATATACAGATTACATGACAGCTATTCGAAGCCAGGATTCCTACTATATAACGCCAGTTAAAATGGAAATAGCAAACGGAATTACTGCCAATGTGAGAATTGCGGAAAATCAGTCCAATGGTCATCTGCACGTCATTTTCCAATTGATGAATGGTCAATTGCCAGTAAGCATTGTTGCTGCAGAATCCGATTATTTCCAATCGGGGACATTTACCGCTAACTTTAATGTAGCCGATGCCTCTACGAATCCTAATTATAAGGTCAGAGCTTTCGTCGTGAGCGAATACAGCAATAGCCCGTTATCGGTTGGAGTAAACTTAGCTACATCAATTACTGATGCCGAATATGATGTCATTCAATACCAAAACGAGAATGATTAATTTTACTAAAAACACGTTGAAACTGCCTCTTCAGGGCAGTTTCAACTACTTAAGAAAGTGAGGAAATGAACATCGTGAAACCGTTAAAGCTTATTCTATGCTCATCGATTGCTCTTTCCATAGCGTTGGCCAGTACAACACTAGCCCCCGTATCGGCATCAGCAAACCAAATCGCGTCACAAGTCGTGATTTCGCCAATTTCATCTATAAACCTTGGTGGAACGGTAACAATCTCGGGAACATCCACCAATTCCGAAGTCATCGTGAAGGTGATTCGTCCAACAGGAAGTGTATTATTTTTTGATATTGTCAAAGTCACAAATGGAACTTTCACCGATTCGTTTGTTTTGGGCAGCAATGAGTCCACCGGAACTTATAAAGTGGTTGTTGGGCAAGCGGACACTGTAGACACGAAAGATCTTATTGTTACAGCGCCTATTCCACCGATAGTTACACCACCAGTTACACCACCACCGCCAGCGGGCGGTGGTGGTGGCGGCGGTCCCAGCAACATTGTGACTCCTGGAAATGTCGAAATAAGTCCAAATGCAATTATATCAAACAAAGTCACTGGTCCTGACGGCAAAGTTACAACCTCAGTTACCATTGATAATAAACTTTTGGGTGATGCTTTCAACCAGCTTAAGGAACAGGGCAAGACGGATGGAGCGCCAGTCATTGCGATTAAAATCAGCAACTTAGAAGCTGATGGTAAAACCAAAGTTTCTATTCCAGCGTCCATACTGTTGGAAGGAATGAAAAGTGTATCGAACGTAGTGATTCGGATTTATTCAGATAAGGAATCCTATTCCCTTCCTTTACAGGTGCTGGATCTCGAAACCATTGCCAAATCGTTAGGAGCAGACAGTTCGGGCGTGATCCTTCATATTAATATTTCTTCCATGGGGACGGATATCGAGAAGCAGATTCAAGAGAGTGCAGGAAAAAAAGGAGCCACTTCACTAGGCCATTCTGTTGATTTCGGCGTAACCGCTGAAGGTAATGGTAAGACGGTGGAGTTGAACAACTTTGGAACCCACTACGTGGATCGGGTAATTGTTTATTCAGGATCAATAGATCCGCAAACGTCCACAGGAATTCTTTATGATCCAACCAGCCATGATATCTCCTTTGTGCCAACCGTTTTCGAAGCGAATTCGGATGGAACAACAAAAGCAAATATTAAAAGAAACGGAAACAGTATTTATTCGGTCGTTACTTCCTCCAAATCTTTTGATGATATTAAAGGACATTGGGCAAAATCAGATATTGAACTGCTGGCTTCCAAAATGGTCGTAAGTGGTACAACCGATACGATTTTTGCTCCAGACCATAATATTACGCGTGCTGAGTTTGCAGCGTTGCTCGTACGTTCGCTGGCATTAACTTCTAATGCAGAAGCAGCTTCATTCAACGATGTTCATGCAACCGATTGGTTTGCTGGCTCCATTGGGGCTGCCGTTAAAGCCAAGCTTATAAGCGGCTATGAAGACGGTTCTTTCAAGCCTAATGCGCCTATCACTCGTGAGCAAATGGCAGTAATGGTAGCTAAAGCATTAAGCGCCGCTGGAAAAACAATCGAGAGCCAAGTGGAATTGCTGAATAAATTTAACGATAATTTTAAAATCAGTGATTGGGCGATATCATCCGTCTCACAATCCGTTAAAGCTGGCATTATCTCCGGTATGACGGATACCACCTTTGTTCCGTCTGCCAATGCAAGCCGTGCACAAGCCGTTGTCATGTTGAAACGATTGCTTCAATACACTCAGTTCATCAACTAATTAGAGGCACCACTAATTTAGCAAAACAGTATCCGAAGCAGGGGAACGCCCTGTTTTTGATACTGTTTTATTATTTTTGTTGGAAGATTCGATTTATTCCGACAAATTTCTATGTTTTATTCATCCTCTTCTGATAACATAGAAGGTGCAGAGTGAACAGTTATAATCCTGCACGGGGGCTAGCAGCTATGAGCTATAATTTGTATTTATCCGTACTACTAATGGCAGCTACCTGCTGTTCATTGGTTATCACCTACCTCTCTTGGAAAAGAAGAGAGCTTCCCATTGCTATAAGCTATGGCTTGGGTTTGTTAACGGGTGCGTTCTACACATTCGGATATGCTTTTGAAATTGTCAGTACGTCTTTAGAACAAATACGTTTCTGGCTGCGAATTGAGTATATAGGCATTCCTTTTGGCACAATTCTTTGGTTTGTTCTAGTTCTGCAGTATACAGGACGACAAAGGTATATGAACAAATGGGTTATTGCACTGCTCATGATCGTTCCCGTTATTACATTTGTAGCTCATAATACGAACGAATGGCATCACCTATTTTATAAAAGCATGACATTAAATTACTCAGAAGGTTTCCCGCTGGTTACTTTGGAAAAAGGACCTTTATACAAGCTTCATGTCGCTTACTCTTATACATTTTTTGTAGTAGGCATGGGATTACTGATTCAAATGTTCCGTAAAGCAACACCCCGCATGAAGAAGCAAATTACCTTTATGATCATTGGATCATGGGGGCCTTACGGCTTTACATTGGTTTATTTAAGTGGCGTTATCTATATGCCAATTGATATATCCCCATTTGGATTTGTTTTTTCGGGTATATTCTTTATGTGGGGAATTTATCAGTTCAATATGCTGAGATTAGCCCCCTTAGCGCTGCAAAAGGTATTCGCATCGATGCAGGATGCGGTTATGGTATTCGATTTGGATAACACGCTAACCAGTTTTAACCAGTCAGCCAATCGAGTTATCGAGGGTATAAGTCATAAATGGATTGGGCAGCCCGCTGTTCAAGTGTTTTTTCAATATCCCGTGCTGCTTGAAAAAATCATGCAAGGACCCTCTTTGGATAGTAAAGTCCAAATTTCAGGTCAAGATGATGAACAATTTTATAATATTCATATGTCATTTATTAGTGATATCAACCAAAAGCCCGTTGGTAAAATGCTTTTGTTAAGCAATGTAACGGAAATGGTACGCTCAGAAGAAAGACTGCTTGAAAATGCAAGGCAGTTGAGCGAACTGAACACGTTCAAGGATAGGATGTTTAATGTAGTTGCTCATGATATTCGCGATCCCCTTGCCGTACTCATCAATTTGATGGAGTTAATGGAGGAGGAGATGCAGGCTTACGGCGGGAAGCATGAGGAAATCGTACACGAGATGGGACAGCAAATTCAGAATACATTTACACTGGTAGAAAGCTTGCTGGACTGGTTTCGGAGTCAAAAGGGAGGCATGATTTTTCATCCGGTTGAAAGGGATCTAGCTCACGCGGTTCAGACCAATTTGCGTTTACTGCTTGTTCGCAGCGAGGGTAAGCATATTCAGTTGATATCTGACATACCAAAGGGTACGTTTGTTTATGCGGATAAAGAAATGCTCGATTTGATTATCCGAAACCTGCTTTCTAATGCTATTAAATTTACAGATTCCGGAGGCACCATCCGATTAAAAGCAGATCGTAGAGATGACAAAATGATTGTATCTGTAAGCGATACAGGAGAAGGAATGTCTTCTGATCAAGCTAATACGTTGTTACAGGAAGCCAATCCGATATCTTCGACGGGAACAGCCGGGGAGCGGGGCGTCGGTTTAGGGCTCACCTTATGTAGGGAATTTGTCCGCTTAAATGGGGGAGAAATTTGGTTTGATAGTACGCCTTCGCAGGGAAGTACTTTTTATTTCTCTATCCCTACTCTCCCTGAAGCTACATCCAAACTACCGGTCAGCAAGGAGGGGTTAGTGCTAGGGGAGGTTTTGTAATAGCAACGTCGAATGATTGTGTTACAAGATATGTAAAATCATATATGGAAAATATCAATATTAACGGAGGTGAATTTGATATGAGAGCACTATTTATCGGAGGTACAGGGACGATCAGCTCTGCAATCACGAAGCAGTTGTTAGAAAAAGGATGCGAGCTTTATCTTCTCAATAGAGGCACAAGGAATGAGGACTTGCCAGCCGGCGTAAACATTTTGAAAGCGGATATTAATGATGAAGAACAAGTAGCTAAGCTTATTGAAAACTTGGAGTTTGATGTCGTTGCAGATTTTATAGCATTTGAACCGTCTCAGGTGGAAAGAGATTATCGTTTATTTAATGGTAAAACGAAACAATTTATGTATATTAGCTCTGCCTCTGCCTACCAAACGCCTTTATCCGATTATAGAATTACAGAGGGGACTCCTTTATCAAACCCATATTGGGAGTATTCCAGAAATAAGATTGCGTGTGAAGAATATTTAATGAAGCAGTATCGTGAGACTGGCTTTCCGATAACGATCGTAAGACCAAGCCACACCTATAGTGAACGTTCGATTCCACTTGGCGTACATGGAAGTAAAGGTACCTGGCAGGTTGCTAAGCGAATGTTGGAGAATAAACCCGTGATCATTCATGGAGATGGTACTTCCCTCTGGACAATGACACACAATAGTGATTTTGCAAAAGGCTTTATTGGTTTAATGGGCAATATTCATGCGATTGGTGAGTCCGTTCATATCACTTCAGATGAGACGGTTACCTGGAATCAAATTTATGAGGTAATTGCGGATGTCCTTGGAGTGAAACTCAAAGCTGTCCATGTTTCATCTGAATTTCTGGCTGCATGCAGTAAGGAGGATTACAGGGGTGGGTTGCTAGGAGATAAGGCTAATTCGGTCGTATTTGATAATTCAAAGCTGAAAAGACTTGTTCCCGAATTTGTTGCAAGTACGCGATTTGATCAAGGAATTAGGCAAACGATCGCATACATTTTAACCCATCCTGAACATCAAACAGAGGATAAGGAATTTGATAGTTGGTGTGATAAGGTTATCCATGCATTAGATGCTGCTGTAAGGAATATAACTGAATAGGTCATTCCAAAGGTAGGGATCAGCTATGTATTGGTTATTTTTAACTATTATTTTGATATGCGTTCTAATTTTTTTGTTCCTGTTTGCACGCAAGTCTAGAGATAAACTTGAGACAAGAAAAGTAGTTCAATTTTCACTGAAACAAAAAAAGAATTCGGTGAATAAACAAACTTGCAGTTTTTGCCGAAAAAAAGCCAAACGTCTTTATTTTTATTCATCTGAAAGCGGTCAGGTACTAGGAGTATGTGATCAATGTAAACCGCAAGCGGAGCGGCGAGCTTTGTTGAGAATATAACCATTTATGAAGGCATTCGTTGGTGACTTATAATTTTAAAAAAACAGGTCGGAAGAGCTTTTTTCCGTGCCTGTTCTTTTTGTGTTGAATAAAGATAATTTCTCCCATAATACTGGAATTATTCAAGCAGGTAATAGGAGGAAACTAGTCGAATATAATTAGAAATTGTCGTTTTCTGAGGCAAATAAGGAGAATTAAAATATTCATGATGGAGACACTCTCAAACACCTATGACTTCCCCCTAGTCCTTCTTTCGATTATTATCGCAATAGTTGCTTCGTTTGCTGCTTTGGATCTAGGAATTCGTATACATAAAGCAAAAGGTTATGCACGTTACATCTGGTTATCTGGCGGAGCATTTGCGATGGGGATGGGCATTTGGTCCATGCATTTTATAGCTATGCTTGCTTTCCATTTGTCTATTCCTGTCACCTATAATGTAATACTGGTCATTGTTTCTATTATTCCTGCCATTTTTTCATCGGGGTTAGCACTGCATATTGTAAGCCAACCTTCTATGCGCAAATTCCAAGTGATCACGGGTGCCCTTTTCATTGGGATTGGAATTGTTTCTATGCATTATATCGGTATGGAAGCCATGGTGATGGAAGCAACAATTACGTACAATCGTTTTCTATGGGCTCTTTCTGCAATCATTGCTGTTGTCGTATCATTAGTAGCCTTGCTTCTATTGTTTTTGGCGAAACAGAATTCGAGTAAACCGGGTTTTGGGTGGAGAAAAGTAGGAAGTGCCCTCATTATGGGGGTAGCTATATCTGGCATGCATTTCACTGGGATGTCGGCAGCGACGTTCAAACACGATCATCAACATATCAGTTTGTCGGGATCATCGTTCGATAATACACTTCTAGCGTATTCGATTGGAATTGGCATGCTGATCATTTTGGGGCTGGTGTTTATCAGCACTTTTGTTGAAAACCGTTTTGAATCCCAATCTTTAGGGTCAGAAAGAAAATTCCGATCCGTGATCGAGTCCGCTAACGACGCCATTATTTTAGCCGATAGCAAGGGTACCATTATTTCATGGAACACCGGAGCCCAGCTCATTTTTGGGTATCAAGAAAAAGATGTTTTAGGTAAAATGCTACAAATCATAATACCTGAACGATACAGAGAAGCTCATCAAAAAGGAATGGAACGTTACCTTACGACAGGTAAACCTCACGTTATCGGGAAAACCGTCGAATTACAAGGGATGAGAGAAGACGGAAGTGAATTTCCAATCGAACTTTCTATTGCCGATTGGGTAGAGGAAGGAAATACCTACTTCAGCAGCATCATTCGAGATATTACGGAACGCAAAAAAGCCGAAGAAAAAATCAATCAAATGGTATATCTTGATCCTTTGACGGGACTACCGAATCGACGCTTACTCAATGATCGCCTCACGCAAGCGTTGGATCAGGCAAGTGAAAATAAACAGATCATAGGGATTATGTTTATCGATTTGGATCGATTCAAATATATCAACGACACGTTAGGACATGCCATGGGTGATCGTTTATTGATTGAGGTCGCCAAGCGACTTCGAGACTGCATGGGTAAAATGGATACAGTTTCACGCCAAGGTGGAGATGAGTTTATTGTGCTCCTCCCTAATATTACTTCTGATGAGATTACGAAAAAAGCCCAAAACATAGTCCATTTGTTCTCGAAATCGGTTGTGTTAAGTGAACACGAGATGTTTGTAACCCCATCAATTGGGATTAGCTTGTATCCATCCGATGGCAGGGATATAGAGACCTTGATCAAGAATGCGGATACAGCCATGTACCGGGTAAAGGAGCAAGGGAAAAATAATTTTCAGTTTTATACACCGGATATGAATGAAGCGGTGTCCCAAAAAATGAAGTTAGAGATGGGACTGCGCAAAGGTTTGGAACGCGGTGAGTTTAAGGTTTACTATCAACCGCAGATTGATGTCATTTCCGGTAAAGTGATTGGGGTAGAAGCCCTGATCCGTTGGCAGCATCCGGAGTGGGGAAATATCTCTCCCGATGAGTTTATCCCTTTAGCCGAAGAAACTGGATTAATCATCCCAATAGGGGAATGGGTGCTTTATGAGGCATGCCACCAAAATAAAATTTGGCAAAATACAGGCTATCCTCCTTTACGTATCGCTGTAAATATATCTTCCCGTCAATTTCAACAAAATAATTTAGTTGAGATGGTCAGTAAAACTTTAAAAGAAACGGAACTTGACCCTCAATATCTTGAGCTTGAACTGACGGAAAGCATCATCCAAGATTCGAAGTATGCTATTACTACGATGCAAAAACTAAAAGCAATGGGTATTCATCTATCCATTGACGATTTTGGAACAGGTTATTCTTCTTTAAGCTATTTGAAGCTCTTCCCGATCGACAGCTTAAAAATCGATCGCTCTTTTACGAGTAATATTTTTGCGGATTCAAAGGATGCTGCACTTGTTCATACCATAATCGCTATGGCACACAATCTGGATTTAAAAGTGATTGCGGAAGGCGTTGAAACGCAGGAGCAGTTACATTTCCTTAGGCAGAGACAATGTAACGAAGCGCAAGGATACTTTTTTAGCCGACCAGTATCCGGTGAAGAACTCTCCATTTTCTTAAAGAACCGTTTGTAATAGTAGACGTCCCATTGAGAAGGCGAAGCTCATACAAAAAGACTGGACAAGTATATACTTATCCAGTCTTTTTGTGCATGCCGCCTCCGTTATTTTTTAACCAGATCCTCAATGGAAGTAATGGTCATATATTTCGGAACGACTAGACCGAGCTTGGTTCCTATTAGGTTGGGTCCCAAGTCCTCGAATTTACCTTTAAACTTCTCATAATAATCTTTATGCGTGGTTGGCAGCCAAGCTGCCACCATGGCGTCAGCGTCACCGCTAGCGATGCCAGCCCACATGGGTCCAGCCTCAACCTGAAGCATATCTACTTGGTATCCTAGCTTGCTCTCCAGCACGTATTTAACCACATTTGTACTGGCAATTTCAGAATCCCATGCTACATAGGCAAGCTTTAACTTTTTCGCTTCCACCTTGGGAATACCGCTAATCCACGCATTTACCTTATCCGGGTTAGTCTCCACCCACTGGGTAGCGGATTCCTCCGGCTTCTGGCCATCTTGGATGTTCGCCATCACCTTTTCCATATCGGCAGGTTTCCACTGAAATTTATCGAGGAATTGATAGGCCGAAGGTTGATCGGCTTGCAAATGTAGACGTACAATCGTATGAATTTCCTCATCTCCGCCAAATACCTTTTTCGGATCTTCCAAATATTTCAGATCATACTTTGAAAACATCCAGTGCGGTGTCCAGCCGGTCACAATAATGGGCTTGCCTTCCTTATACGCTCTGTCCAAGGCAATGGTCATAGCTGTACTGGACCCTTCTACTAACTTCCATGAGGTAAGATTATAAGTCTTAAGCGCTTTTTCAGAAGCATTCATTAAGCCAGAACCGGGGTCAATGCCAATAATGCTGTAATTCACCTGATCTCCGACAAAAGTACTCGTCGAAACAGGAGATTTCTTCCCTATTCCTATAAAGATAGCAATGACACAGAAAGCGGCTACGGCCGCGATTACCAGGGGCTTCTTTAATGCGAAAGACTTGTTCCCTTTTCTTTTCTTTCCAATGACACTCTGTGTTAATCGGTCCAGTAGGATAGCCAAGACGACAACAGCAAGTCCTGCCTCAAATCCCTGGCCTGTCTTCAATTGAGTCACAGCCCGGTATACGTCTGCTCCGACGCCTTGTGCTCCGATCATTGAAGCAATGACCACCATCGATAGAGACAGCATAATGGTCTGGTTGATCCCTGCTAATATAGTCGGCAGTGCCAATGGAAACTGTACTTTGAAAAGCTTCTGAGCCGGGGTTGACCCGAATGCATCCGCAGCTTCCACTAAATCGGCAGGTACCTGCAGGATACCTAGGTTCGTTAAGCGAATGGTCGGCGGGATAGAGAAAATAACCGAGGCGATAACGCCTGGAACCACGCCAAGACCGAAGAAAGTAACCGCTGGAATGAGGTATACAAACGCCGGCATTGTCTGCATAAAATCCAGCATCGGGGTCAGCGTACTTCTCACCGAGCGGTTCCTGGCACACCAAATCCCGAGTGGCAGTCCAAGAACGATGGAAATAAGGGCGGAGGTTAATACCAAAGCCAATGTGTCCATTGTGGAGTTCCAATATCCGAGATTAAGGATAAGCAGCAACCCGAGCATTGTAAATAGTGCCAGCCGCCACTTGCCGAAATAGTAAGCAAGGAGCGTTAGAAGTACAATAACAACGATAGCGGGGAAGGCATGAAATAAGAAAGTAAATCCGCCTACGATCCCACTAATGATGGATGAGAAGAAATCAAACAGGAAGGCAAAGTTGGTATTGAACCAACTGATGATGGATTCGACCCAGCGGTCCAAAGGAATTTTCGTGAACATTAGGGGTTCACCTTCTTGTCAGTAGTATCATGGGTGCCTGCGATGGCAGCTAGGACTGCGCCACGAACTATAATGCCTAGTAAACGGCCTTTTTCGTCGACCACAGTAACCGGAATTTTGGCACTGCTAATAAGCTCGAAGCATTCATTCAAATGGATGTCAGGCGGGACTGTAGGCACATCACGAATGACGATATCTCCAATCGTTTTATCACCTTTAACAGCCATAACGGCATCTTCTGCTGTAATGGCGCCAATGAGCCTTTTTGCTTTGTCCACGACGTACAGGTTCGAAATCCCATTATCCTGCATCAATTGTAAGGCGACCCTTGGTCCCCTCTCCAAAGTGATCGTTTCTGGCCTGCGCATCACGTGTGCAGCCGTTAATACTTTGGACAGATCGACATCCTCTACGAATCGTTCCACATACTTATTTGCTGGATTCATTAATATTTCTTCGGGTGTCCCAATTTGGACAACGGAGCCCTCCCGCATAAGAGCGATTCTGTCGCCAATTCGCAAGGCTTCATCCAAATCATGTGTAATGAAAATAATTGTTTTTTTCATTTTATCCTGAAGCTCCAGCAGTTCATCCTGCATATCCTTACGAATTAAAGGATCCAGTGCGCTGAATGCCTCGTCCATGAGTAGAACATCAGGATCGTTCGCTAAAGCGCGCGCTAGTCCAACCCGCTGCTGCATGCCTCCGCTCAACTGGTCGGGATGGCTGTCTTCCAATCCTTTTAAACCGACAAGTTCTAAAGATTCCAGCGCCTTTTGCCGATTGGCCTGCTTGGAGCCGCCTTGAATCTCCAGTCCAAACTCCACATTCTCAATGATTGTTTTATGCGGAAACAAGGCGAATTTCTGGAAAACCATGCTGATCTTACTGCGCCTAACTTGGCGAAGCTGTTCATGGTTCATCGATACAATGTTCTCGCCATCAATGAGAATGGTTCCAGAGGTGGGTTCAATCAGACGATTCAATAGACGGACCAGCGTAGATTTACCGCTTCCGGACAATCCCATAATCACGAAGATTTCGCCCGCCTGTATGGTTAAATTGACCTTATTTACACCAACGGTATGCTTCGTTTCTTCGTATATTCTCTTTTTGGACCATCCTTTATCAAGAAGTGAAAGGGCCTTCTTGGGATCTTGGCCGAATACCTTCGTCAAATTATTGACTTCAACAATATGCATAGCTACCTCCTGTTGTTTAGTTGAAATCAGACTATCCTTAAATCAGAAATTTTCTCTCCGATCAAAAAAGCCGTAGTAATAATATAAACATAATAGCGGGAATTGAAACACGAGGTCCTAAGAGGGAGAAGAAGTGCGATATTGTTTGATGTCGGGATTCATTCTTGGACAGGCGAAACAGGCGAGTTGTATGCAGGTGTGGTGGGAATCTTTGACGAACCGGAGAATAAAGGGGTTATTAATACTCACAGATGTGAGGTGGATTGAGAGAACGGAGTTAGGATTATTAAAAAGGGGCTTTCCTAAGAGTTTAAGACTTAAAAGGTGGCCCCATAAATTTTTAAGTTGATGTTTGTTGGGAGCCAGGTGGAATGAATGCCAACCAATATAAGTCCTCCCCGACATTGTCATTTATTTGCATATTGTTTACTTGGCAGTCTTTTTTATTCATACTAAAAGTGTGGCACCAATCGGAAGGAGAAACTGATATGCAAACCATTATGATAGTAGAAGACGATCCTAAAATTGCTGAGCTTTTGCAGTCTTACATAAAAAAATACGGCTATAACGTAACAACAGTAGCTGATTTTGATCACGTAATGGACGACTTTCATAAAAATAGACCGGATCTTGTGCTTCTCGATATCAATCTACCCAGCTATGACGGGTATTATTGGTGCCGGCAGATTCGTACGCAATCGATATGTCCTGTCCTATTTATATCAGCGCGAACAGGTGAAATGGATCAGGTCATGGCGCTGGAAAATGGCGGGGATGATTTTATTACGAAGCCGTTTCATTCTGAAATTGTCTTAGCGAAAATTCGCAGTCATCTTCGGCGTGCTTACGGGGAATACGCGGTGAAGGTTGGCGAGCGAGTATTGGAAAGAGACGGGCTGAAGCTTTATCCAGAACGGCTGGAATTCCTATTCGGTACAAAAGCTGCTTCACTGACGAAAAAAGAAGCCGACATCATCGAAAGTCTGATGGAGCGCTATCCGCGCGTATCTGGTCGTGAAGATTTACTTGAAAAGCTATGGGACGATCAAGCGTACGTAGATGAAAATACGCTCAATGTAAACATTACACGCGTTAGGAAAAAATTTCTTGAGCTAGGCATAGAAGATGCGGTGGAAACGGTAAGGGGCGCTGGATATCGTCTGAACGTTACATGGACGAAGGCGGGAGATCAATGAAGTTATTTATCAAAGAGCATTCTCTATTGTTGGTCTTGCAGATTATTCAATTTATCACGATTCTAGGCATTTACTGGCTTGATGGATATCGCAATACGGCACCGGCTCTGTATGCCATTTTCCTTGGATTCTTCTTTCTTGGATGCTATCTGTTATATCAATACTATAGCCGTCGCAGTTTCTATCAACGCCTCAGCAACCCACTTGAGTCACTGGATGATTCCTTCCAGAAAACGGAGCAAACCCCTGTGTCGGAAGCTTTTAATAAGCTATTGAGAAATCAGTATAAGTATTACCAGCAACAAATCAAAACGGCAGAGCATCGACAAGAGGAGCATCTGAAGTTTATGGACCAATGGGTACACCAGATGAAAACACCTCTGTCTGTCATCGAACTCACAGCTCGAAACTTGGATGAACCGGAATCTTCCTATATCCGCGAAGAGACGGAGCGAATGAAGACGGGGTTAAATACGATTCTGTATATGGCGCGCCTTCGAACCATTGAGCAGGATTTTCATGTCAAACCTGTCGTTCTGTCCAAAATCGTGAATGAAGTGAATCAGGAAAATAAACGGTTCTATATCCGTAATCAGGTTTATCCTCAACTGCAAGAGATAAAGGAAGGAATCGTCGTAGAGACAGATGAAAAATGGCTGTTTTTTATGCTTTCACAACTTGTAAATAATGCGGTGAAGTATTCAGCAGGGAAAAGCAAGAAACTGATCATTTCTCTATATGAAAAAGATAAAGAAGCGGTATTAGAGGTAACTGACTTCGGAGTGGGCATCCCGGATACCGATAAAGCCCGTATTTTCCACCCTTTTTATACAGGGGAAAATGGGCGTAAATTCAGAGAATCGACCGGAATGGGTCTTTATTTAACGAAGGAGGCAGCCGAACATCTGGGACATCGCATAGAACTTGATTCGGAAGTTTACGAAGGCACAACATTTCGAATTATTTTCGCGTCATCGCAAAACCTTACGTCCGTGTAAGGAAAGTGAAAGGAGAATCAATAGTTGGATTCGGTCGATAGCGGTACACTAATCACAGATCGAATGATGACGATTTGAAAGGGGCTTTCGTGATGCTGAAAGTGAAACAAGCAAGTAAAATCTATGAGGGGAAGATCGCCTACCGCGCTTTATCGGATATAGATTTAACCATTGAATCAGGTGAATTTGTTGGCATTATGGGTCCGTCTGGAAGCGGGAAAACAACTTTGCTTAATATGATCGCAACCATAGACGAACCGACAACTGGCGAAATCTTAATTGCTGGCCATAATCCACATCATCTAAGTAAAAACGACTTAGCTAAATTCCGCCGACGTGAGCTGGGATTTGTGTTTCAAGACTTTAATCTCCTACACACGTTAACCGTTGAAGAAAACATCGTTCTGCCTTTGACATTGGACGGGAAAAAAGTCAGCGAGATGAAGCAAAAAGCAAATGAAATTGCCAAGAAACTTGGGATTACAGATATTATGAAAAAGCGCACGTACGAGATATCTGGTGGACAGGCGCAGAGAGCGGCCGTTGCCAGGGCGATGATTCATACGCCTAAGCTATTGCTTGCAGATGAACCGACTGGAAATCTGGATTCAAAAGCATCGAAGGATGTTATGGAAATGCTTGAATCCATCAATCAAACAGATCAAACAACGATGATGCTCGTAACGCATGACCCTCAAGCAGCGAGTTATTGCAACAGAGTCGTCTTCATCCGAGATGGCAGGTTTTATTCGGAAATTCATCGCGGCGATAATCGTCAGGTCTTCTTCCAGAAGATTATCGACACACTCTCTTTATTGGGAGGTAACGCAAATGACCTTTCGTCAATTCGCGTTTAATAACGTCACACGCAATAAAAGACTGTATGCAGCCTATTTTCTAAGCAGTATGTTCATGGTGATGGTATTTTTCACTTTTGCTATCTTTGCTTTCCATCCGGCGTTGAACGGAGAAGCGGTGAATTCCAAAGCAACCTTTGGTCTTAATATAGCTTCAGGAATCATTTATGTCTTTTCCTTTTTCTTCGTTTTGTATTCGATGAGCTCTTTTCTGCAATCTCGCAAGAAAGAATTTGGGCTATTGATGATGCTAGGCATGTCCACAAAACAAATCCGTTCGATGGTATTTTGTGAAAACATGTTAATCGGATTTTTCGCAACAATAGGGGGCATTGGTCTAGGATTAGTCTTTGCAAAAGGAATCTTGCTAACAGCTGAAAACGTTCTGATTATCGGAACCGAGCTGGACTTCTATATGCCGTTGAAGGCCATTATCTTAACATTTGTTTCCTTTACCATTTTATTTCTGTTCATTTCTTTTGTTGTTTCTTTTGTCCTACGCAGCGGAAAGTTAATCAACTTGATTAAAGGAGATAAGAAGTCCAAAGGAGAACCAAAGGCATCTGTTTTTTTAACCATAACAGCCATTGCATTGCTAGGGATTGGGTACTTCACTGCTTTGATCGCGAAAGGATCCCTTGTTTTCATGGTCATGCTGCCAGTTATTATTGTGGTGATCATAGGCACCTATCTGTTGTTTACCCAATTAAGTGTTTATGTGATTCGCAGTCTTAAGAACAGGGAGTCCATCTTCTGGCGAAGAACAAATATGCTTCTATTTGCTGATCTTTCCTTTCGTATGAAGGATAATGCAAGAACGTTTTTCATGGTTGCCATCATTTCGACCGTAGCCTTTAGCGCCATTGGCTCACTTTATGGAGTTCAATCGTTAACCACAGGTTCAACGAAATCACAAAACCCCTACACGTTAACCTATACGGCGGACAAGGTCGACAGTAAAGATAAGGAAGAGAAGGATATCGCTTTCATCGATGAACAATTAGGCAGCAAGCAAATCGAGACCGTGAAGGCTCAAGCCATACTCAGTTACTTTCGAGTAAATGATCAAAAGACGCCTACATTGATCGCCAAGCAGTCTGATTATAATCGCTTTGCAAGCTTAATTGGAGCGGGTAAAATCAATCTGCAAGACGGGCAGTCGGCAGTCGTTCATAATGAAAGATTCGGGAATAACCGAGATGATAAACAGCTGAAGCAGCCTATTAAGCTGCAATCAGGCATAACACTACAGCCTAATATCATTGTCAGTTCAAGAGTATTTACGGAAATGTATGATTATTATGTCGTCAAAGATGATGCCTATGAGCAGCTTCCAAATGCAAATGAACAAAGAAGGTTTCATGTATGGCAGGCAAAAGGAAGCCAGCAGCAGGCCATTATTCAAGCAGGAGAGATTTTAACCAAACAGGTTGGAAGGCATGAACTGTTTGCTGTTGATTACGAAGTATATGATTTAAATAGAACCTATGGTCCGGTGTTGTTTATTGGATTGTTTATTGGAATTGTCTTTTTCGTCTCGGCTGGGAGTTTTCTATATTTCCGCCTCTATACAGATTTAGACGACGACAAACAAAAATTTAAAGCAATAGCCAAAATGGGTTTGACTGAAAACGAATTGAAAAAAGTGCTTAACAGGCAAACAGCGATTCTCTTCTTCGCACCGATTGTTGTGGCGCTTGTTCACGGGGCCGTAGCACTTACGGCATTATCCCATATGTTTAATTACAATTTGTTTACAGAGTCCGCCATTGTACTATGCGTCTTTGCCGCTATACAAGTCGTCTACTTTTTCATCGTTCGCTTTTTCTATACGAAACAAATTAAAGCTGCAGTTTAAAATTAGCCGTCATTTGCGTGCAGGGTGAACCGCAGCATAAATGACGGCTAAGCTTTTATGCAAATGAGGGGTCATGTATGTTAGTATAAAGCATTAGAATTTTAGTTCATGGGTAGCGGATAAAATCTGACCCCCCAAGAAGGTGCAAATCGAAAGATGCAGAATTTAGTCAAAAACGAAAGATTGCAAATGATCGTAATCGCTATTGCTACGGCCACGGGCGCACAATTCAAGATAAATCCCTTTAGCAACGATTATTTCCGCATCGGTCTTGGGGTTAGTATCTTTTTGTTTTTTTTATTGCTTATGCCGCATTTACCCTATGTGAAAACGGGTATCCTAACGGGGATTGTTAGTATGATCGTTCAGTCTGGAGATTGGATCACTCACGTTCATTCTTATACGATCCTGGAGAGCTTGCAGAATAATGTGGCAGCCGGTTGTTACTATGTCGTATTTGCATTTGGAATGAGTAAGCTGCGAAAAAGATTGAACGAACTTCACCCCCTCGTGTTAGGTGGATATATCGCATTAATTGACTTCGTTTCTAATGAAACGGAGCTCTTACTGCGTGGGGTATTCCTCGGTACGAATACCTTTTATTTTAAAGAATGGTTGCTTATAATGGTCATAGCTGTCGTACGCAGTTATTTTGCAATCGGTCTGTACAACAGTATCGCTATTAGTCAGATGCGGTTACTCCATGCTGAACAGGAAAAGCGAATGGAGCAGATGCTGAACATCAACTCTGGTTTATATGGAGAAGCTTTTTATTTGAAAAAAGCTATGGACACCATAGAGGGGATTACCGCGGATAGCTATGACCTCTATCGGAAATTAAATGAGGATAATCTCAAAGGCTATAGTCAGCGTACGTTAGGAATTGCCCAACAAATCCATGAAGTAAAGAAGGATTCTCAACGTATTTTGGCAGGTTTATTGAAATTATTCGATAGTGAAGTTGTCGTTCATATGAGTCTTTCGGAGATCATGCACTTTGTCGAAAAGGGAAATCAAGAATATAGTGAAATGCTAAAGAAAAAGGTTATCATTGAAAAAGAACTGGCATTTAATCTGAACACGACGCACTATGTGCCTTTGCTGACGATCATAAATAACTTAGTCGCCAATGCGGTAGAAGCTATAGAGAAAAATGGAACCATACATATTCGGGTCTTTGAAAAAGAAGAAGACGTATATTTTATCGTTATAGATTCTGGAAAAGGAATACCTGATCATAAGAAGGAGCTTATTTTCGAACCTGGTTATACGACAAAATACAATGAAGAAGGGATAGCAGCAACCGGGATCGGTCTTTCTCATGTACGCGATATTGTTCATTCCTTTGGGGGGAGTATCGCAGTAGCATCATCGGAGAAGGCAAACGGTACTCAGTTTGTTGTTCGTCTCCCACTAACAAGTCTAATTAAAGAGGGTAGAGTCGATGGCACTTTCAATTATGATCGTTGATGATGATGTCGTTTGCAGAAGTATGCTGCAAGATATTATTGATGAATGCGGCATTGGCAAGGTGATGGGAACGGCGGAAGGTGGAATTGAGGGGGCTCGAATGATCCTAAAATCGAAACCGGATGTTGTGTTGATTGATTTATTGATGCCTGATCAGGATGGTATTGAGACAATCACGCAATTAAAAAACAGTGGGTATGACGGAAAATTTATTATGATTTCACAAATTGAAAATAAGGACATGGTAGGAGAAGCTTATCAAAAAGGAATCGAGTTCTTCATTCATAAGCCGATTAATCGCGTGGAAGTAGAGCACGTATTGAGCAAAGTTAATGAGCAGTGGAAATATGAGCGGTATGTTTCTGAGATCAAGCAATCTTTAGCAAAATTAGATATTGCCGGACCAACATCTCCCCGTAAAGAACGAAAAGTTCGTGATGTGGTGAAGACCATTCTAATGGATTTGGGAATCATCGGTGAGATTGGCAGTAAGGACATTATAGCTTTAATGGAGAATGCCATAGAACATAGAGAGGCAACTAGCTTCCCTCCTTTAAAAGAATTGTATGAGTCTGTCGCCCACACCTATAAACAAGGACAGAAAGATATTGAGAAAGAAAGTAAGGCGATTGAACAGCGCATTCGACGGACGATCATGGCTGCTTTGAATAATATGGCTTCCATTGGTTTAACCGATTATAGTAATCCTAAGTTCGAATATTATGCGCCGCTGTACTTTGATTTCCAGGATATTCGGATGAGGATGAAAGTCATGGACGAAGAACAGCAACCCGATAAAGGAAAAGTAAACATCAAAAAGTTTTTACAAGTATTTTACATGGAGACACTAGAAAAATTAAATAATTGAGTAAGGAATTCAACCTCTCAAGTCTGGAGATAGTAAAGACTAGAGGTTTGGATTCCTTTTTTTATTTCGCTGTGACATATCATCACATGAAATAGGAGTCAATACAAAATGTAATCGGATACAAAATTTTCTAGTAAAATTACTTGCTGTGTATGTAAACTTTATTTTCATGTCGTGTAATTGTTTTTGTAGGATTCTGTATGTTGCTGTAGAGCAGGAGATAGTATGTAACTACAAAGTGATCAAATCAATCGATCTCAAATTTAATAGAAGAAAAGGGGTTCTTACATGAAAAAAGGTTTATCAGTAGTACTGGGAACGGTTATAGCTTTAACACTTAGTGCTTGTGGAAATGGTGCAACTACGGATAATAAGTCAACGCAGACTACGCAACCTGCACAAACAGCAGCAGCAGTTAAGAAATACACGTTCGGTACGGATGCGACGTATCCCCCTTTTGAGTATCAAAAAGATGGCAAGTACATTGGAATAGATATTGATTTAATCAACGCAATTGCCAAAGAAGAGGGATTTGAAGTTGAATTAAAACCTATGAATTTTAAAGGGATTATACCTGCTATTACATCCAAACAATTGGACGGCGCTATTGCTGGCATCAGTATTACGGACGAGCGTAAACAGGTTGTTGGCCTTTCGGATCCGTATTATCAAGCGGGACTATCGCTTATCGTTCGGGAAGATAATACAACGATCAAAACCCCAGAAGATTTGAAGGGGAAAGTCATTGCTATTAAAAAAGGAACAGCCGGAGCTAAGCTAGCTGATGAATATGGTAAAAAATATGGCGCGACAGTGAAGTATTTCGATGATAGTCCAGCCATGTATCAGGAAGTCGCCAATAAAAATGCAGATGTAACGATTGAAGATTTTCCGGTGATTTCGTACAAGATTGCAGTTGATCCGAATTCCAAGCTGAAAATTGTTGGGGATCGCTTGAACGGTGATAACTATGGTATTGCGGTGAGTAAAGAAAACGAAGAATTGATGAAAAAAATTAATGATGGACTCAAAAAAGTAAAAGCTAACGGAAAATATGATGAAATTATCAGCACTTACATGGGAAAATCCACTAAATAGATAACACAAGCGCTAACCTTTTGTCACCCAATGTTCGATGGGCCTCAGAAGGTTAGCGTCATTATGAATTCCATTAAAAAGGAAGGGTTGGGATCCGGTGACTTCCTCGTTGCAGGTTATTTTAGATGCATTACCCATGTTGATGAAAGGCGCTCTAATCACCTTTAAAATTGTTATCATCTCTTTACCGATCGCTTTTCTTATAGGTTTAGTTACGGGTTTGATGAATGTTTCTTCCAGTAAAATTCTTCGGGCTATTGCCACTTCTTATGTTGATATCATTCGCGGAACGCCGCTGTTAGTACAGGTCTTCTTTGAGTATTTTGGTATACCTGCTTTCTTTGATATTCGGATACCGGCAGAAACCGCAGGTATTATTGCCATCAGCTTGAATGCTGGTGCTTATATAGCGGAGATTTTCCGTGGAGGTATTAACTCTATTAACAGAGGGCAGATGGAAGCGGCGCGCTCATTAGGATTGAGCAAATGGTTGACGATGCGGTTGGTCATATTACCACAAGCCATTCGCCGGATGATACCTGCTTTCGTCAATCAATTCATCGTAAGTATTAAGGATACTTCCCTTTTGTCCGTCATCGGAATTAGTGAGTTGACACAGAGCGGGGAGATTATTATCTCTGCCAACTATCGTGCTTTTGAGATATGGGGAGTCGTAGGTGTCATCTATTTTATTATCATCTATGCTTTATCCCGCTTAGCTCGCGTATTTGAGAGGAGGTATGCTTCCAAATGATCGTCGTACAAAACTTGAAAAAGAAATTCGGTACGAACGAAGTGCTGAAAGATATTTCGACTACGATCCGAGAGAAAGAAGTGGTTTGCGTGATTGGACCCTCTGGATCAGGAAAGAGTACATTCCTGCGTTGTCTAAATCTTCTTGAGGATGTGACGTCTGGAAAAGTTGTGATCGGCGATGTCGAAGTGACGTCACCTAACACGAATATCGATCATTTACGCCAAAATGTAGGTATGGTTTTTCAGCTCTTTAACTTATTTCCTCATCTGACCGTATTGGAAAATATCATGCTAGCCCCGAAACACATTAAAAAGATAGATAAGCAGCAAAATGAACAGAAATCCATGGAACTATTGAAAAAAGTCGGCTTGGCTGGGAAGCGGGATGCGTACCCTGACCAGTTGTCTGGTGGACAACAGCAGCGTGTTGCTATTGCCCGTGCGCTAGCTATGAATCCACGTGTGATGTTATTCGATGAACCGACTTCGGCCTTGGACCCCGAGATGGTAGGCGAAGTGCTGCAAGTCATGAAGGATTTAGCCCATGAGGGAATCACCATGATTGTCGTCACGCATGAAATGGGCTTCGCTCGCGAAGTGGCAGATCGTGTAATCTTCATGGATGGAGGGTACATCGTAGAAGAAGGAACACCTTCCGAACTATTCGATTCCCCCAAACACGAACGTACCCAAGCATTTCTTAGCAAAATTCTATAAATCGATTTATAATATGGTTATACAAATTCACCTCTAGCAGGTCGCTCATTTTTGAACGACCTTGATAGAGGTTTTCTACTTGTTGTCTGTTTATGTAACCGGAAACCACGCGAAAGGAACGTTCCTATGAAAAAGATACTTTTGTTAGCTACGGGTGGAACCATCGCATCTGTGGTTGGGGAGGATGGATTGACCCCAGGGATGACAGCCGATGAACTGATAAGCTATTTGCCAGCACAAAATCAGCTATATCAGGTAGACAGTAACGTACTGATGGAAATTGACAGCACGAATATGCAGCCTGAATTTTGGGTCCGCATCGCGGAAGCCGTTTATAAGCATTATGATGATTATGATGGATTTGTCATCACACATGGAACGGACACGATGAGTTATACATCAGCCGCGCTTTCCTATATGCTGCAAAACTTAAGTAAGCCAGTTGTTATTACAGGTTCTCAAGTTCCAATCCACAACAATCACACAGATGCCATCCATAACATGCGTAACGCTGCACTGTTTGCGTGTGAAGACATTGGTGGTGTATTTATTGTTTTTGATGGCAAGGTGATCAACGGAACAAGAGCCGTGAAAGTGAGGACCCGCAGTTACGATGCCTTTGAAAGCATTAATCATCCGTATGTGGCTTACTTTGAAGGCGATGAAATCAAGTACACGACGCCTGTTGAACCTGTTCGGAATCAAGAGATGAAGCTGGACATATCGCTATGTCCCGATGTTTTTTTGTTAAAGCTGCATCCAGGTACGAAGCCTGAACTTTTCGACTATCTGAAACAACACTATAGAGGTGTGATTATCGAAGGCTTTGGTTTAGGAGGGGTTCCTACCCAAGGGCGCAACCTTCTTCCGAAAATCATTGAGCTTATAGAAGCTGGAGTCGCTGTCGTCATTACGACACAATGTCTGGAAGAAGGCGGCGATCTGACGCTTTATGAAGTTGGGCGAAGAGTAGGCAGAGAACAGATTATTTCGTCGAAGGATATGAATAAAGAGGCGATCGTTCCGAAATTGATGTGGGTATTAGGCAAGACCAATGACCTCAAAGAGGTAAAGGAAATGATGGAAATGTCGATCGCCGATGACACCACTTTATAAAAAGAGACTTATTACGGTAGCGGATCTTATTTCACTTATTTACATCATACAAGTAAAACACGTAATCACTAGATACACCTGCATGTCCGAGCTGGCGGAGCATAGAAGTGATGTTGCCGCGGTGGTAAGTGCCGTGATTAACAACGTGCTGGATAAGCTCTTCGTTGCTGGCATGCAGGACGCCATAGGTTGGATGCGGAAAGTCTTTCGTAGCTTGCCAATCGGCATCGCTATTCAGAAAGGCTTTGTAAGTCTCGGCTAACTCCGAGAAGGCGGCTTCTAGTTGTTTCAAGCTTTTCCCTTTGGTCTTTTCTTCAGCAGTGACGATCAGCTCTCTGGTTTGCTCATAGCTGCTTCCCTTCATGCCGGACAACCAGACAGTATCCACTCTGTAGATATGCACAAGGCCGGCATGTATGGTTGGAAATACATCGCTCATCTCCTGCAGCAAAATCTCCTCCGGCAGTTCCTCTAAACGAGCGAAAACCCGCTTATTAGCCCATACATGATACTCGTAATTTTTGAGAATTTGATTAGACATCTGATCAATCCTCCTTCTTTTTTGCTTGATAGAGTTCTATTAATGTGCCATCTGCATCCCGAAAATGGGCAAGTCGTCCATTCCATGTCGGATGATTAAATGGTTCTTTGACGAATTCGATGCCTTTGTCGGATAAACGATGGTAAGTATCATCTATATTTTCAACTTCAATATTGAGTACAAAATTCGTTGCATAGCTGCCACTTTGCCCCAAATCTTCTCCCAGTGCTTCGCCCATGGCTTTACGGGACAGCAGCTCGATACGAGCAGCGCCCGTGTTAAACAACGCGTACTCCATCGACTCCTCATACCAGTCAGCTTTCAATTCTAATAGATCCCTATAAAAAGCTGCGCTTTTGTGAAAATCATCTACCAAAATACGAACTTGTAATAAATTCATGATCTTTCCTCCTTAGGTTTCACCTAAGACCCATTGTAGCCCATCTTCACTGACAGAAACGGTCAGTCAAGCTGCGCCGCCGCATAATAATTGTGTAAATTTTTCGTTACCTCAATCATTTGGTTTTGGAGCAGCTGCGGCTCTTTAATGCGAAGGGTCCCCCCATAAGTCAGAAGAAAGTAGGGAAGATCATACAGGATGTATCGCTCTTCCAGTTTAAAATGGGCTTCAAGCTGCGAACGTTCTACCAACGCATGGGCCAGAAACCAATGACCACATAGATCATCTAGTGCTTGCTCTCTTCCAGTAATTTTGACAGATATGAGCTCATCCGGCTTATCCGAATCAGGCAGCACACCTGAAAGGATAAATTTGCGCGCCGAGAAATCAGCAGGCCGTTCAAAAGTCTTCTCCGCCCTTTCCAACTTTCGAATACGATCGATACGAAAGCTTCGAATTTCTTTACGAAGATGACAATGACCTACCACATACCATTTGCTTTTCCAGCAAACAAGTCCGTAAGGATCCAAATGACGAGCTTCTGTTACAGATCCGTAGCCTTTTTGATAATGCATAAATATGGTCATGCTCTGAGCCGCCGCAATTTCCACTTCTTGAAGCAGAGATACTTGCGAAGCATCAGCTTGGGGGAGAATGACATCAAGACCTTGCTCATGTAGATTGATTTGATGGCGTTGTTCTTCATTGGTATACATTTTCAACTTGGCGACGGCCTGACTTAATTTCTCTCCAAACGGATACCCTGCCTCCTGGGCAAAAGCGGCTGCGTGAATTAATGCTTTTTGTTCATCTAGATCAAATACAAGCGGAGCTTCATTGAAATGACCGAGCAAGCTATAACCGCCATGATGCCCGGAATCGGAAATAATAGGGACTCCGCTGGCACATAAAGCATCGATGTATCGATAGACGGTTCGGATGTTAATCTCCAGCTTCTCAGCAAGCTGCTTAGCTGTTATTCGCTTTTGAGATTTGAGCAACCAGAGGATAGAAAGCATATGATCTGCTTTTGACATAATTCATATTCCTTTCCTAGGAAATCCTATCCATATGGCTCCATCATACCATTGACGGACCGATGAAAAAAACACCCAATCTCAAAGAGATAGGGCGCTATGTCTAACTAATATTTCGCTTAAAATAACGTTATGCCGTACTCCTCAATTTTACGATATAGCGTCGTTCTTCCGATTTTCAATTGTCCGGCGGCCTTGCTAAGGTTCCATTCCGAGGCCTTCAGCGCCTTCTTGATCGCCTTGATTTCCGCGTCCTTCAACGTGAGGGGGTGATCTTTGCCTGATCCTGCTTGTACAGCCTCATGGGGTTCTTCGAACGCTAGATGGTCAGCGTCAATCGCCTGTCCTCCTGCTAGGAAGACCGCCTGCATAAGAATGCCGCTAAGCTCTCTGATATTGCCCGGCCAGCTGTAGGTTAACAGCTTCTGCTGCGCTGCTTCCGTTAGGAATGGACAGGGCGAAGCATGCTTCTGGAGTAAATGCACGGCTAATGTCAAAATATCGCTTCTTTCTCGTAAGGACGGCAGCGTAATATGTATCCCTTTCAACCGGTAATACAGATCAGCCCGAAATCGGCCCGCCTTAATCTCCGTGGCCAAGTCCTTATTCGTTGCTGCAATGACTCTAATATCAATTGCTTTGCTCTTCGCGCTGCCTACCGGAGTAATCATGCTTTCCTGGAGTACTCTTAATAAAGCAGCCTGCGCACGAAGAGGCATGTCGCCTATCTCATCGAGGAAGATAGTACCCTTGTGCGCGGCCTCGAATTTCCCGGCACTGCCGTCTTTGTTCGCCCCCGTGAAAGCGCCGCGAGCATATCCGAACAATTCACTCTCGATCAAGCTGTCCGGGATGGCACTGCAATTCAGTGCAATGAACGGCTCCGCCGATCGGGGGCTAGCGGTATGAATGGATTGCGCGAACAATTCCTTCCCCACACCGCTTTCACCCAATAATAAGACAGGAAAATCTGTCGCTGCCGCCTTCTTGGCCAGTTCTTTCTTCTGTATGATGGTCGGACAAGTGCCGACTATATCTCTAAACGCATACAAATGCTGCTCGTTTTCCGCTTGCTTCTGAATGGAGACGGACTGCCACAGCTTCTGATGCTCATTATGAATGGTTTCGATCGAAAAGCCTTCCAACTTCGTAAACACTTTGCCAATGGCGTCACTTCCAACAATGCGGATAGCGGTATGATTAGCACGAATGATGTGGTTATCCCGGCTTAGAGAGAGCAGCGGCAAAGGATGATTTTGTGAGGAATGCTCGAGTTCTCTGAGGGTAATGAGATGCTCCTTCTTCGACTCTTCCAGCAGAATTTTGTTCTGCAGGGAAAGGGCTGCCATACAGGCAAGTGTATACGTATAGGCGTGATAATTCTCTTGTTTGCCGCTAATATTGATGATACCAATCAGCTCGCCGATTGAATTGAAGACGGGTGCCGAGGCGCAGGTCAAGAAGTGATTGGAGTTGAAATAATGCTCTTCGGCATGCACACGTACGGGTTTTTTCTCTGTGAGGGCGACACCAATGGCATTTGTTCCTTTTCTTCTTTCGGCCCAATTTGCTCCTACTTGCAGCTGAACCGCTAACGCCCGGCGGGAGAAATCGATATCTCCGACCGTATGAATAATGGTTCCCTCAGAATCGATAAGCAGCGCCATCTGGCCAGATTGCTTGATGCCTGTGTGCATTTGCTCGAATATTTGCTCCGTGTAATGTATGGTTTGCTCGTTTTGCTGTAATAGAGATTGAATGTGTCTTCCGGTTAAGATGTTATCATCAATGGGGTCGGTGGGCATTAAACCAATTTCGTGACAGCGCTTCCAAGAAGATGCCGTCGCTTCTGATAAAAAGTTATTTTCCACGGATAGCAAAAATAAACACCTCCATTGCAATCGGTTTCCTAACCCGATCATATCATAGTTGCTTTTATTAATGGAGTGCTGAAAGAAAGAATGTCCCAAAATGGAACACTTCCGTTGTTTCAGAGCGGAACAAAATCGAGAAAGCGCTCACCATTTTGCCTTATTGGACGGCATTCATTATGTTGGCACGATCCTTGCTAATATATTTGACGTATTCCATTTTAAGGAGGCTGAGCTAAATGATTTATGCACAACCTGGACAAAACGGATCAAAGGTTACATTTAAAAAAAGGTACGAAAATTTCATCGGAGGAAAGTGGACTGCGCCTATTAAGGGCGAATATTTTGACAATCCATCACCTGTAAATAACCGTGTTTTCTGCGAGGTTCCACGCTCATCTTCAGAGGATATCGAGCTGGCTTTAGATGCCGCGCATGCTGCAAAGGACGCATGGGGGCACACGTCCGTTACGGAGCGTGCCGTCATTTTAAATAAAATAGCTGATCGCATGGAAGCGAATTTGGAAATGCTTGCGGTTGCCGAGACCTGGGATAACGGGAAGCCGGTTCGGGAAACGCTTGCGGCTGATCTGCCACTGGCGATCGATCATTTTCGCTATTTTGCAGGATGCATTCGCGCTCAGGAGGGTTCGCTCAGCCAATTGGATGATAATATGGTGGCTTACCATTTTAATGAGCCCCTTGGCGTCGTCGGTCAGATTATACCGTGGAACTTTCCACTGCTTATGGCGACATGGAAGCTTGCTCCGGCACTTGCGGCTGGAAATGCGGTCGTTCTGAAGCCTGCTGAGCAAACGCCGGCATCCATACTGGTGCTGATAGAGCTCATCCAAGATTTGCTACCTCCGGGCGTACTTAATATCGTCAACGGCTTCGGACTTGAAGCCGGCAAACCGCTTGCCTCGAGCAGGCGCATCGCGAAAATCGCCTTTACCGGCGAGACGACGACAGGCCGCTTAATTATGCAGTATGCTTCGCAAAACCTGATACCAGTCACCTTGGAGCTGGGTGGCAAGTCGCCGAACATTTTCTTTGAGGATGTGGTCAAAAGTGATGACGCTTTCTTCAACAAAGCGCTCGAGGGCTTTGCGATGTTCGCCCTGAATCAAGGGGAAGTCTGCACCAGCCCGTCACGCGCATTAATTCAGGAATCGATTTATGATCAATTTATGGAAAGAGCCTTGAAGCGAGTCGCTGCTATCAAACAGGGCAACCCTCTGGATACGGATACGATGATTGGCGCACAAGCCTCTACCGAGCAAGTTGAGAAAATTATGAGCTATATCCATATCGGTGCGGAAGAAGGTGCTGAATGCCTGATCGGTGGAGGTCGGGCAAAGGTGGATGGAGATATTTCCGAAGGCTACTACATTCAGCCTACAGTTCTGAAGGGGCATAACAAAATGAGAATCTTCCAAGAGGAGATTTTCGGACCAGTTCTTTCCGTTACGACGTTCAAGGATCAGGAAGAGGCGCTGGCGATCGCGAATGACACGCTCTATGGTCTTGGATCCGGTGTATGGACACGCGACATGAACACGGCTTACCGGATGGGGCGCAGCATTCAAGCCGGCCGTGTATGGACGAATTGCTACCACGCGTATCCTGCTCATGCGGCCTTCGGCGGCTATAAGAGCTCGGGCATTGGCCGCGAGAATCACAAAATGATGCTCTCTCATTACCAGCAAACCAAAAATCTACTCGTCAGCTACAGCCCCGACGCACTGGGCTTCTTCTAAGAGAGTCGTACGATGACGATAGAAGTGAGCAAGGTTGTTGCTACCGATGCCGCTCTAGAGCTAATCGAAATCGTAAAGGCCAAGCATGGCCCTGTCATGTTCCATCAATCCGGCGGCTGCTGCGATGGCAGCTCTCCGATGTGCTACGCGCAAGGGGAGTTCTTTATCGGCGACAGCGACGTATGGCTAGGGGATATAGGCGGCGCACCCTTCTATATGAGCAAGCCGCAATACGAGTATTGGAAGAATACGATGCTCATCATCGATGTGGTGCCCGGCAGAGGCGGGATGTTCTCGCTTGAGGGGCCGGAAGGGCGACGTTTTCTGACTCGCTCGAGGATGTTCTCGGATGAGGAGCGGCGTGTGTTGGGTCTCTAAGCATTTTTATTAGATAGGATCAAAAACCCTGTTCTCTTCCTTGACGAAGGGAGCAGGGTTTTTGAGCTGTAGGCAAAGGTTTACAAGAAAATGGCGCCTCCCATATTCGGGCCTATGACCATGAAGCAAATCGCAGAAAGGCTGCATGTGCATTGATTCAACGGTATGCTGCGTCAAAAATAATGGCAAGTTGTACAGCGTGCAACAATTTCCTTGATTTTTTCCTGGCAAGCTAAGGATGTTGCATGTTGTACAACAATTTAGCCTCTTTATATGCTGTAGAGCTACTTTTGGCTGGAATTGATGTATTTTTTGCAACATTCGCGTGGAAATGGTGTTATTTGCTTGCTAAAAGTTGTAGAAAATACAACATTCCACGGACAGGCAAGCGATGTTTAGCCTGCGTGGCATCAACATTTACAAACGACCAGAAATCAAGTTTAAACTTTACATTTAAATCCTAAACTTTAAAGTTAAAACCTTAACGTTTAAATCGTACAGTTTAAAGCTTAAATCTTGAATCTTAAACTTTAAACTTTAAAGTTCATTCCAGCTAGCTGCTAAAAATACCAATTTCTCCAAATACCCTCTCAATTGGCCCTAGTTACGCGAATCTTTATATAAACTCAAATAAGGCCACCGGAGAGGGGAATAGACTTGACCAAGAACGAAGTCTTAACCACTACCATCACGCTGTCTATTGATAATGGCAGCAGTCACGTTAAAGTGATTTACGACCATTTGAACAATAATTTTATTTTTCCTAATGTATTAGCGCAACCGTTTGGTGAACGATTTCTTTTGATGGAACAAGGTGATCCCTTGGATTTTCTTGACGTACAGATTACATCACCTTCGATTGAGAGCGATCAGTACCGACATGTTTACGTGGGTAACTTAGCGATCGGTGACGAAGGGATTATTCATGAAATAGTAGGGGATAAAGCGGTGCAAAAGAAGGCCCAGAGGCCCGAAACGATGGTAACTCTCCTTACGGCTGCGGCGTATGCCATTGCCAAGAAACATGAGGATGCCATCAGGCGGGGAAAAAAACGGATTAAAGCCGCCGTCAACTTGGGTACGGGTCTGCCGATTCGTGAAATTACGAAATTCCGCGAGGAATTTGCTCATAAGATTACAGGAGGTGTACATTCCGTTACATTCGGGACAACTCCCGTATTTAAAGGGATAACGGTGGAAATGGAATTCTCGCTTCCAACCGATATCAGCATAGACGATGTATCCGGTGTTTACGACCTTGAGGCCACTTCCAAATCGCATCTATCCCACAAAGGCTTCGGTATCGCGGATGTAGGTGGTGTTGACATGGATATCGCGTTCTTCAAACCCGGTCTCGATCTGGATCAGAGGCACTCTACTGGTGCTAAGATCTACCTCAATGATGCGTTAGAGAGCATTCGCAACGAGGTTAACTCGCAAGGCGAGGAGTTGATCGCAAGCACTGCGGAATTAACTCTCATGCTGGTCAACAAAGAGTATGAGATTTATGCGGAGGGTAAGGTTGTCTTTGACATGACAAGCCTTATTAATCGGCATATGCGCATATTAGCGGAGAAAGTGCTGAAATACGCTCGCAACTCTTGGAAGCATGTTCGCTACGCCAACGAATTTTGGTTTATCGGCGGTGGAGCGGTCGTGTTGCAGCCTTGGATTGAGAAATTAAACGCCGAGCTGGGCTTGCCCATTAAGTTTGATACCGTGGAACACAGCCAATTCCGAAACGTGCGAGGCACCTTTCTTATGCTTGACCACGCGCTGAAACATGAGGACGAAACTGCAGCGGCCAGTGCTGATTCTAAAGGAGTATCCGAGAGTGGGAGCGGTTCGGATTGAAAAAGCGGAGATCTACCGTTTACGTTCGTTCCGGTAAGGATATTACACTCTATATTCCATCAGATACACCGCCTGAGGTCATCGACTATTTGAATCAGTTGAAAATGGAAGGCATTTTCAGTCAAGGCATCATGGATATTTTGACAAGATATGTTTGTGAAGAGCAATCGAATAAGCGACCTGTTGTAGAATTATTTCCCGGGAAAGAAATGGACTCGGACATGGATAATGCCGTTTCTCTAGCAGACAGCTATAGTGACATGGAGTCGGCTGAGCCTATTGAACCTACTCATGAAGCGAATGATGATTTCAACCAGCCAAAGAAGGAGATCCCGGGTGCCAATGATCAGAAAAAATTCAGCTTGGCGCAAATATTCCGGCAATCTCGGCACAATTCGGGAAAGCTAGTACAATCCTCGGATCATGGCAACAATAATGAGTAGGTGAACTCCATGGTAATGAAAAGGAGGACATCAGATGGACAACGGACAAGCTAAGGACGCAGCGCGTCATTTTAATCTTTCAGATGAAGTTTTTCACCATCCCGGTATGGATATTTATACACAAATGACCTTTATCGTCTTGAAATGTTTTTCTTCGGAATCGAATATTCCAGGATTATCTGATATTGCTATGCTCGGTCGCATGAATATCAAACAGGCGACCAAATCTTTGCAGCAACTCGTGGAGCTGAGAATTGTCTCGCACAAAATATTCCGCCGTATGGTGGGAGATTTCCAAGACGATCGACTTTCCTGGGCTGCAAAGGGCTTGCTTACGTTTTGCAAAGAGAACCCGAACATCAACCTAGACGATCTAGTGGAACTATCCAGTGAATCGGGCGAGGATGAACATAGCATACGCAAGGCTCTTAAGGAATTGAACGAATATGGGTACTTGGAAGAGTACCCTGTATGGAGCAGAATTGCTAACTAAGGTATAGCGGACGGACAGAATCAATTTTGTAAAACACCCTGCAAGTCTGATGGTGCTTAAAATAGACCATGCTATCTACGATTGTAGAAGCATGGTCTGTTTTTAAGTTGGAAAGACTCTAAATAGTTCGATATTCATATAGTATACAACATCTTATGTAAGGGGTATCCAATCAAATATTGTCGAATTATAATGCAAGTTTTATAAATATAGGAAAATTATTGATTTTTTAACTAATTAAGAAGATCAAAAGTACTAGAATATATACGGAGTATGACTTTATAGTTAAATTTACCTATTCAAACTATTAGGAATATAGTATTATGGCAGAGATAGAAGTATCGAAATCTCAAGTGAAAAGGGCAAATCACAGGAAACTGTGAGACGCAAAGCCAAGGGCCTGAAACGCGTATTAAAAAACGCGAATGGCAGCCGGTTACCACAGGGAATCATAGTGTTTTTCTATGAACCTTGTTTAAGGTTCTTTTCTTTTTTTTGAGATCTATCAATCCTTATTATAAGAAGGGAAGTCAGATGTCAATGAAGAAATCAAGACAAATGTCTATGGTTCTCACACTGCTTTTATTTGTTCAATTAATTTTTCCAGCCTTACATGCGTGGGGAGCAACAGACAACGGAACCATCTTACCTCCGAGCAATCTTGCTACTCAACTTCTGACGCCTGATGATGTGAAATTGACGTGGAGTCCGGTGTATGGAGCTACAGGATACACTGTATACAGCATCACCTATGGACAGCTTATCAATGTCGGGACAACGACAACAGCTTCTTTTACCATGAATGACCTGACTGAGGGCTCTTACAGTTATGTGGTGTCTACTTTAAGTTCAGGTGGCGAATCGGGCCCATGTGCTCCGGTGAATATCAATATCACTTATCCGGATATGATTGCCCCGGCCACTTTAACGTACACCATACAGAATGGCAATAATATCGTTTTGAACTGGGGAACAGCTCCTAATGTACAAACATATAATTTGTATGTAAATCAAGAAGGCGGAAGAAAGTTAGTCTATTCGGGGACAGCGAGAACTTTTACCGTCAACAATGTCGCAGAGGGAATATATACATATACGGTAACAGCTAGTCATACTTTGTACGGAGAATCTCCAAACTCTGCACCGGTAGAAATTGCTGTCGGCTACCCGACGATGACGGCTCCTAGCGGTTTAACGTATACGGTGGCTACCGATGACGTTACACTGAAGTGGAATACTGCTGCATATGCAACCGGCTATAACGTCTATCAAATTATTGATAATCAAAAAGTATTAAAAAGCAGTAAAATAACCGGAACAACCGTATCCTACATGAATTTGCCCGCTGGAAATTATACATACATCGTTCACTCTTTCAGTGACCGTTTCGGAGAGTCTGTCGAGGGTAGCACGATTTCATTAACCGTAGGAACAATGGTGCCACCAAGCAACCTAACTTTTAAAATTCAAAATGTGAATGATTTGGTACTAACTTGGAGCGCTGCGACCAACGCGACCTCTTACAAGGTGTATCAAGTTATCAATGGAGAAAAAATATTGAAAAACACAGTAACCGGTACGACGGTTACATTTACGAATATGCAGGCAGGCGATTATGTATATGAAGTTCATTCGTCCAATAACTTGTTTGGCGAGTCTGTAGACGGCAGTACGGTTTCCTTGAGTGTAGGATCGGTTACGATGACTCCTCCGGTAACGTTTACTTCCAAACTGCAAAACCTGACTGATATTGTACTGACTTGGACGGTTGCACCCAATGCTACCTCCTATAATATCTATCAAGTTATTGGCGATCAAAAAGTACTGAAAAGCACTGTGACGGGCACGACGATTACCTACGTTAACATGCCTGCGGGTGATTATGTATACGAGGTTCATTCTGTTAGCACCCGTTTCGGTGAATCAGCTGAAGGAACACAAGCTGCCTTAACGGTAGGGGAAGTAGTCATGGCTGCTCCGGGGAATTTCGCATACAAATTTCAGAATGTAAATGACATAGTACTGACATGGACGGTTGCACCTAATGCTACGGCTTATAAAGTGTATCAAATCGTAGACGGTACAAAGGTACTTAAAAGTACAGTAACCGGAATGACTGTGACCTATGCAAATATGTCGGCTGGCGATTACCAGTATGAGGTTCATTCCTATAGCGATCGATATGGGGAATCCGTGGCAGGGAGCCAGGTATCGATTACGGTAGATGCTGTAACCATGGCAGCTCCGGGAAATCCGACTGCAAAGGTTCAAAATGTGACAGATGTCGTATTAACATGGACTGCTGTTGCAAATACAACAAATTACAAAGTGTATCAAGTTTCAGGCGGTCAAAAAGTATTGAAATCCACGGTGACAGGTACGACAGTAACTTATACAAATCTGGCAGCAGGAGATTACACGTATGAAATTCACTCGAATTCCACACGATTTGGAGAATCGGCTGAAGGTGGCCTGGTAACTTTCTCTATCGTACTTCCAACGATACTGCCACCAACCAATTTGGTGCAGAGTGTAACATCGGCTACGGCGTTTTCTTTAAACTGGGACGCAGCAGCAAATGGTAACAGCTATAAAGTGTATCAAATAGTAAATGGTCAAAAAGTATTGAAAAGCACAGTAGCTACAACAACGGTATCTTATACCAATATGCAGCCTGGTGATTATACGTATGAAGTTTATACGGTTTCAACACGATTTGGAGAATCTCTAGAGGGTACGAAATTAACTTTCACTTTGAACGGTCAAACGATGCAAGCTCCAGCTAGCCTGACCTATAGTTTGGCGAATGTGAATGATCTTACATTAAAGTGGACCACGGTACCTTACGCAACAAGCTATAAAGTGTACCAGATTATTGATGGTCAAAAAGTTTTGAAAAGCACGCTAACCGGCTTAACTATTACCTATACAAACATTCCTGGCGGAGACTATCAGTATGTAGTTGATTCCTATTCAACAATTTTAGGAGAATCCCCTGAGGGAGCAGAAGTTAGCTTTAAGTTGATTCTGCCGACAATGGTAGGACCAGGTAATCTGGCAACTAATGTACAGAATGGTAACGACGTGGTTTTAACATGGGATACAGTACCCTATGCTAACAGTTACAAAGTCTATGAGATTGTGAATGGTACAGAGGTTTTAAGAAGCACAGTGACCACGTTGACAGTAACATACACGAATGTGACAGCCGGGGATCATACGTATGTTGTTCACTCTGTGAGTACTAAATTCGGAGAGTCGTTGGAAGGAAGTAAAGTGAACCTCTCCATGGTTTTCCCAGTGATGCAAGCGCCGGGAAGTCTGACCCAGACGATTGCAAACGGTAATGACATTACCCTTAAGTGGGGAACAGTTCCTTATGCCAACTCTTATAAGGTATATCAAATCATTGACGGTCAGAAGGTATTGAAAAGCACTGTGACCACTACTTCCGTAAGTTATCTTCGTTCACCTGCGGGCGACTATACGTATGAAGTCCATTCATACAGCACTCGTTACGGTGAATCACAAGAGGGAAGTCAAGTTAGTTTTACGCTAGATCAGAACTGGACAGCTGCACCGGATCAAGTGACTCAAACGATTGTGAATGGCAATGATATCACCCTGCAATGGGGGGCCGTTGCTAACGTAGCATCCTATAACATTTATCAAGTAATTAACGGTGAGAAAGTTCTGAAGAAATCACAAACTGCAACATCAGTTACATTTGCAAACATGCCTGAAGGAGAATACACGTATGAAGTTCATTCTTACGGAACTCGATTCGGGGAATCTCCAGATGGAGCAAGTGTAAGCTTTACCTTGGATTTCCCTGTGATGCAGGCACCTGCTACATTAACGCAGACAATTGCGAATGGTAATGATATTACTTTAAAGTGGGGAACTTCAACTTACGTTACATCTTATAAAGTATATCAAGTAGTTGATGGTGAAAAGGTGTTGAAAAGCACACTGACCGGAACAACTGTAACATATACCAACATGCCAGCAGGCGACTATACCTATGAAGTGCATTCCTATAGCAGCCGTTTTGGTGAGTCCCCGGAGGGACGCCAGCTCACGTTTACGCTGGTACATCCGATCATGCAAGCACCGGCTAATGTGACGAAAAGTATAACGAATGGCAACGACATTTCTTTATTGTGGGGAACTTCAACTTATGCTAATACCTATAAAGTTTATCAAGTAGTAGATGGCCAAAAAGTGCTGAAAAGTACACAGACCGGCACTGCGGTAGGATTTTACAACATGCCTGCTGGAGACTATACCTATGAAATTCATTCATACAGCAGTCGCTTTGGTGAGTCTCCGGAGGGAGGAGAGCTCTCATTTACACTGGTACATCCGATCATGGAAGCACCGGGTAATGTGACGAAAAGTGTGACGAATGGCAATGACATTACTTTAAAATGGGGAACCGTAACTTACGCTACGGCTTATCGTGTCTACCAAATCGTAGATGGTCAAAGAGAATTGAAAAAAACACAAACGGGTACAACCTTAACGTTTACCAACATGCCAGAAGGTGACTACAATTATGAGATTTACTCCTATAGTGATCGTTTCGGTGAATCGCCGAAGGCGGGTATCTCAGCTTTCACTTTGACATGGCCGGTACTTCAGCCGTCACAATTGAAAGGAACAGTCACGAACGCTAATAATCTGACATTAACTTGGACGACAGCAACTTGGGCTAATGAATATCGTGTATATGAAGTGACAGACGGAACACGTCAGTTAATCTATAAAGGTACGGCTCTAACAACCCAGATCTACAACATGAGTGAGAAAACGCATAATTATGAATTAGTCATTTATAATACACGTTTTGGTGAGTCTGCACCTTCCAATCGGTTAACATTTGATATTATTTACCCTGATATGCAGTCTCCAGTGGCAGGTTTGAGGCTGCTAAGTCCAACAAGCGCTGTAATTACATGGAATTTTATCACATACGCTAATGGTTATAACGTATATGAAATTGTAAATGGACAACCGGTACTGCTGGTTAAAAACTTAAACAACCTGTCTTACACAGTAAATAACCTATCTTATGCGAACCACCTGTATTATGTATCTTCGTATAGTAATTCATTTGGTGAATCGGGTCCTTCCAATACAGTTGAGGCAAAGCTGATCATCGATACTGAGGCACCGGTAACGACAGCAACTGCACCAACGGATTGGACGAATCAAAATGCAGCAGTAACATTGTCGGCAACCGATAATGAAACGGGAGTGGCAAATACGTTCTATTCTTTGAACGACCAAGCTTTCGTGTCCGGAACTGTCGTTACTGTTAGTCAAGAAGGCAATAATAAAGTATCTTATTATTCTGTAGATAAAGTAGGCAACACGGAAGCGACAAAAATCATTTATGTGAAGATTGACAAAATGGCTCCGTTGACAAAGGCAAGTGATGTTCAAGGATGGTCTAAGGAAGCAATTGTGACGCTGGCAGCAACAGATG